>JADHOF010000050.1 GCA_016779125.1 Verrucomicrobiia bacterium | reverse complement strand
CGCTGGTGGTGCACGGCGTTCTACAACGCGAATGTTCCGCCGCTGAGCCGGGAAGGAATTCGCGGCAAGGATTTGAGGGACACGGCGCAGACGATCAACGAAAGGGGCACCACGCTCGTGCCGCTGGAAGTGCGGATGCTTCAGAACGGGGAACTTCACATTCGGGCGAAAGACCCGGACTATGCCTCGCCCGGCCCCGACGAGGCGCAGAAATTCTGAAGCCGGCCGAACGAAAGACTCACCCAACGGTATGAACGTACAGATCAAATTGCTGACGGTCGCGGGCTTGCTGCTCTGTGGCACGATGCTCCACGCGGCCCCAAAACCGAACATCATCGTCATCATGGTGGATGACATGGGCTTTTCGGACATCGGGCCGTACGGCAGTGAAATCCCGACGCCGCATCTCGATCGACTCGCTGCGAACGGCGTCAAGTTTTCGCAGTTCTACAACACCGGGCGGTGTTGTCCGACCCGCGCGTCCTTGCTCACCGGGCTATACTCGCACCAGGCCGGTGTCGGTTGGATGACGGCGGATCAGGGTGCGCCGGGCTATCTCGGACGGTTGAACGGACAATGCGTCACGATTGCCGAGGTGCTCAACGGCGCCGGCTACCTGACGGCGATGACGGGCAAGTGGCACGTGGGCTTCGAGCGCGGCGTGACGCCGGCTTCCCGGGGTTTTCAGCGGAGTCTGAATCTGCCGGCCGGCGGCCTGCATTTTTCGGATCAGACCGGGCCAAAAGGAAACACGGAGCTCTACCTGAATGGCAAACAGGTCGAGCGGGGCGATCCGCAGTTCAACCCGCCCTGGTATGGCAGTGATCTGTGGACGGAGCAGGGGATTCGTTTCATTGATGAGGCGCTGTGTGAAAAGAAGCCCTTCTTCCTCTACCTCGCCCACGTCGCACCGCATTTCCCGTGCATGGCCCCGGAGCAGACCATCGCGAAGTATCGGGGCAGGTATCTGGCGGGTTGGGACAAGCTTCGCGAGGAACGACATGCCCGCCAGATCAAGTCCGGCCTGATCGATCCGAAATGGGAGATGGAGCCACGTCCGGAGGATATTCCCGCATGGGATTCCTTGCCCGAGGCGGAGCAGCGTCGTTACGACGACATGATGGCGATCTACGCGGCGATGATTGAGGAGGTGGACAAGAACATCGGCAAGCTCGTGGCCGCCCTGAAGGACCGGGGGCAGCTGGACAACACCTTGATTCTCTTCCTTTCCGACAATGGCGGCAACGCCGAGGCGGGGGTCAAAGGCAAATACATCGGGGAACACCCGGGCGATCCTCACTCGGATGTTTTCATCGGCAAATGCTGGGCGCATCTCAACAACACCCCATTCCGAAAGTACAAGCACTACAACCACGAAGGCGGGATCGCCACGCCACTCATCGCGCATTGGCCGGCGGGAATCAAAGATTCGGGAACCGGTGCCTGGATCACCTCCCCCACGCACCTGATCGACATCATGGCCACCTGCGTGGATCTGGCCGGCGCGTCGTATCCGAAGACCTTCAAGGGTGAGAAGATCACACCGATGTCGGGACGAAGTCTGCGCCCCGTGATGAATCGGACATCGGAAAGCGGACGCCTTCTGTTCTGGGAGCATGAGGGCAATGCCGCAGTGCGTGATGGGGACTGGAAACTGGTCCGAGCCGGAATTGGGGGAGCCTGGGAACTGTTCAACCTGAAATCGGATCGCACCGAACAGCATTCGCTTGTATCCGAACATCCGGCGGAAGCAAAGCGTCTGGAGGCCGCGTGGACCAGCTGGGCCAAGGCCTCAAACGTATTGCCGAAGCCTGGAGGCAAGAAGAAGGGGAAGAAGTCCGCGAATCGGAAGGCGAAGTGAGCGCTGCCTTGGGAGCATAAAACGAAAGAGGGCGGCAACTTGCCGCCCTCTTTCGTTTTAATATTGAAGGGGGCTTACCACTCCGGTTCGAGAGCGGGGCGGGGGCGATACTTCTTCTTCAACTCGAGGGCGTCCGCCAGGGGGATCATGCCACCGGTGCAGGTGGGGTCCGAGAGCGATGCCGCTGCGGCACAGACGGCGACCTGAAGGCAGTCTTCCAACTCCAGATCCTCGTGCAGACCGTAGAGGAATCCGGCGCAGAAGGCGTCGCCCGCTCCCGCGGAGCCTTGGATGTATTTCGCGGGCAGCTTGAGGGACATCTGCCAGAAATCCTTGCCGTCGCGCGTGCGGCAGAAGCCGCCTTCCGGGAAGTGGATGACAACCAGTTCACCGACACCTTTTTGGAGGATGGCTCCGGCGGCGTGGCGAAGGAAGACGGTGTCCAGCTCGTCCTTGTCGTTTCGCAGCTTGTAGCCGGTGATCTTGCCGGCTTCGAACTCGTTGATGATGCAGTAGTCCGTGTATTGGAGCGCGGGCGTGACGATGTTGGTGAAGCGGCTGCTGTCTTCGCTGACGCAGTCGATGCTGGTCTTGATGCCCGCCTCCTGGGCCTGCTTCAACAGGGCTGCCGCCTTGGTGCCGATTTCTTCGAGGGGCTCGTCCAGCGCGTCGAGGAGAAGGAGGTAACCAAGATGGAAAATCTTGTGTCGCAGTTTGTTGAAATCCAAGTCTTTGCCGTCCCAGAGCGCGTTGGCACCGCGCATGTGGAAAAAGGTGCGAGCCCCGCCTTTCTGCTCGGTCATGACGTCCGTGTAGGAGGTCGGAACACCCTTGGTCGGTTTGAGGTGTTTGGTGTCGATGCCATTCGACGTGCAATCCGCGATGATCTGATCGCCGAGAGCGTCCTTGCCAACCGCGCCGGCCGCTGCGAGGGGGAATTTCGCCCCCAGTTTCGCCAGATCGAGCAAGACATTGTAGGCCCCGCCTCCGGTGCCTTCTGACTGGCCCGAGATGTTTGCGAGGGTGTGCCGTTGTGGCCACACGTCGATCATCTTGACTTGATCGATGATGAAATTACCGCCGGCGAGAATGCCTTTGCGGCTGGCCGGAGCTTTCTTTTTGGCGGGGGATTTAGTTTTCGCTGCCATTGCCGAGGGATGGTGTTTTGCGATCGTTCGCGATACCGAGAACCGGGATATTAGGCGTTGGAAAAAGGGTTTGTCTCTAAAAAACCTTCGAATTGTCCGTAAAGCATTGGCTTTTTGATCTCAGGGGAAAACATGCAGGCCAAAGTTTAGATTTTGAGCGACGGCGTCTCATCCGTATTGTCTCCCGATTCATGAGATGTTTTGGCCAAAGAAGTCCGCTCTGGTTCGCCTGCTTGATTGCGGTGGCGAATACGGGGTCGGCAAGACCGGTGACCGATGAATTTTTTCGACTGGAGGTGGAACCGCTGCTGGCTGCCCATTGTCACGAGTGCCACAGCCACGCGGCCCGGCGATTCAAGGGGGGATTGGCGCTGGACTCGGCGGCGGCCGTGGTGACGGGGGGCGAACGCGGTCCCGCCGTGGTGGCTGGAAAACCCGATTCAAGCCTGCTGATTCGCGCGATTCGCCATGAAATCCCGGGCCTCAAGATGCCCCACGGGAAGCAGCAACTGCCCGCAGTCGCGATTTCCATTCTGGAACGATGGGTGCGGGACGGAGCGCCCGTTCCGAAGGAGGAAGGGCGAAAGGAGGGGAGACCGGGGTTCACAGAGGAGGAGTTGGCGTGGTGGGCGATTCAAGCGATTCGCAGGCCGGTGCCACCTGAGGGCGAGGACGGGGGCTGGGCCCGGAGCGACATTGATCGGTTCGTTTACAGGAAACTCGAAGCGCAGGGCTTGAAGCCCTCGCCGGAAGCCGCTTCGAGGGCGTTGCTGAGACGGGTCTATTTCGATCTGATCGGACTGCCGCCAACGCCGGAACAGATCGATGCCTTCCTTTCCGATCCGTCTCCAGATGCGTATGAAAAGGTCGTCGACAGCCTCCTGGCCAGCGATCGCTACGGCGAGAAATGGGCGCGGCATTGGCTCGATCTCGTCCGCTATGCCGACTCGGACGGCTACAAGGCGGATTTTCTTCGTCCCACCGCCTGGCGCTATCGGGACTACGTCATCCGGTCGTTGAATGACGACAAGCCGTACGATCGTTTCGTGCGGGAACAGATTGCCGGCGATGAACTCGAGCCCGAAAACCCGGAAGCGTTGGCGGCGACCGGATATTATCGGAACGCCATCTATGAGTACAACAACCGCGACACAGAAGGCCAGTTGCAGACCCTGCTCGCCGACTACACGGCGACCACGGCCGACGTCTTCATGGGCGTCGGGCTTCAGTGCGCGGAATGTCACGACCACAAGTTCGATCCTTTGCTGCAAAAAGATCACTTCCGCCTGCGCGCCTTCTTCGCCGGGGTTTATCCGCAGGACGACGCACCGCTGGCCACGCGCGCCCAGATCGCCGCCCGGGAGGAACAAAATCGGGAGTGGGAATCCGCGACCCGAAAGATTCGCGAACGCATTGACGAGATTCGCGCCTCATCCAGCCACGGAACGTCAAACTACGCGGTGGGCCAGTTCCCGAGCAAGATCCAGACAATCTACCGCAAGGCACCTGCGGACCGGACACCTTACGAGACGCAGGTTGCCGATCTGGTGCAACGCCAACTCGACTACGCCCTCCAAAAGGTGGACGGCAAAATCAAGGGGGATTTGAAGACCGAACTGCTCGATCTGCAAAAGAAGCTCAAGACCTTTGACCGTCTCAAGGCACCGGAGCTGCCCACGACGCTGACGGTGACGGATGTTTCCTCCCGCGTGCCCGAAACGGCCTTTGGCAAAGGGGCGCGACGTCAGGTCGTCGAGCCGGGATTTCCGACGATACTGAATGCGGAACCGGCCAGGATCTCGCCTCCTGCAAACGGTCGGACCAGCGGGCGTCGCGCGGCGTTGGCGGAATGGTTGACCCGTCCGGACAATCCCCTGTCGGTCAGGGTGATCGTGAACCGGCTTTGGCAATGGCACTTTGGGCGTGGGCTGGCGGCGAACACGAGCGACTTTGGAAAACTTGGCGAAGCGCCGTCGCATCCCGAACTGCTTGATTGGCTCGCGACCCGATTCGTTGCGGACGGATGGAGCCTGAAGAAGATGCATCGTCTGATGGTGACCTCGTCCACCTACCGGCAGGCCGCCGTCGCGCCGGCCCCGGAAGAGGCGGCGATGAAAGATCCCGAGAATCGCCTGCTCTGGAAGTATCCGACGCGGCGATTGGAGGCCGAGCAGATCCGCGACGCGATGCTGGCGATCTCCGGGCAGTTGAAGGACGAGGGCTTCGGGCGCGGGGCAGGAAACGCGACTGATCCCCGACGTTCGGTTTACACGAAGTTCATGCGCAATTCGCCCAATCCCCTGCTGGCGGTGTTTGACCAGACCGAGGGCTTCACCAGCATGGCGGAGCGAAACGTCACGACCACCCCGACGCAGGCCTTGCTTCTGTTCAACAGTCCCGAATTGCTGCGCCACTCGCAGGCCTTTGCCCGCCGGCTCGCGGTGGAGGTGGACGACGCGGCGCGCGTGCGTCGAGCCTATCGGCTGGCGTTCGGGCGCGAACCTTCGGCCGGGGAATTGAGTGCGGCCGCCGAATTCCTTGGACGGCACGCGGAGCTGGGTCGGGACGGGGGGGCTGGATCAAAGCTGACCTTGGACAAGATGCCCTACCGTATCGGGCAGGCCGTGATGCTTTCCCCGAAGTCGGCGGCGGAGGTGTTGCGGGTGAAGAATCCCAAGGGAATGCCGACGGGCGACTTCACGATCGAGGCTTTCGTGAGTGCGCGCTCCGTTTATGACAGCGGCTCGGTGCGGACGATCGCAGCCCAATGGACCGAAAACGCGAAGCCGGGCTGGTCGCTTGGCCTGACCGGAATGAAGTCCGCCCGCAAACCACGCGTGCTGGTGCTCCAACTGAGTGGGCGGCAGGGCGGCGGCAACTTCGGGTATGAGGCGATCTTCTCGGATTTGGAATTGGAACTGAACAAGCCCTACCATGTGGCGGTGGCGGTGCGCCTGTCCGACACAGGGCAGGGCGGCGTGACCTTTTACGTGAAGGATCTGACCAACGAGGACGAGCCGACGCGCGTCGCCCGCTGGGGGCATGGCGTGGTGTCCGCGATTGAGACGGGTGCCGATTTCACGATCGGTGGGCGGGCCGTGGGCGCGGGCAACGCGTGGGACGGAATGATCGACAGCGTGCGGTTGACCACGAGGGCCTTGGGTGCGGACGAATTGCTTGCCCCCTCCGAACGCGATGTGCCGGACACGAGCGGCTACTGGAAATTCGAGCCGAAGCCGGGGGCTTATGCCGATTCGTCGGGAATGAAGAACGACCTCGAGCCGATCGGTGCGGACGCGCGGGGATTCGAGGCGAGTCCCAAATTCGCGGCCCTGACGGATTTCTGTCACGTGCTGCTGAACTCCAACGAATTCGCCTACGTTGATTAACCACTGGAATGACACGGGGATGCGTGATGAACACAGGATGCGGTAGAAACGAAATCTTTTCCTCGCGGCGCGATTTTCTTCTGCGCGGCGGTGCCGGGTTCGGTGCCCTGGCACTGAGCGGGCTGTTGAAACAAGACGGGCTTCAGGCCGCGGGCGGGGTCAATCCGATGTTGCCGAAACACCTTCATCGATTCGGCAGGGCCAAGAGCGTCATCTTCCTGTTCATGGAGGGTGGTCCGAGTCACCTCGACACCTTCGATCCGAAACCGCTGATCCGGGAACTCGCGGGGCAGAAGATTCCTGACAGCTTTGCGGAAATCGTGACCGCGATGGGGGAATTCTATTCGCCGATTCTGCCGGACCGGCGCGTTTGGAACCAATACGGGCAAAGCGGCATGTGGGTTTCGGACTGGTTCCCCCATGTCGCGACCTGTGCCGATGATCTGGCGGTGATTCGCTCTTGCTGGGCAAACGGCATCAACCACTCGACCGGCGTCTGCCAGATGAACACCGGCTCCATCGTCTCGGGAAGACCCTCGCTCGGCTCCTGGGTTTCGTACGGTCTCGGCACGCAGAATCAAAACCTGCCCGGCTTCGTGGTGATGCAGGACAGCAATTCGACGGTCGTGAACGGGCCCCGCAACTGGGGCGCGGGGTTCATGCCCGCCGTTTATCAGGGCACGCGGATACAGCCGGGTGACGAACCGATCGCGAATCTCAACACGCCGGAAGGAGTCAGCGATGATCGGCAACGCTCGAAGCTGGATTTTCTCACCCGCCTCAATCGCGGACACGCGGCGGGTCGGCCGTGGCAGACCGAACTCGACGCCCGCATTGCGGCCTATGAGCTGGCCTTTCGAATGCAGGCTGAAGCGCCGGACGCGGTGGATCTCGCCGGGGAATCCGAGGCGACCCGCGAGCTGTACGGCATGGATCACAAGGACACCGAGACCTACGGGCAGATGTGTCTGCTCGCGCGCCGGATGGTCGAACGCGGTGTTCGTTTCGTGCAGTTGTACTCGGGCGCGGGCAGCAAATGGGATCAACACAGCAAGTTGGAGTCAGGACACACTCGGAACTGTCGGGCCGTCGACAAGCCGATCGCGGGCCTTCTGAAGGATCTGAAGGCGAGGGGATTGCTGGATGAAACGCTGGTGGTATGGGGTGGCGAATTTGGTCGCACGCCCCAGAGCGAGAAGGGGGACGGGCGCGATCACAATCCAACCGGTTTCACCATGTGGATGGCCGGTGGCGGTGTGCGGGGCGGACAGGTGATCGGCTCGACGGACGAGCTTGGTCTTCACGCGGTGGAGAACCGCCTGCACGTGCACGATCTGCACGCGACCATTCTGCACCTGATGGGAATCAACGCCCTGGATTTGAATTTTCGATACAAGGGGCGTCCTGAGAATCCGACGATCAACGAGGGTCATCCCCACCTCGGAATCGTTGGCTGACTCAAACCGGAGTGGTCAGGCGAGAATCGGCCGGATCACATGCCCGTGCACATCGGTGAGGCGGCGATCAAAGCCGTTGTGGCGGACCGTGAGGCGTTCGTGATCGAGGCCCAGCAGGTGAAGGATTGTGGCGTTCAGATCGTGGACCATGAGAACATCCTCGACGGCTTTGAAGCCCAGTTCATCGGTCGCCCCGAAGCTGACACCGGGCCTGATGCCGGCACCGGTGAGCCAGGCGGTGAAGCCTCCGGGATTGTGGTCGCGCCCTTGTGCGCCTTTCTGAAACATCGGCATGCGACCGAACTCGGTGCACCAAACCACCAGTGTATCTTTGAGAAGTCCCCGCTGTTTCAGGTCCCGAATCAGCGCGGCGCTCGGCTGATCCATGATCTCGCCGTGAATGTCGTATTGCTCGCGCAGTTTTTGGTGTCCGTCCCAGTTGAGTTTCCCGCCGCTGGCGTAGGCACCGTTGAAAAGCTGCACGAAGCGGACGCCCCGCTCGATCAATCGTCGCGCCAGGATGCAGTTGCGCGCGTAGCCGGCCTTGGTTTCATTGGCCGTCTGATCCGCGCCGTACATGCTGAGAATGTGTTTCGGTTCGCGGGTCAGATCGCTGATCTCCGGCACCGAGAGCTGCATTCGCGCGGCTAGTTCGTAGCTCGCGATCCGGGCCGCGAGATTCTCGTCGCCGGGATTCCGACGCAGATGCTCCGCGTTCAGGCGTTCCAAAAGGTCGCGCGCGGCGCGATCGGCGGCCGGGTTGATGCCGGGCGGAGGCTGGAGGTTTCCTATGGGCCGCGTCGCGCTGAAGGGCGTTCCCTGAAACACGGCCGGGAGGAATCCCGGGCCCCAGTTGTTGACGCTTGCCTGAGGGACGCCTCGCGGATCCGGAATCGCGACAAAGGCCGGCAGGTCCTCGTTCTCCGAGCCCAATGCGTAGGTGATCCAGGCTCCCATGCTGGGAAACCCGTCGAGCACGTTGCCGGTTGAAAGATAGTTCTCCGCCGGGCCGTGCGTGTTGGACTTGCTGGTCAGCGAATGCACGAACGCGAAATCATCGGTCATCGCCGCGAGATGCGGAACCATGTCCGAGATCATCTTTCCGGTCTGGCCGTACGGCCTGAAGGCATATTGCGGGCGGGCGAGATTGCCGGATGGGCCTTGGAAGGTGACGGCGGGGCCGTCTTTCAGGGGCTGTCCGTCCCGGCGGATGAGTTCGGGTTTATAGTCCCAGGTTTCCAGCTGGCTGCAGGCACCGGCGCAAAAAATGACGATGACGTTCTTCGCCTTGGCGGCGTGTCGGGCAAGGCGCGGGGCATGCGGACGGGAGGGATCGTAGGATGCCGCCAGCAAGCCCTGATTTGCGAGCAGGCTCGTCAAGGCGATCGAACCGAGCCCGGTCGAGGTCCGGGCGAAAAAGTCGCGGCGGTTCAGCAGCCGGCCGCCTTGGATCGTTGAATTGTGCTTCGTGGTCACGGCAGGAATAGGAACTCGTTGCTGTTGAACAGCACGCGGCAGAGTGTCGGGAGTCCGTGCTCAGCCACCGCAGATTTCGCGGCGGCGGATTCGGAAGGATCGGGAGGGCGGCCGAGCGCGAGTTGGAATGCGCGGGTGATCTGGTGGCCGGGATCGGGGCCGGCTTCCGTCGTGACCCGCCTGGCGAACGCGACGGCGGTGTCGTTTACGAAGGGGCTGTTGAACAGGTTGAGCGCCTGAATGGCGGTCGTGGATTCCTTGCGCTGAGGCATGGGCTGGCCGGCGTCGGGGCAGTCGAACGCGCCGAAGACCGGGACGGGTTCCATGCGAATCTTGTGCTGGTAGATCATTCGCCGTTTTTCGTTGGCGGTGAATTGGGGCAGGGGCGGAAATCCGCTCAACCCGCCCCGCGATTTGAAGAAACTGAAGCCCGGGCCGCCCATCCGCAGATTGAGTTCACCACTGACCATCAGGAGGCTGTCGCGGATCGCCTCCGCTTCGAGCCGGCGTGATGGAAACCGCCACAGCAGGCGGTTGTCCGCATCCACGGCGCGGGCTTCCGGGTTGATGCGATGAGACTGCCGATAGGTGTCGCTCAAGAGAATGAGCCGGTGAATGTGTTTCACCGACCAACCCGATCGAATGAATTCGTCCGCCAGCCAATCCAGGAGTTCAGGATGGGACGGGCGCACGCCGTTGCGGCCGAAATCGCTGCTGGTCTCGACGAGTCCGGTGCCGAAGTGGAACTGCCAGATTCGGTTCGCCATCACGCGGGCGGTCAGGGGATTGTCCGCCGACGCGATCCAGTCCGCCAAGGCGCGCCGGCGTCGGGATTCGCCGCTGTCCGAGCCGAGAACGGGACCTTGCAACACCACCGGGACACGCGGAGCGACGGCTTGTCCGGGCTGTTCGGGATCGCCCCGACGGAGAACGAAGGTTTCCCCGGGCTGTTCAAACTGGCCCGCGTAAACCCGTTCCGGATCGGGAATCCGCTTCCTTTGATCGACGAGTTCGCGTCGTTCCTTTTCGAGCGATCGGGCAAGCCTCCTTTCCGCTTCGGGAAGGTTCTCAATCGGGGCAGCGGAGGCGGTGTCCGTTGGCGTGCCGTAGGGGAGCCGGTCTTGGGAGCCGGCGACCAATTGCCATGGGCCGTCTTCGCCGGAAACTTCGATTCGATAGCTCAGCGGCAGGCGATCCTTGAAACGGCCTTCGCGGTCCCGAGCCCAGATGACGCGATCAATGATCTCGTTTTGCCGGAATTGAAGCTGCACCCAACCGCCGCCCTTCGTCCGGGACATCCAACTGTGTTCATTGCCGAAGCGGCCGTCGTTGATGTGCTCCAATTTGTGCCGGCTGCTGTCCGCGCTGTCGGACGCGGAGGCCTGCGTGCCTAGGCTCGAGAGGGCGACGTTGCGATCCGTGCCGTCGGCCGCCAGCACGACCAACTCGTCGATGCACGGCTCGCGAAGGTTGTTCTTGAGCGTGCTTTCAACGGTGAAACGAAGGCGTCGCACCGGTGTTGGCGGAAAGCGTTCCACGTTGCGTTGCGGACTCACCGGGGCGCGAAGGCGGATTCGGCCGGCGTTCACATCCTCGGGGTCAACGCGGCCCGTGAAGGCGAGCGGTTCCAGTTGGCCAAGGCGCGCGCCGATCTCGGCGATCTGCCGATCAAGCACTTTCGCCTCGGCCTGCTGTTGGCGGGTGCGTTCATTTGAAACCGGACGTTCGCCGTATTTGACTCCGGCAAAAAAGGCCTGGAGCGCGTAGTAGTCCGTTTGGGTGATGGGATCGAACTTGTGATCGTGGCAGCGGGCGCATCCGATGGTGAGTCCGAGAAACGACTCCCCGGTCGACACGATCATCTCATCCAGGGAGTCCTGTCGGGCCAGTCGCTTGGAAGCCTCGTCCTTGCCAATCTGCCCCGGCAGCAGCACCGCGGCGGCCACGAGAAAACCCGTTGCCGCATCCTCGCCGCAGGTGTCGCCGGCGAGCTGTTCCCGGATGAATCGGTCGTATGGGCGATCTTCGTTGAACGCGCGGATCACATAGTCGCGATAGGGCCAGGCGTTTTCCCTGGGTGTGTTGACCTCGAAGCCATGGGTGTCGGCGTAGCGGACGACGTCGAGCCAATGCTGGGCCCAGCGTTCGCCGTAGCGGGGATTCGCCAGCAGACGATCGACGACGCGCGACCAGGAGGATGCGTCGTCGATGAACAGGGAGATTTCATCCGGCTCGGGAGGGAGCCCCAGCAGGTCGAGGTGGACCCGGCGCAGCAGGGTGTGTGGCGGGGCCGGGGGGGCGGGTCGGAGTCCGGCTTGGGCGAGTTTTCGGGCGATGAAGCGGTCGATGGGATTGCCGTGCGCGGCGCTTTGCCCAGGAACGTCCGGAGACATTGGGGGCTGAAAAGCCCAGTGCGAATCCGCCGCGCCGAGCAGCAAAGGCAGAAGGGCGATCAGGAACACGCGCGGGAACATGGCGGGAAGGTAACGAATCGGATCGACGGCGCAAGCGAGGCCTTGCGACTTGCTCTTTCGGGGGCGATTCGCTCCACTGCGGGCAGATTTTGCATGGATGACAAACACGTCAAGACGGCCGGTTTTAGTCGGCGTTCCCTCCCGGTGGCGGTCGCCCTGCTGGCCTTGCTCGTTTACGGTGTCACGCTGAATCACTGGCACAGCTTTCGAAGTCTCGGCCCGGCTTCGTTGGCGTTGGGGATCGACTGGTGGAATTTTAAGATCGGTCATCCGCTGTTCTACCTTGTGGCGGAGCCGATCGGCTGGCTGCCGGTGGCGTGGCAGGTGATCGCGTTGAATGCCGTGTCGGCGCTTTGCGGTGCCGGTGTTCTGGCCTTGCTCGCCCGAACGGTGGCTCTGCTGCCTCAGGATCGAACGCAGGACCAGCGTCTTCGAAACACCCACGCGGCGGGCCTTCTGAACTCCCCGTTCGACTGGTTGCCTCCCGTGTTCGCGGTGCTGTTGTGCGGGTTTCAGATGACCTTTTGGGAGCACGCAACCGTCGCGACCGGCGAGATGTTGAACCTGCTTCTGTTCGCCTTCGTGATCTGGTGCCTTGCCGAGTTTCGTGTCGATCGTGGGGAAGGGCGACTTCGCCTCGCGTTTTTCGCCTACGGAATGGGGATCGCGACGAACTGGGGAATGGTCGGCTTCCTTCCCGTGTTTGGAATCGCGATCCTTTGGCTGAAAGGCTTCTCATTTTTCAAGTGGCGCTTTCTTCTCGGCTCGTTCGGGCTGCTGTGCGCGGGGATGCTGCTGTATCTCTACGATCCGATCATGGCAGTGCTCGATCCGTCTGAGCCGACGGGGTTCTGGGACATCCTGCGTTGGGAGCTGGTGTCCCAGCGGAACCCGTTGCTGGGGTATCCAAAGGGGCGGATGATCCTGTTGTCCGTGACCTCGATTCTTCCCTTGTTGATGGTGGCGATCCATTGGCCGACCAATTTCGGCGATGTGAGCGGATTCGGTGCTGCGGTGGCGAACCTGCTGTTTCGCCTCGTGCATCTTGTGTTCATGGCGGCGATCGTCTGGGTGGCGTTTGATCCCGCCTTCAGTCCTCGCGAGCTGGGTTACGGCTTGCCGATGCTGACCTTCTATTATCTCGGCGCGCTTTCGGCCGGGTATCTTGCGGGTTACTTTCTTGTGATTGGCGGGGGCGAACCGCTTCGGAAATGGCAACGCAGCGGGACGATTGACCGGGTGGTGGGGCGGGTGTTGTATGCCGGAGTGTGGCTGGCCGTCCTGGTGGTGCCGGCGATGCTCTTGCGACAGAATCTTCCGAAGATTCGCGTGGAGAACGGTGATTTGACCCGACGATTTGCCGGCCAGATGGCGGCACGATTGCCGGCGGAGGGGGCCTTGGTGTTGGGGGCCGATCTTGAGCGGCTTCACCTGTTGAACGCCTGGTATCACGGAAAGCCCGAGCCAATCCTGTTTTCAAGCATGGCCGATCTGGGTCGGTCGCGGTTTCACAAACGGGCGGCGGCCCGGTATCCCAAGTTGTGGCCGGATCCGGGCAAGGTTCAGGGGGAGGAGACTATCACCATCGCGGCCGTGGTTAATTTTTTGGGCGGGATGAGTCGCAGCCGGCCTCTTTGGGCGACGGACAGTCTTGCCGGCACGCTGTTGCTGGAGTCCCTGCGCGCCGTGCCGCGAGGCTTGGTTTACGAGCTGAAGCCTTATGCTGACGACGCCACGCTCGAATGGACGGGCAACCGAATGGAGCCGGCGGAATTGGACGCGGATCTGGACCACGTCGCGGCGATCGCGGAGCAGCTCAAGGCGGATTTGGCGAGCGGATCGGAAACGGCGCTGGTCGTGGGCCGGAACTACTCCGCCTGGGTGAACACGCTTGGGGCGGAGGCGCAAGCCGCAGGTGATCTGGAGCGGGCTGCGGCGGCGTTCGAAACGGCGCTCTCGTTCAATCCGGAAAACGTCAACGCACGCATCAATGCCGATGTGAACGCGCGATTGGCCGATGGACTGCCCGGGACCTCGGAGGAAACGTCCGCGTTGGAGCAGGAACTCGCGCAGGTCCGGTCGCTTTCCCAGCTGCTTCTTCGGCACGGACCGATCGACGAGTCGCAGATTCGAACCTATCTGGGCGAGCTCCTGCTGGGTAATCGGATGCACCGGCAGTCGGTGGCGGAGCTTTCCCGAGCCCTTTCGCTCAACGGAACGAACACGCAGGCGAGACTGGATCTCGGCCGCGCCTATCATGAAATCGGATTCATCACGAATTCCGCAAGCGTGCTGGAACCGCTTGGTTCGGAGGACGGTGCCGGGCTGAACGCGGCGCAGTCGGCGGAGCTGCAGCGACTGCTGGCCATGAACGCGTATCGGCGGGGCGATGTTGCCGGTGCGGAAGCGCGACTGCTTGCCGCGAGCGGCAGACACGCGGATCAGGTCGCGACTCGTGACGGACTGGTGACGATTTATATCGAGACCGGGCGCTTTGCGGACGCGCTGGTTCAGATTGAGGCGCTGCTTCGGCTCAAGCCCGATCATCAGCGGGCGCGATTTAATTTGGGGCCGGTGCTGTCCAGTCTCGGAAGGAATGACGAGGCGATCATCGCCCTGACCGATCTGCTCAAGGATCAGACCAACAACGCGGCGCTCTTCGGCAATCGCGCGAGTGTCTATCTGGGGATCGGCAAGCTGGCGGAGGCGGAGTCAGATTATCGGAAAGCGCTGGAGCTGAACTACACCTTTCAGGCCGGCTATGTCGGACTTGCCGAGGTGGCCCTCAAAGGGGGCGACACGAATGCTGCGCTGACCCATCTCGACATTGCCCTGAAGCTGATGCCGGCGGAGTCGAGAGAGGCGAAGGCCTTGGCGGCCCGTCTTGAATCCCTGCGGAAGACTCCTTGAAGGACTCATTTCGGCGAGGCACCGAACCAGCTCTCGTGAAGGAATCCCGCAGCCTCCCGGACGATGGCCGGATTGAGCTGGGGCAGGAGATCATCGCGGGTTCGAATTCGTTGATAGACGGCGTTGCGGGTGTCGATGGTGATCAGCTCCGGCGGACCCGATCGGCTGAGGTCCGTTTTCGCGAAGCGGGTCACGGAAAGGTTGAGCATGTCGATGCCGGTGAATTCAAGGGACGGGTCGATCAGGTCATCCAGTGGCCCCGCCGCCTTGGCGCGCCGTGTTTCGCGGAAATCCCTCAAGGACTGAAAATTGCTGACGCCCTGCTGGTTGATGACGATGTTGAGTTCCGCGACGTCCAGTCGAAGCAGTTTGAAGTGGAGCTCGCCTTTGCGCAGCGCCTCGGGGTCCAGCTCGAAGTGAAGTTCGGAGATGTCGAGCATCACGCCGCCACCGAAGTCGGCCGTGTTGTAGATCCGCAGGTCGTGCAGGGTCGCCCGCTGATCGAAGAGGGCGACGTCCATGGACTTCATCCGCGCTTCCAACCCGGTGCAGTCTCGGATTCGTTTCTCCGTCAACGATTGGAGAAAGGGGTCGCGCGCCACCAGGGCGACGAGGATGAGCAGGATTGCGACGACGATGCCGCGATAGATCCAACGGGAGAGGAATCGGATGCCGCTGAAGATGCCGAACATGGCGCGGTGACCGGGCTAGGTTGACCAGGTCTGGATGTCTTCAGGCCGGACATCCAGGCATTCATCCTGATCTTCCCAGACCACGGCTGGATAATCGTCAAGAAGCGTCGGGGCCAGATCCCTGCCGGCCTGAACCAGCAGCGCTTCGGCCGCCAGGGCCGCGTTTTCGAAGACCTTCTGATAATCCTTTATCCGGGCCTTGCGGTCCTCGTCCCAATGGGCGACGTCGTGGACCTTTTCGTATTCCTCCGCCCAAGCCGAGAGACGTTGGCGTATCGGGGATTGAAGATCCTCCAGTGACACCGCCGTGTTGTTGCAGTGCAGGCAGACGAGGCCGGTGTCGGCGAGATCGCGGGTGAGGAAAGGCAGCAGGGGAGCCCGGCAGCACTCGGCCCGCAGGTAGGAGCGGGGAACCGAGACGAGACGTTGAAACCAGATCTGCCGGTCGTGAGCGACCTGCGCGGCGAGCCGATAGACGCCCATGAGGGGATGTGAAAAGCGCCAGACGCGACCTTCGAGCTGACCGAGGGTTTGCGCCATCCAACGAGCCAGGCTGAGGTCGTCGAAGTCGGCGATTGCCTGGCCGTATTCCTGCCAAAGGCTGTCGATGGGGTTGTCCGCGGAATCCGACACGGCGGGGAGTGTGCGCAGCCGCCGCCGGCCGATTCAAGCAGGATACGGTCTTTTGGGGTGCGATGGCTTGTGGAAGTTGGCCGGTGTCTCACGGATGAACAAGGGGAGCGGCTCCGGATCGTAATCGTCCGCCCATTCAGCAGCTCGCAGATTCAATTACGATTAAGAGCAGAAGTGATAGGGGGATTGATGAAATCGATTCTCGGTTTCGGGATGAAGCCGCTAGGCTGCGGGCCGTGAACAAAGCTCTTGAATGGCTCGGGAGATTTCTTCCGGCTCGACGGGTCTTGAGGTGGGCGCTGATGGCATTGCCATTGATGACTCTTGGAGGTTGCGTTTCCTGCGCCGTGCTTTTTAGGGGGCCCTATGTGGCAAGGGAGGCCTTGCCCACCGTCAAGGTGTTGGACATGCACGTGCATACGGCGGGACTCGGGGCGAAGGGGAGCGGCTGCTTTGTTTCCAAGGCAATGCGGGACAGTTACAAATTCTCGATCTATCTCAGGAGCTTTTGGTCCTCGCGGAAGGAGTTGGAGGAGTCGGGAGACGGGGTGATTTTGGAAAAGATTTCCCGCGAGCTGGCTGGGAGTCGGCATGTGGGGGCGGCGATTGTTTTGGCGCTGGACGGAGTCGTGAACGAGGCGGGGGAGTTGGATCGGGACAGGACGGAGGTGTATGTGCCGAACGAGTTTTTGGCCCGCGAGACGGCCCGGTTCACCAATCTGCTTTGGGGCGCAAGCATCAACCCGAAACGAAAGGACGCCGTGGAGCGATTGGTCTGGGCGCGTCGCGAGGGCGCGCGATTGGTGAAGTGGATTCCCTCGATCATGCAGTTCGATCCATCGGACGAAGCCTTTCGCCCCTTTTATGAAAAGCTGGTGGAGCTGCGGATGCCGCTCCTGACTCATGCGGGTCAGGAGAGGTCGTTCACCTCCGCGCGGGATGAACTGTGTGATCCACAGCGGCTTCATCTGCCTTTGAAGATGGGCGTAACCGTCGTGGTGGCGCACATCGCCTCGACGGGAAGCAATGACGGGGAGCGGGACACGGACCGTTTGGCGCGGATGATGGCGAGCTACACCAACCTCTATTCCGAGATCTCATCCCTCACACAATTCAACAAGCCGGGGTATCTGGAGGAGGCGCTCACACGTCCGGAATGGAAAGGTCGCCTGCTGTACGGCTCGGATTTTCCGCTGATCAACACGGCACTGGTGTCACCGCACTTCTATCCCTTGCGGCTGACGACGAAACAGCGCTTCGCGATTGCCGGCGAGACGAATGTGTGGGATCGGGATGTGTTGTTGAAGCAGGCCTTGGGTGTGCCGGCGGAGGTGTTCGCGCGGACAGAAGCGCTGTTGGGAGCTCGTTGAGGCGGGCCCCGGCTTTTCGCTGGTCAAAGGAGATCGTGCTTCCGCAATCTCCGTGCCTCGCATGTGGACGTTTTTGGTCAGACGCCTTTTTAGCATGATACCCCTGTTGCTCGGGGTGTCGTTGCTGACCTTTTATCTGATGACACTTGCGCCGGGCGGCTACCTGGACTCGTTGACGCAGAATCCGCAGATCTCGGCGGAAACCATTGAGCGGCTGAAGGCTTCCTACCACCTGGACAAGCCTTGGTATGTGCAATACGCCTACTGGTTGAAAAACGCGGCCTGCCTGGATTTCGGCTATTCGGTTCAATACAAGATTCCCGCGACGGACCTGATCGGGGCCCGGCTTTGGAACACCTTCCTGCTCAGTTTTTGCGCTTTGATCGTCGCGTGGGTGATGGCTGTTCCGTTGGGGATCATCGCCGCAGTGAAGCGGGACAGTCTGATCGATCGATCGGCGTCAACCGCCGCGTTTCTGGGCCTGTCTGTACCGGAGATTTTGTCCGCCCTGCTGGCGTTGATGTTTGCCGCCTGGACGGGTTGGTTTCCGGTTGGCGGTTCGCAGACTTCCCTGCACGACCTCATGTCGCCGGCCGAGCAGTTGCGGGACCGGATTCATCATCTGATTCTGCCGGTGCTGGTGCTGGCCTCGGTGGAGATGGCAGCGATCATGCGGCAGATGCGGTCCAACCTGTTGGACACCCTGCACGCAGAGTACGTCACGGCGGCCCGGGCGCGGGGCGTTAGCGAAACTCTGGCGGTGGGGAAACACGCCCTGCGGAACGCGATCAATCCTCTGCTCACGATGTTCGGCTATTCGCTGGCGCGACTGTTGAGCGGGGCGTTCATCGTCGAGAACGTGATGGCGTGGCCGGGCTTGGGGCGCTTGACGATG
>JADHOF010000049.1 GCA_016779125.1 Verrucomicrobiia bacterium | reverse complement strand
GACATGCCGTAGGGTTCCTCGGGCGGTTGATGCCCACCGCCCCGACCGGTCAGGATTGCGGCCTTTCCGTCGCCAGTTCGACCGAACAGCGACGTCTGGTGAATCGAAGTTCCCGTCGTCGCAATCCATTCGCGTTTACCATCACGAAGATCAAACGCCTGCAATCGGGTCCAAAACTTCTCATCGCGCCCCAATGGATGCGCCCCGGCTTTTGTCGTGTGGGGCACCAACAAATCGCGATGGGGATACTGCACGGTGATCACCCTGCCCTCGTGGAGAATTGGTTCATGCAGGCGGGCGTGGTGCCGCCCAAAGGGAACCCAGTCGTAGGACCACGTTTCGTTGCCGGCGTAGTCAAACACCTTGATCCCGCCGCCGACATTCACGAAGCAGACGCGTTCGCCATCCGCGACCGGCGAGGCGGCGGTGTTGTCACTAAACAAACTGGACAGGTCCGTATCCCGCGTGCCCGGTATCAGACGCCTCCAAAGCTCCTTCCCGTTCCCGGCGTCAAAGCAAATCCCGACGATGTTCGATCCGTACTCGGCATCCCGGTCGATCGCCTCATGGCTGGTGACGAAGATCCGGCCCTTGGAAATGATCGCCGTGCCCTGCCCCGTGCTCGGAAGCTTCGCCCGCCATATTACATTACGCCCCAGAGCGACGCTGAACTCCGGGGGGGCCTCACCCTCGACACCAAAATTGCCATTGGGGCCTGCGGCCTGGGGCCAGTCGGCCGCCGCAGATGAAGCGACAAGCAGGAAGAGGGCGAGAGCGGTTTCCGAGGCCCACGATATGATGCGAAAGGTCGGCATAAGCGGAACGCTAGAGCCCGGATGCCGGGAGTCAACACGGCTTGCCGCCGCCGCGCACATTCACCGCTTTTCATCCATGGCCCCGCAGGCCCGCAAGAGCGCCTCGTGAACCAGCAAATCCATTTCGGGTGTCACGGCGAGCGCCTTGTTGGAGCGAACCGCGTCGGCCAGCTCGGCAAACTCGCCGACGTAGCGTCGGTATGGGGGAAATTCGATGGTGCTCTTCCCCTTCTTGTACGGGCCAGCGTCTTCCTTCAGCTCCAGCTCCATGACCGGCCGATCCAAAGGCTTCACCAGCGCCGTGCCGTTCGATCCATAGATGTGAAAATGCCGGTTGCTTCCTCCGGTCGGGTGCAAGATCGAACTCCCCACGATGGCCGTGACCCTCGGGTAATCCAACACGGCGATGGCGTTGTCGATGATCACGTCGGGAAAGTCCCCGGAGTGCTTGAGGTAGGTATCAATCTTGGTCGGACGTCCGAGCAATCGCACGACCGGATCGATGATGTGGCAGCCCAGCTCGAACATCGTCCCTCCCGGGAAGTCGTTCGTCAGTCGATCAGCGGCGCTCTGAAGCTTGTTGATTTCCGCCCGCACCAGATACACGTCCCCGAGCCATCCCTTGCCTGCCGCTTCCAACGCCGCGATCAGTCCCGGATTGTGACGCCACATGTAACCCATCTGCACGAGGCGTTTCTTCGATGCCGCGATGGCCACGATCTCCTGAAACTCCTCCAGCGTCATGCTTGGCGGCTTCTCCAGATGCACGTGTTTGCCGGCATCCAAGGCGTGCTTCGCATGTCGGTAATGATCCTTCACGTCGGACTCCACCGCGATCACGTCCGCGTCGGCCAACAGCTCTTCCTCCCCGATCGACTTCACCCCGAGCTTGGCATAGCGCTCCCGCACTTCTTCCGAGGAATCCAGGATCCCGATCACCTTCCAATCCATCGGACTCTCCTGCAACACCTTGACCTTGCCCGGGCCGTGACTGTGGGCTCCGCCGAGAAAACCGATCTTCAGCGGGCGGGCAGGCACCGCAGCCTCGACCCCGTCCGGCCCGGTCTGTCCCGGCAGTTCAACCGACGAAAGAGCAAGGGCGGCGGTCGAGGTGGATATAAATTCGCGGCGGTTCATTGGCTGGGGTTCCTTTTGGACGTTTCTGTATTCATCCGCAAATCAAATTGCCTGCACGCCCGCATTTTACGGATACTCCGCGCAGCATGTCCTTCGTTCACGACTATCTGAACACCGCCGACCCGTCCATTTACGACTCGCGGACAAAGGCCCCGGGCCCCTCGGGCAGGTTGCCGCTGACCGAGGCAATCCTGCGGGACAGCCCGAGCGGCGACCTGTTCGGCTGGACCCAGAACGCGGGCATGGGATGGGAGGCGTCGCAACTCGATCGAAGGCAGTTCCTGATCCTGAACACCCACGGTGGAGTCCGAGCCCCGGACGGACGCCCGATCGCACTGGGCTATCACACCGGTCATTGGGAGATCGGACTTTTGGTCGAGGCCGCCGCGAACACGTTCAAACAAGCCGGATCGATACCCTTCGCGGCCCACTGTTCCGATCCCTGCGATGGACGCACCCAAGGCACTTCGGGCATGTTCGACTCCCTGCCCTATCGAAACGACGCGGCGCTCGTGCTGCGCCGGCTGGCCCGCTCACTGCCGACGCGGGCGGGCGTGATGGGCATCGCCACCTGCGACAAGGGCATGCCGGCGATGATGATGGCACTGGCCGGCCTGCGCGACACGTCGGTCATCCTCGTCCCCGGCGGCGTCACGCTGCCGCCGGAGCAAGGCGAGGACGCGGGCATGGTCCAGACCATCGGAGCGCGCTTTTCCCACGGACTGATCTCGCTTGAGGAGGCCTCCATCGCCGGTTGCCGCGCCTGCGGAACCCCCGGGGGCGGATGTCAGTTCCTCGGCACGGCCGCCACGTCGCAGGTGATCGGCGAGGCGCTCGGTCTGAGTCTCCCGCATTCCGCACTGGCTCCTTCCGGCGAGGCCGTCTGGAGAGACCTCGGCCACCGCTCGGCCACCGCGCTGATGGAACTCGAAACACGCGGCATCCGCTCGCGCGATCTCCTGACCGATGCCGCCATCCACAACGCCATGACCGTTCACGCGGCCTTCGGCGGCTCCACCAACCTTCTCCTGCACATCCCCGCCATCGCCCACGCGGCCGGCCGACGACGACCCGGGGTTGCCGACTGGAGCGAGATCAACCGCCGCGTCCCTCGGCTGGTGAGCGTGCTGCCCAACGGCCCCGTGCATCACCCCACCGTCCGGGTCTTCCTCGCCGGGGGCGTACCCGAAGTGATGCTCCATCTGGCCGAGCTGGACCTGCTCAAACTGGATGCCATGACCTGCGCCGGAATCACGCTCGGAGAATCGCTGGCCCTCTGGAAAAACTCGGAAAGACGAACCCGCTTCCGCGAACTCCTCGAAAAGGCCGACGAAATCTCCCCCGACGACGTGATCATGTCGCCCGAACAAGCCGCCAAGCGGGGCCTGACCAGCACCGTGGCTTTCCCATCGGGCAATCTCGCCCCCGAAGGCTCGGTCATCAAAAGCACCTCCATCGATCCCTCGGTCGTGGACGCCGACGGGGTCTATCGGAAGGAAGGTCCCGCCCGCGTGTTCACCAGCGAAGGAGCCGCCATCGCCGCCATTCGGGCCGGAAAAATCCAGGCCGGCGACGTGATGGTGATCGCCGGGATCGGACCGCTCGGCACCGGCATGGAGGAAACCTACCAGGTGACCAGCGCACTCAAATACCTGCCCTTCGGCAAACACGTCGCGCTGCTTACCGACGGGCGATTCTCCGGTGTCTCGACCGGTGCCTGTGTCGGGCATATCGGACCGGAAGCCCTCGCGGGCGGGCCGCTTGGAAAACTTCAGGATGGCGACATCATCCGCATCATCGTCGATCGAAACCGCCTCACCGGCACGGTGGATTTCGTCGGACGAAAAGAAGAAACCATCAGCCCGGATCAAGGTGCCGCAGTGCTCGCGGCCCGGTCCACCCGGGCGGATCTGGTGCCGCATCCCAAGCTCCCCGACGACACCCGCCTTTGGGCCGTGTTGCAGTCCGTCAGCGGTGGAACCTGGGGGGGATGCGTGTTCGATCCCGACGCCATCACGGCGAAGCTTGGCATTTGAACCTTCGCGGCCGATCCAGACAGATTCCGCTCGTCAATTTCACGCCGGCCGCAAAATCTCCGGGCATGTCCGATCACAAGGTTTACGAATACGACGGCTGCGGCACCTGCCGCAAGGCACGCAAATACCTCGAAGCCCGGCAGATCGCCTGCCGACTCGTCCCGATCCGAGAAAAACCGCCGACCCGGCCGGAGTTGAAACGTATGCTCGCCATCTACGACGGCAACGTGAAGAAGCTGTTCAACACCTCCGGTCGCGACTACCGCGCGGAGGGACTCGGTGAAAAGCTTGCCGGTATGACGACGGAGCAGGCGATTGATCTGCTCGCCACGAACGGGAACCTCGTGAAACGCCCCTTCCTTTTGACAAAGAGCGGCGGGGCGGTCGGATTCAGCGAGGCATCCTGGGACACCCTTTTGGCACGGGACTAGAACCGCCCAAAAGCGCCGCCGAATTTAATCTTCCAGCGTCCGGTTTCGCCTTTGACAGCCCCATGGGCCATTGGCATTGTTGCGGCCCTTTTTCGGGCTTCACCGCCCGGAAAGGGGGATTTTTATTCCGTAATCAAGAGTACTTTATATGGCTGAACTAGTAGGAAATTTGTTGGTTGCCCAATCGGGCGGCCCCACCGCCGTCATCAACGCCAGCGTCGCCGGCGTCATCCTCGAAGCCGGGCGCCACATGAACGTGGTGGATGAGATCTACGGGGGCTTGAACGGAATCTATGGCATTCTCAACGAGGACCTGATTGATCTTCAGGAGGAACAGCAGTCGGCGATCGAGGGGCTGAAGCACACGCCCGCCTCCGCCTTGGGCACCTGCCGATACAAGATCAACTTCGACAAGAACCCCGAACAGGCGAAGAAGGACATGGACCGCCTGTTTCAGGTCTTCGAGGCCCACAACATCCGCTACTTTTTCTACGCCGGCGGCAACGATTCCCAAGACACTTCAAACAAGATCAACGAGGAAGCGAAACGACGCGGTTGGGAAATGCGCGTCATCGGCGTTCCCAAGACGATCGACAACGACCTGCCTTTCACTGATCACACGCCCGGCTTCGGCTCGGTGGTCAAATACAACGCGACCACCGTCATGGAAATCGCGCTCGACGTGAGCAGCATGGCCACGGACGCGGGCTCCTGCTGCATCATCGAAGTCATGGGCCGCGCCGCAGGCTGGATCGCCGCGGGCACCGTGCTCGCCAGGCGCGAGCAGCTCGAAGCGCCGCACATCATCCTTCTTCCGGAAATCCCCTTCCGCCAGGAGGCCTTCATCGCACGGGTGAAAGAGGAAGTCGCCAAAAGCCGCTACTGCATCGTCGTGGTCGGCGAGGGACTCAAGGACGAGAAGGGGGAAGAGCTCGGCGCCGACAAGAGCAAGGTCGACGCCTTCGGCCACTCCGTCCTTTCGGGAGCCGCAGAAACGCTCAAGGACATTGTCGAGGCGCAGGTCGGACTCAAGACCCGCACGGTCAAGCTCGGCTACGCCCAGCGCGCGGCTGCGCATCACGCGTCGGAGCAAGACGTCACCGAGGCCGTCGCCTGCGGCGAGGCCGCCGTTCGCGCGGCAATGGAAGGCAAGAGCGGCTTCATGGTCACCATCAAGCGCACGAACCAGAGTCCCTACGAGTTTCAAACCGGACTGCATCCGTTGAGCGAAATCGCCAACGTCGAAAACCTCATTCCACGCGATTGGATCAGCGAGGACGGTTGGTTGCCCAACCAGAAGTTCATCGACTACGCGCAGCCGCTGATCACCGGGCAACTGCAGATCGCCGAGGACAACGGACTGCCCAAATACGTCCACCTCGCGAAGGAACGCGTGGAGAAGAAACTTCCCGCCCGCGAGGCGTAATCGAGGTTCAAACGAATCTTCCCCTAAAGTCTGGCCAGCCTGCGAGGGCTGGCCTTACTTTTTTCAAATGCCGATCCGCCCCGCTCCGCTCTACCTCAGCGCCCTGCTGATCGCCGCGACCCTCTCGGCGGCAACCAAACAGAAGCCCCAGACACCAAGCGTAAAGCCGCGTTTCGACGGTCCAGACGTCCCCTTCCGAATGGCTCCGATGCCGCCGGCCAGCCGGAGCGTTTCCGTCAGCGTGCTGCCGGATCTTCATCTGGCTTTCGACACCGAGAACTGTCGATTCCACACCGCCTGGTCGGGCAAGGGACTCCACCTGCTCGGGCCTCAATACAGTTTCGCGAAACGCCCCTTCATTTCCACCAACGCGCCAGGCGTCCTCTGGACCATGCCGCCCTGGCCGTCTTGGAGCGAAGCCGACCCGTCCGAAAAGCTCGATCCGGTGAACCCGAAATATCATGGGATCAGCACGAGGGGCGGGAACACCACCTTTCTCTACGACCTGTTGTCGACTCGGGCCGGAAATGTCCGAATTCGCGAAACCCCGCGAGGAGCCATCGTGGGGGATCAACACTGGTTGATTCGCAAGATCGAAGTGGGACCGTCGGACGCCGAACTCTGGTTCGCCCCACATTCCGAGTTCAGCGATGCCAAAATCGTTGATGCCGGACACGCCCTTTTTGCGAATCGTCTCAACGTGCGGATACGGGGAACGGAGAGCGGCTCCTTCTTCATCCGATCTTCGGAGGTTGACTACCAGGAAGAGGTGTTCACCGAAACCGGAGCCGAGAAAGGCAATCCAACCCTGCAGAGAAAGGGACTGCTTTTCACAGCGTGGATTCGCGTTCCGGCCCGATCAAAACCTGTGACAATCGAAGTCGCCTCGTTCACCGGAATTGAAAACTCCGCCGCGATCGATCCGGCAAAAATATTTGATCAACCTTCACCACGCGGGAGCACCGGCCCCGCGACGCGGCGCCCCGCCGTCGCCCAATTCGCCTTCAGCCAGGCGTCCACCCCGCATTATCGATCCGAGCCCTTCCCTCTTCCGAAAGATCTGGAAATGCTGGTGACCGGCATGGATTTCCTGCCAAACGGTGACCTCGCCGTGTGCACCTGGCCGGGCGACATCTGCGTGGTGCATCAGGCCACCGGTCGCCCGGCCGAGGCAAGCTACTCGCGATTCGCCACGGGGCTCTGCGAACCGATGGGCCTCGTCGCGAAGGATGGAGCCTTCTACGTCGGCATGAAAAACGAGCTGGCCAAGATTGCCGACACGGACGGTGACGGCGCGGCGGATCTTTTCGAACGCATCAACGCCAATTGGAGCTACACCGGTCACTACAATGCGTTCTCCTACGGCCCGGTGCTGGATCGTCACGGCGATTTCGTCCTGGCAAACGCGGGACACAGCGGACGGTGGGACGCCCGCTACAGCGGTTGGGCTTTCGGAATATCGGCGAACGGGGCCAATCTGACCCCCATCGGCTGCGGACTTCGGGAACCCAACGGGATAGGCGTCTTCGGTCCGGATCGCGACATCTTCGTCACCGACAACCAGGGGGCGTGGATTGGCGAATGCCGGCTCAACCACATCGCTCCAGGGAAATTTCACGGACACCCAAGCGGCTGGCCGGCCAAGAAGGACCACTACGGCAAGGCGGGCAAGATGGACCCGCCGGCAGTCTGGTTCCCCTACTCCCTGGCCCGCTCCACCACCGGTATCGCGGAGATTCCGGCGGGATTCGGCCCCTTCACCGGGCAACTCGTCGTCGGAGACTTCCAGAACGCGCTCGTGACCCGCGTCATGCTCGAAAAAGTCGACGGCGAATATCAAGGTGCCGTCTGGCCCTTCCTGAAACGCTTCGCCTCGGGAGTCAACCGCCTCGTCTTCGGCCCGGACAATCGCCTGTATGTCGGCGGCTGCCAGCGCACCTGGGCGTCCATTGCCCCAAAAGAGGCCGCCATCGAGCGAGTTTCGTTCACCGGGAAAACACCCTTCGAGGTCAAATCCGTACACGCGCGCCGGGACGGATTTGAACTCGAATTCACTTCACCTGTTGACCCGGCCACCGCCGGAGATCCCGCCAGCTACGACATGCTTCAATACACCTTGCGCTACCATTCGAAATACGGTTCCCCCCAGCTTGATCACGACGGAAAGGAAAACAGCGCCACCGCGATCACCATCACAGGTGCCCGAGTCCACGGGGAGAATCTCAAAGTGCGGCTGACCGTCGCCGGATGGAAAACCGGATATGTGACCATGGTTCGGGGACTGGATGTGAGAAGCGCCGACGGAGGCAAACTTGTCAACGACACCTTCTGGTACACCCTCAATCGGTTGCCGAAAGAGTAGTCCAAAATGAAAATTCTGATCGCGGGCGCAAGCGGATTTGTCGGTAGAGCCCTGTCGGAGCATCTGACAGAAACCGGCCACGAAGTCGCAATCCTAGCCCGCCGCGCCCCCGAATCCGAAACAACGGGTGCCCTTGTCTGGAATCCGGCGGCAGGCGAACTGTCCTTTCCTGACGGCACGAACTTTGACGCGGTCATCCATTTAGGCGGGGCCAACATCGCAGACGGCCGTTGGACGCAGCGCCGAAAAGCCGAGCTTCGGGACAGTCGAATCCAAAGCGCCCATCTGTTGGCCAAGGCGATCTCGAAACTACCAAGGCCGCCAGGAGTCTTCGCCTGCGCTTCGGCCATCGGAATCTACGGGGACCGAGGAATCGAGGTTCTGGACGAAAACACCCCCGCCGCCGACACGTTCATGGGGCTCCTCTGCAAGGACTGGGAAAACGCCTGCGACCCGGCGCGCGAAGCCGGAATTCGTGTGCTCAATCTGCGTTTCGGAATCGCGCTCGCGCCGACGGGGGGAGCCCTGGCCAAAATGCTCCCCGCCTTTCGATTTGGCCTGGGTGGCAAGATCGGCGACGGCTCGCAGTACTGGAGCTGGATCAGCCTCCCGGATCTCCTCCGCGCCATCGTGTTTTGCCTGGAACAGCCCAACCTGCAAGGTCCGGTCAATCTGGTGTCGCCTTGCCCGGTGACCAACCTGGAGTTCACCCGAGAGTTGGGGAATGCGCTCAATCGTCCGACGATTCTCCCCCTGCCCCGCCTCGTCGCCCGATTGGCCCTCGGTGAAATGGCGGACGCGGCTCTTCTCTGCAGCGCGCGAGTGATCCCCAGGAAGCTGACGGACAGCGGATTCAGCTTCGCTCATTCACGTTTGGACTCCGCGTTATCGGCTCTGCGATGACCGCCACGGATTTTATCCTCGCCTAGAAGGTCCACTCTGTCAGCGTTTCGATGTCATGATTCTGACGCAGGAAGAAATCCAAAGCCTAGTCGAAGCCCGCCAGAACGAACCCCATCGACTCCTCGGCATGCACCCGCTGGGAGAAGGGCAGGGATTGGTCGTTCGCGCGCTGCTCCCATACGCGGCGGAGGTTTCCGTCGAACCTGCGGTCGAAAAAGGCAAGCCCGGCTTTGCATTGACCCGCCTGGATGCCGCCGGGCTATTTGAAGGCATCACAACCGGGACAGACACGATCTACGCCTACGACCTGGTCATCAAGGACCACGCCGGCAACGAACACCGCACCCGGGACGCCTACTCCTTCCTGCCAACTCTGGGCGAAGCGGATCTTCACCTTTTCGGGGAAGGCAACGAGCGGCGAATCTACGACAAGTTGGGATCGCATCCGCGCACCATCGACGGCGTGGCAGGAGTCAGCTTCGCGGTCTGGGCCCCCGGAGCGCAACGAGCGAGCGTCATCGGTGACTTCAACGGCTGGGACGGACGCTTTCATCCGATGCGCCGCTTGGGCAGCTCCGGGATTTGGGAGATTTTCGTTCCCGGACTCGGCATCGGTACACACTACAAATTCGAACTCCGCACGGACCGCGGAGATCTCGTCGTCAAGACCGATCCCTACGGATTCTACTTTGAAGTCGCCCCGAAAAGCGCCGCGATCGTGTGGGAGACACACGCGTTCGAATGGACGGATGAGGCGTGGCTGGAAGCCCGCAAGACGACCGACTGGCTCACCCAGCCGCTAAGCGTCTACGAGGTGCACTTGGGCTCGTGGATGAAGAAGAACGAGGCTGAATCGTTCTCCTACCGCGAAGTGGCCCCCAAACTGGTCGAATACGTGACCCGACTCGGCTTCACCCATGTCGAGTTTCTGCCGTTGGCGGAGCATGCTTACTATCCCTCCTGGGGCTATCAGGTGACGGGATTTTTTGCTCCAACCCAACGCTACGGAACACCGGAAGACTTTCAGTTCATGGTGAATGCGCTCCATGAGGCGAATATCGGCGTCATCATCGATTGGGTTCCCGCTCATTTTCCCCGTGACGAATGGGCACTGGCGAGATTTGACGGAACCGCGCTCTACGAGCACGAGGACCCTCGGCAAGGTTCACACCAGGATTGGGGAACCCTGATCTTCAACTACGGGCGGCATGAGGTCAGAAACTTTCTGACAAGCAACGCGCTCTACTGGTGCGAACGCTTTCATATCGACGGTCTCCGGGTGGACGCGGTCGCGTCGATGCTCTACCTCGACTACTCGCGCAACGAGGGCGAATGGGTGCCGAACAAGTACGGCGGCCGCGAAAACCTTGAAGCCATCGATTTCCTTCGCGAATTTAATCATCTCGTCCACACCGAACATCCCGGGGTGATGACCATCGCCGAGGAATCCACAGCCTGGCCGCAGGTAACCCGCCCGCCGTATATCGGCGGACTCGGTTTCTCCTTCAAGTGGAACATGGGCTGGATGCACGACACGTTGGATTACTTCAAACGGGATCCAATCTACCGGCAGTATCATCAGAACGATCTCACGTTCGCGATGCTCTACCACTACAACGAGAATTTCATGCTCCCGCTTTCCCACGACGAGGTGGTCCATGGGAAATGCTCGTTACTCGGCCGAATGCCCGGCGACGACTGGCAACGCTTCGCCAATCTGCGCGCGCTCTACGGCTACCAGTGGCTGTTTCCCGGCAAAATGCTCACCTTCATGGGATGCGAATTCGGACAGGCCAAGGAGTGGAGCGAAAATCGCGGCCTTGATTGGTGGCTTCTGGAGATGGGCCCGTTCCATCTCGGACTGCAACGCTTCGTGTCCGATCTGAATCGGGTCTATCGGGAACACGCGGCTCTTTGGGAAGCGGACTTCGATCCCGCCGGCTTTTACTGGGTCGATTGCTCGGATCACAGTCAAAGCGTGCTCTCCTTTGTGCGGCAGACTGCCGACCGAGAAAGCCGGCTCATCGTCATCATGCACCTGACGCCCTCGCTCTTGCCCAACTACCGGGTCGGCGTGCCCGGAGCCGGACGCTGGGCCGAAGTACTGAACAGTGACGCCGAAATCTACGGCGGCAGCAACTCGGGTAATCTCGGAGGAGTAAACGCGGACGCGATTGCAATGCACGGCCAGGATCATTCAATCGAAATCGTGCTCCCACCGCTCAGCATTGTGGCCTTCCGCAGCGACGGAAACCAATAGTCCAGACTGCGGTGTCGCAGGGCGCGCCTTCCCTTCCTCAGCGCATCTTGAGGTATTCCACCTTGGAATATTTGCTCACGACCAGGCGTTCGGCGGTTCCCCGCAATCTGGCCAGACACTCAGCACTCTCGTCGATGGCCTCGGCTGGAAACCCCATTCGGCGCGCGAACGCCGCCTGCCATTCCGCCCGGGCCAGCTCCCCGGGTGGGCGAATCGAGCCCTGAATCAGCAATCCGTCACGAGTCCGCCGCTGGGCCGCTCCGGCAAGCTTGCCCTCCACTCCAAGAACGTCGTGAACTTCGTGGCCAACGAAGCAATGTCCCGGTCCGCAACCATCACACTCCTGCGCCAACCTTGCATCCACACCGAGATCACGAAAGGCGGCCGCCACTGACTCGTGCAGCCTCCGGTAGCCTTCCGTCGCAGGCAGGCGATGCCGTTCATGACCCGCCGGAAACACCAGACTGTATGTCCAGTCCCCTACATGGGGCACGAGTCCACCTCCCGTACATCGACGTATCATTGTCGCGGTGGCGATTGACGATTCGATGTCTTTGTATTTTTGAAAGTAACCAAAAGAGGCAGCCGCTCCTTTCCACGAATAGAATCGAAGGAGTGGCCGGCCATGATCAGCACACGAAACCAGCATCGCCTCGTCAAAGGCCATGTTCCAAGGAGCCTCGCCCGAAGGGGAGGCAATCAAGAAACTAGCGTCCACCTGCTGCGTGCTTTCCAATTCCCTTGCGGGGACACAGCGCGGCAATTTCACACGCTGCGCAGTGGGGTTTTCGGGCGGAACACCTTCGCCGCCCGTGCCAGATCAGCAAATGGCTGAACTGGGTCCAATCCTCTCCCGGAAGCAAGTGCATCAGATCCTTTTCGATTTTTTCCGGAGTGTTGGCGGTCGTCAGCCCAATCCGACCTGAAAGCCGGGCCACGTGAGTGTCCACGACTACGCCAACATTGATTCCGAAAGCGTTTCCCAAAACCACATTCGCGGTCTTGCGCCCGACCCCGTCGAGGGAGGTCAGCGATTCCATCTCCATCGGGACTTCGCCAGCGTGGCGGGTCACCAATTTCTGGCAGCACGCACGGATATTTTTGGCCTTATTCCGAAAGAATCCGATTCTCCGAACACTTTCCGTCAAGTCCTCCAGTGGTGCCTCCGCATAATCACGGGCCGTGTGATAGGTCTTGAAAAGCTCCTTCGTCACAATGTTCACCTGCCGGTCGGTGCACTGAGCCGACAAGATCGTCGCGACAAGCAGTTCCAAGGGATTCCGATGAACCAACTCACAATGGGCATCCGGATAGGCCCTCCTCAAACAAACCAAAATCAAACCCAATCGGGCTCGCTTTGCTGTGAGGGATTCTCGGGACATGGTGCGTTGACACTCAGTTCTGAGAAAGCGTACGCTGGTGCTCAACAGGCTGTCGAGAATGCTTCGTAATCAAGTTGATTGGGGCGAGAGCAAGATTGACACCCTGATCGACTTCGCCGACCATCGCCGGCGTTTCAAGCGTAGTTCACGGTTATGTGGATCAAAATATTCTTATCGCTTTCCATCATCGGCAGCGGACTGGCAATCTTTCTGGCGAAGCAGGAGATTGAACCCAAAATATTGGGGTTGAATCAAAATATCGAGACCCTCGACGCCAATCTCAAGAAGGAGAAAAGCGAACACACGGACACCCAGGGCAAGCTCGACGACATGACTCTTCAACGCGATACCCTGCGCGCGGAAAAGGCTAATCTCGAGCAAGGTCTCGCCGACGAGAAAAAGCGTCGTTCTCAGGCAGAAGCGGCTTCCCAACAGGCCAAGGCGGCACAGACCAAGGCGGAACAGGAAGCCGAGCGAACCAAGCAGATGAACGAGGATTTTTGGGCTCTCAACAAGGATCTCAAGCTCACTCCCTCCGTTATCAGGTCAGAACACAAGGAATTGCCGACCGTGAAAGGCGAATTGGCGACCATCAAGGATGAGAACAAGATTCTGATGTCCCAGTACACGAAACTGGAAGGCGACTTCGAGGTGCTAAAGAACCCGCTCAAGAAGGTGCTACAGCCGGTCGGACTGAAGGGGAAAGTCGTTGCCGTCGATCCTAAGTGGAAGTTCGTCATCCTGAGCATCGGCTCCAACCACGGCGTTCGCAAAAACGGAGAGCTTACCGTCAGCCGCCAAGGTCGCTACATCGCTCGTCTCCGCGTCTCCTCGGTGGAGGCCGGGCATTCCATCGCGAACGTGATGGATGATTTCGACTCTGATGAAACGATCGAGGAAGACGACGAAGTGGTTGCCCCAAATCAGCTATGACCATGAAAGCATCGGCGGTCCTTCGTTTTCTTTTCCTCGCAGTTGCCCTGATCGGCGTGACACTTCTGAGCGGCTGCGCCTCCACTGGCGAGCCTGAAAACCAGTCTTCGCGCCCTTGGAACCAACCGCGCGGCTGGGAGTCCGGCGTACCCGGACTTCTCCAGAATCAGCAACGCTACTGATTCCTCGGAATCAGCCATCGACACCCGCTCCCTGCCCCTATCTGGCTGTGAATCTCTACCGGTTCCAAAGCCCCACCTCTGGCGTTCGAGTGGGGATCTTGCAAGAGGATGGAAGACTTCTCAGTTTCCCGTCAGACAGCAAGGCAACCATTTCCGATATCCTCGAATCGGATTCCCCCATGGCACATGCGGAGAAACTGATATCCCGGGCCACCGAACTGCATCCAATTGCCGAGGTTGAAATCCTGTCTCCAATCGACCGCCAGGAAGTTTGGGCTGCTGGTGTCACCTATCTACGCAGCAAAACCGCCCGCATGGAAGAATCCGATTTCAGTGCGAGCGCCTATGATCGGGTTTACGACGCCGAACGACCGGAGATCTTTTTCAAATCGCTTTCCGAAAAAGTTGTGAGCCACGGGAACAGCGTTGGTATTCGAAGGGATGCCAAATGGAACGTTCCAGAACCCGAACTCGTTTTACTACTGAACACCCAGGGTAAAGTTGTCGGCTATTCTGCCGGGAACGACATGAGCTCTCGCGACATCGAAGGAGAAAACCTGCTCTATCTGCCACAGGCCAAAGTCTATTCGAAGTCCTGTGCGATAGGACCCTGCATAAAGCTGGGGGCCTCCGAAAGCGAAGCGCGCGAATGGGTCATCTCGATCTCGATAGAACGCTCGGGAGAATCTGTGTTTTCAGGCAACACGTCCGTTGGGCAGATCAAGCGGCGTTTCGACGATCTCGCCGAATTTCTCTTTCGCTCGCAGGATTTTCCGCACGGAGCAGCTCTTTTGACCGGAACCGGGATCGTTCCTCCTGATGATTTCACTTTGGCCGAGGGCGATCGGGTGAATATCGATATATCGGGAATCGGACAACTCTCGAACAACGTCGTCCGCGTTTAGGACTCAACGTCCGCATCTGCCGCAGATCGGAAGTTGGCCACTGGATCAACTTCGATTGCGTTCTTCGAGACGCTCGAGTTCTCCAAGTTTCGTCTAGAATGTGGTAAACGGTCTATTCCTCTGCGGATGATTCCGTCTCGGATCCTTCCACTACGACCGGACCTTCCGAATCCTCGTCTTCCTTCTCTTCGCTGATCACCGGCGCGATCGCCTGGAGTTTATCATTCTTGGCGATATCGATCAGTTTTACACCCTGGGTGTTGCGACCGGTTTCGCGAACATCTTTGACGACCATCCGAACCATCAGCCCCTTGTTCGTCATCAGCATCATTTCATCGTCATCCGTCACACTGAGAGCGCCAACGACACAGCCCGTCTTGTCGGTGGTTTTCATCGTGATGATGCCCTTTCCTCCGCGGGTCTGCGTTCGGTATTCCTCAAATGGTGTCCGCTTTCCTATCCCGTTCTCGCTTGCAACCAGAAGGGTGTGATTTTCATCCACAATCGCCAACGAGACGACTTCATCCCCCTCGGAGAGATTGATTCCACGAACACCCGTCGTGTTTCTCCCCATCGCCCTGGCCTGCGCCGCATCAAAGCGAATGCTCAAGCCATTGCGCGTGATCAGTATCACTTCATCCCCGTCCTCGGTCAGTTTGACGTCGATCAGGTTGTCTTCCTCGAGGATGTTTATTGCGATGATGCCGCCTTTTCGGACATTGGCGAAATCACAGAGGCTCGTCTTCTTGATGGTGCCTTTCCTCGTCGCGAACAGAACAAAAAGATTCTCCTGTCGGAGAGTAATGTCTTCCTTGTCGTCGTTGTACTTGCCTTCGACGCGCTTCATGGCGGCGATCTTCTCTCCGGCCTGCAATTCAAGCACGTTGGCAATGCTTCGCCCTTTGGCTGCGCGCCCCAAATCGGGAATCTCATGCACCCGCTCCACGTAGACCCTTCCCGTGTTTGTAAAAAACATGAGATAGTCATGCGCCGCCGCCGCGAAAAGATGTTCGATAAAGTCCGCGCCGGTTCCCTCAACAGAACTCTTACGACGCGTCTCCATTCCGATCACACCCTTCCCGCCCCGACGCTGCGCGCGATATTCGCTGATATTGGTCCGCTTGATCAGTCCGTTATGGGTCAACGTGATGATGACCGGCTCGTTGGCGATCAGGTCTTCGATGGCGATATCTCCCTCATCCGGAACGATATCACTTCGGCGTGGCGTGGCGTATTTCTCCCGGATGCGGGTCAGTTCGTCCTTGATGATCTGAAGGACCCGTTCTTCCCGGGCGAGAATGTCCAAGAGGTCTTTGATCGTCTCGAGGAGTTCCTTGTATTCCTTCTCGACCTTGTCGATTTCAAGGCCGGTCAACTGGTAAAGTCGCAGTTCAAGAATCGCCATGACCTGGCGTTCACTGAGCGCATATCGATTCGTTGACGTGATGTTCGCGCGTTCCCTGAGAAAGATTCCCCATTGCTGGACCTGCTCTTTGTCCCACGAAAACGCCAACAATTTGATCTTGGCCTCGTCCCGGCTTCCGGAGCTCCGGATAATCCTGATGAATTCGTCCAGATTCGACAGAGCGATCAGGTAGCCTTCAAGCGTCTCTGCCCGGTCTTCAGCCTTCCGCAACAGGTATCGTGTGCGCCTGAGGATCACCTCCCGGCGATGCTCGATGTAGCAGTTGATCAACTCCTTCAGGTTCAGGGTCTTCGGACGGCCGTGATCAATGGCCAACGCGTTGACGGAGAAACTCGATTCAAGGGCGGTGTTCTTGTAGAGATTATTGACCACCACCTTCGGGATCGCGTCGCGTTTGACCTCGACGACCACGCGGGTCCTCTCGTCCGACTCATCCCGAACGGCGGTGATGTCCGTGAATCCGGGGGTCTTTTCATTCACCAACTCCGCGATGCGCGCCACCAAGGTGGCACGGTTGACGGCATAGGGGATCTCCGTGATCACGATCTGCTCGCGGCCCGATTTCAGTTCCTCGATCTCAACCCGTCCGCGAACCTTCACACTGCCCCGGCCTGTGTTGAAATATTTCCGGATTCCATCTGTCCCGCAAATCACACACCCGGTCGGAAAATCCGGACCGAGAATGTATTTCCGCAAACCATCAATGGTTATTTCAGGGTCATCTATCTGCGCGCAAACACCGTCAATGACCTCGCCCAGATTGTGCGGGGCCATGTTCGTGGCCATACCCACGGCGATACCGGTGCCGCCGTTGACCAGCAGATTTGGAAAAGCGGAGGGCAACACGACAGGCTCCGTGCTCGCCTCGTCGTAGGTGGGGACGAAATCAACCGTCTCCTTGTCCATGTCCTCCATCATCACGGAGCCGAGGTGCGTTAGACGCGCCTCGGTGTAACGCATGGCGGCTGGCGGGTCATTCTCGACAGAACCGAAGTTTCCCTGACCGTCGATCAAGGTGTCACGCATGGCCCACGGTTGGGCCATGTGAACCAGCGTCGGATAGATCGCCTGATCGCCGTGCGGGTGATAATTGCCCATCGTTTCACCAACGATCTTGGCGCACTTTATGTGCTTCTTGTTCGGCTGAACGCCGAGCTGGTTCATCGCGTAGAGCAGCCGGCGTTGCGATGGCTTCAAACCGTCGCGAACATCCGGAAGCGCCCGGGACACAATGACCGACATCGAGTAGTCGAGGAACGAGTTCTTGATCTCATCCGCGACGTTGATCTTTTGCACGTTGGTGCTCGCGGAGACAAAGTCCGTCGCGATCTCACCCGATGGCTTGGATGGTTGCCCCGAAACGTCGGGTTCCGCCGGTTCAATCTGCTCGTTGGATTCTTCGTTCTCGTCAGCCATCGGTGAAAATTAGGTCCTGCTTTGAATTCAAAAGGTTCAGACGTCGAGATTGCGGACGTTCAACGCGTTGTCCTCGATGAACTGACGGCGCGGCTCCACCTCACTGCCCATCAGCTTCGTGAACATCTCTTCCGCCTCCACGGCGTCGCTCAGATCCACCCGCAATAGCTTTCGCGTTGTGGGATCCATCGTCGTCGCGAAAAGCTGTTTCGGATTCATCTCACCGAGGCCCTTGAAGCGCTTGATCGATATGCCATTTTTTCCGACCTCCATGATACCGGCCAAAATTGCCGGTATTGAGAACAAGGGAGTCCGTTTTTCCTTTTCCCCCTCGCCTTCCACGAGTTCGTAAAGCGGCTTGTCCTGAGCCGAATAATGGGCGACGTCCAGCCCCTTGTCGGAGATCTTCTTCAAAAGGCTCCCAACCGTCTTGCTTTCGTGCAGTTCAACGTGTCGGGCGCGACGCTGCGGTCCCTCCTTGCGGGACGACATGCGATCCTCTCCCACGATGATTTCCTCCTCCTTCGCGAACAGACTGATATCCCGGTTGGCTTCGCCAAATTCGTTCAGTTCAGCGTCGGTTTTGAAGTAGTGCACAATCTCGTTGTTCCCTTCTCGAACGATGACGAGATGTTTCGGCAGCTGGCCGTTCACCGGATCGCGCGCTTCCAGATAAGATTCAAAATCGCCGCCATGGCGCTTGATGCCCACCGCGTATTTATCCAACGACTCGAGCAGCTCAAGAATCTCCTCCAGCTGCTCCGACGAGATCTCTTTGT
>JADHOF010000048.1 GCA_016779125.1 Verrucomicrobiia bacterium | reverse complement strand
GCCTTGACTGCCGGAAGCTCCCTCATAAGATGCGCGCTCATTTGTCTGAGGACGGGTGAATTGACACTGAAAACGAACATACATGAGCACGATTGTTGATATTGAGGCGCGCGAGGTTCTTGACTCCCGCGGAAATCCGACGGTGGAAGCCGACGTCATTCTGGAAAGCGGAGTTGTCGGTCGGGCCGCAGTTCCGTCCGGGGCCAGCACCGGTGAAAACGAGGCCCTCGAGCTTCGCGACGGCAACAAGAAGCGGTACCTGGGCAAGGGCGTTTCGAAGGCCGTGGCGAACATCATCGAAAAGATCTCCCCGGCGCTGTTCGATCTGGACTCGACCGATCAGTTGACCATCGACCGCACGATGTTGGCTCTCGATGGCACCGAGACGAAGGCCAAGCTCGGCGCGAACGCGATCCTTGCCGTCTCTCTCGCGAACGCGAAGGCGGCAGCGCAAGTCGTCGGACTGCCGCTCTACCAGTATCTCGGCGGACCCAACGCCAAGGTGCTTCCCGTGCCGATGGCCAACGTGATCAACGGCGGCGCGCATTCGGACGCCCCGATCGATTTTCAGGAATTCATGATCATGCCGACCGGTATGAAGTCCTTCAGCGAGGGGCTGCGCGCGATCACCGAGATTTTTCATTCCCTCAAGGCCGTGCTCAAGGGACGCAACCTCTCCACAGCGGTGGGTGATGAAGGCGGTTTCGCCCCGACGCTGGAGAGCGCCGAGGACGCGATCGAGTGCATCCTCAAGGCGATCAAGAGCGCCGGTTACAAGGCGGGCAAGCAGATCAACCTCGCGCTCGACGTCGCCAGTTCGGAGTTTTACACAGGCAACGAATCCTACGTCTTCAAGAAGAGTTCCGGGCAGAAGCTGTCCGGTGCCGAGTTGGTGGATTTCTACGTCGATCTGTGTGGCAAGTATCCGATCGTTTCCATCGAGGACGGCTGCGCCGAGAACGACTGGAAGAGCTGGAAGCTGCTGACCGACAAACTCGGCGACCGTGTGCAACTCGTGGGCGACGACCTGTTTGTCACCAACGTGAAGTTTCTCCAAAAGGGGATCGACACCAAGACGGCGAACTCGATCCTCGTGAAGGTCAATCAGATCGGATCCCTCACCGAGACCTTGGACGCAGTCGAACTGGCCACGCGTCACGGCTACACCAGCGTGCTGTCGCACCGCTCGGGCGAGACCGAGGACGCCACCATCGCCGACATCGCGGTTGGGACGAACTGCGGCCAGATCAAGACCGGCTCCCTCAGCCGCTCAGACCGCACGGCGAAGTACAATCAACTTCTTCGCATCGAGCAGGAATTGGGCGCGAACGCCGTTTACGGCGGGCGTATGCGTGTTGCCTGAGCGATCGTTTCACGCTTCGAAAGGCGGACCGAAAGGTTCGCCTTTTTTCATGTTCGCGTCTGGCACGGAACCTGCACTTCCAGATTTCGCGTTAAGTTAAATCGTTACGTTCCGCTGTGTGGCGGGGCGGGCAGGACCGGGATAGTGTGTGCCCTCCCGGTCCTGCTTTTTTTTGTCCCGCATCGGGGTGGAAATGTTTCGCCCAGACGGGCAACGAGAATCACGACGGCATCAATGCCTCGACGGGGCGTCTGCCGGTCTCTTAACGTGCGGCCCGCGTGTCAGAAGTCGCTTTCAGAATCGGAAATCTCGCCGTGCATTGGTACGGGATCTTCGTCGCCATGGGTTTCATGCTCGGCGTGTGGACGGCCGGGCAGAGGGGGCGGCGAGACGGTTTGGAGCCGGAAACCATCACCGACCTGGCGCTGTGGATTTTCGGAGGGGCGTTTCTTGGTGCGCGCCTGCTCTATGTGATCACGTTCTGGAACGAGGAGTTTTCAGGGCAGTCGCTGCTGAAGATCTTCGCCCTTCGGAGCGGCTTCGTTTTCTACGGCGGGCTGATCGGAGCGGCCGTGACCGCGATCGCCTACACCCGCTGGAAGAAGCTGCCGACCTGGAAGCTCGCGGACGCCCTCGGCCCGAGCGTCTCGCTTGGTCACGCCCTCGGGAGAATCGGCTGTTTGATGACCGGCTGTTGCTACGGATCGGTCTGTTCTCTTCCATGGGCGATCAAATACCCCTTCGGGCACCCGTCCCATCCGAATCTGGTACATCCCGTTCAGGTGTATGAGGCCGCGTTGAATCTCGCGCTCTACGGTGCGTTGGCGTGGCTTTATCGGAGGAAGCGATTCGACGGGCAGGTGTTCGCCTGTTATCTGCTCGGCTACGGGGTGATTCGGGCCACCGTGGAGTTGTTTCGGGGCGATTACCCGGACTCCCAGATGACCGGTTGGATGACGCCGGCTCACCGGGTGAGCGCGGTGATACTGCTGTTGGGAGCGGGGCTTTATTTTTGGTTCCGCAGTCGTGTCCGGGAAAACGACAGCCAGAGCGTCTCAAATTGAGGTGCAGGTAGGCCGGGGCATTGAGGGACTGGCGGCCCGCGTCCAGCGTTTGCGCCATGAGCCTAGTTTTGCGTGGTCAGGTTTCGGGCGAATTGCCTAGGCTTCGCACGTGTTGACAGCCCGAAGATGGAACATTGAACGACTGCTGCGAATGCTGTCGGCGTTCTTTTTCTGTCTCGCGGCCGGGCTGTTCGCCCAGTTGCTTCTGCCGGAAGGGATCGCCAAAACGGGGGACGGGCGTTTTCTGAGCGCCGTGTTGCATGTGGTCTTTTTTCATGTCGGCGCGTTCCTCTGCGTGGCGCGGCTGTTGAATCTGGAGGGCACGACCTGGAGTGAAGGATTCGGGCTTGGGACCGGCGGGTGGTTCAAACCGATTCTGATCGGCGTGGGAGTCGCGTTGCTGGCGACGCCCGTGACCATGTTCCTCCAGCAACTGATGGCTTTTTCGATGGAAGCGGTGCATGTGGAGCCCAAGGCGCAGGAAACGGTGAAGGTGATCCGTGAGTCTGTGGAACTGGATCAGCGCGTGTTCTACGGATTTCTGGCCATTCTTTTTGCGCCGGTGACGGAGGAACTGCTTTTTCGAGGTGTGTTTTATCAGGCGTTAAAGTCGCGCGGATATCGCAAGGCTGCGGTGTGGGGCACGTCGATGCTGTTCGCATTGGTTCATTACAATGTGCTCACGTTTATTCCCCTCACCTTTCTGGCGCTTGTGTTTATCGCGCTCTACGAAAGGACCGGCAATCTGCTTGCGCCGATCGCGGCGCACGGATGCTTCAACGCGATCAACTTCGCTTTGCTTATGTTGAATGATGAGATTCAGGCTTGGGCCGCGCGGACGACGACATGAAGGAGTTTGAATTGATTTCGAAACTGACCGCCGAGTTGGAGTCCGGGCCGGGGGTGATCACGGGGCCGGGCGACGATTGCGCGGTGTTGGACGTGGGTGTGCCGGGACGGCATCTGCTTTTCAAGACGGACGCAATCGTGTCCGGATGCCATTTCGACGCGGATGCGGCTCCGGAGGCGGTTGGGCGCAAAGCTCTGGCGCGATGCCTGAGCGACGTGGCGGCGATGGGCGGGACGCCGCGTCACGCGGTGGTGACCTTGGGAGTGCCGGACGAATTCGACGTCGATTACGCCGCCTCGGTGTATCGGGGGCTGAACGCGTTGGCCAAGCAGTTTGGCGTGACAGTTGTCGGCGGGGAGACCACGCGGAACGGGGATCGGCTGCTGCTCAATGTTGCCTTGATCGGCGACGTGGCTGCGGGGAGGGCGATCTTGCGATCAGGGGCGCGGGTGGGGGACGCGGTGTTCGTGTCTGGGGAACTGGGTGGATCCATCGCGGGCCGTCATTTTGACTTTGTGCCCAGGGTGAAGGAGGCGGCGTGGCTTGCCGACGCGTTCGATGTTCACGCCATGATTGATCTCAGCGATGGTCTCGCGGGCGATCTTCGGCACGTATTGACGGCGAGCGGAACGGGCGCGGAGCTGCGCGGAACGGCGATTCCGATCAGCCGCGCCGCGAAAGATCGGGCGCGCGACGGGGTGTCGAAGAAGACGCCATTGCTCGCCGCGTTGACGGATGGCGAGGATTTCGAACTGCTTTTCACGGTGGCACCGAAGAATGCCGTGGCGGTGTTGGACGGTTGGAAGGGGGCTTTTCCGGACGTTCGGATTTCGTGTGTCGGAAAGATCACCTCGGAACCCGGACTGAGGCTTCGTGATGAGCGTCGGATGATGGAGCTGACGGTCGGGGGATTTGATCATTTGGCGGAGAAGGACTGATCGCGATGATCGACAACGGACTCATCCTGGTTTCGTGCTGGGTTTGCTTTGAATCGGAATGTGATTCCGGGTGGGAAGGAAAATGGGCGGATGATGGAAGTGATCGTCAATGATGTGGATGAAACCGTGAGGCTTGGCGAGAGCTGGGGACGGCGGGCGGCGCGGGGCACGGTCTTCGCGTTGGAAGGCGATCTGGGCGCGGGCAAGACGCAGTTGGCTCGGGGAATCGCGCGCGGGTTGGGATATCGCGGCCGCGTGCAATCGCCCAGTTTCGGTCTCATCAACGTGTATGAAGGCGGGCGCTTGACGGTCTTTCATATCGATCTTTACCGGCTGGAAACGGCTGCCGCGGTTTGCGGCGCGGGTCTGGAGGAATACCTGAACCAGCCCGACGGGGTCACGGTGGTGGAATGGGCGTCGCGCTGGTTTGGCCCGGGTGATCGGGAGATTCACCGCGTAGTTCTGGAAACGACGGGTGAGAATGAAAGGCGAATCCGGTATGATCACGTTGGCGATTGATTTTTCCACGGAACGGCGCTCGGTCTGCGTGACGGACCACTCGGGGCGGGAGGCAACGGCGATCGTTGAGGATCGGAAGGTCGGGGCCTTGTCGCTGATCGGGAAGGCGCTGACGGATGCCGGGATCGACCGGGAAGAGGTGGAGTTGATCGCGGTTGGATTGGGTCCGGGTTCCTATACCGGAATTCGTGCCGCGATTGCGACGGCGCAGGGTTGGCATCTGGGAACGGGTGTGAAGTTGGCCGGGATATCGAGTGTCGATTTGATGGCCCGCTCCGTGGTCGTGGAGGGTGGCTTCGCGGTTGTGGTGGACGCGCAGCGCGGGGAGTTCTATTGCGCTCGATATCTGCGTGAATGTGGAACCGTCCGCCCGGTGTCGCCGCTGGAAATCGTCGGGGCGGAGGTGGTCAATGAACTCGCAATTCGTTTTTCTCCCGAACCGGGGAAGGTGGAGGGCCCGACCGAGGCGGTGTTTCCCGATCCGAAGGAACTTGCCCGGATGGCTTTGGCTGCAGACGAATTTGTCGAGGCAGAGAACCTGACACCGATTTATTTGCGCGAGGTCGAATTCAAGAAGGCACCCCCGGCACGCGAGATCCATTGACTCACCCCAGCGCCGAATTGCCGTAGTGGGGCGGGCGGGCGTTGTTCGAGCGCATGCCGTCCAGTTCCATATCGTGCAGGGTGTTGTCCACGCGTTCCGTGACCGCCGAGAGACGTAAGAGCTGTTTTTCCTGACGGATGACGATCTCGTTCAGCTGATCGTACTGTCGCTCGAGATGGGTGAGGGCGGCTTCCAGATTGGCGATTCTTTCCGACGTGGCGTCCATTGGCTGAAGTATGGCGGAATCAGGACGGCTGGCAAATGCGGGACTGTTTCAGTTGGCCTTCAATGCCCCACCCAAGCCCGGCGGAAGGGTGCGGATATGCAGGTCACGCTGGGGGAAGGAGATCTCGATGCCGGCCGCGTTGAAGCGGTCATTGATCATCTCGTGCAGCGTGTGAATCGTGTCCAGCCGATCATCCAGACTGCTCAGATAGGCGCGGACGGTGAAGTTGAGGCAGCTGTCGCCGAATTGGTCGAAGGTGATGCGCGATGCCGGTTCGGGGAGTACGTGGGGGTGGTCATCAACGATTTGCCTCAGGATCTCACTGACCTTGCGTGTGTCGGTGCCGTAGGCGACGCCGACGGTGACGACGACGCGGTTCGTGGTGTCGGAGAGAGTCCAGTTGGTGAGTCGTCCGGTGATCAGATCCTTGTTGGGGATGATGAGTTCCTGCTGGTCCCAGTTGCGGATGGTCGTCGCCCGAATTCGGATTCGGGTGACGGTGCCGGAAGTGCCATCGACCGTGATCACGTCTCCGACGCGGACCGGGCGCTCGAATAGCAGAATGATCCCGGCCACGAAGTTCGCAAAGATCTCCTGCAGGCCGAAACCGATGCCCAGGGTGACGGCGGCGGCGAGCCATTGGACCTTCTCCCAGGTGAGTCCAATGGAGGCGCAGGCGATCACCAGCCCCGCGATGGTCACGACGTATTGGATGATGGTCGTGATGGCGTAGCCTCCGCCGGTCTCGAGCTTGAGATGCTTCAGAATGGAGATTTCAAGGAAGCCCGGGAGATTTCGTGCCGCGATACCGGTGACCACGAGTACGAAGACCGCGAAAAGGAGATTGGCCGGTGTGATCGGGCGCTCGATTGTCTTGGGGCGGGACGAGGTGTCGGCCTTGTCGTCGCTTTGATCCACATTGGAGGTCGGGCCCGGCATGCCGGGGAATTCGGGTAGGGCTGTCTTCTCGGCGCGCGCGCTGACTGTTTCCTCCACGTACCAAAGCGCTTTGCGGTCGAGAATGTTCAGGGCGGGCAGCACGCCCGACCAAAGCCCCCAAAGTCCGCCAATGACGCTGACCAGAACCAGTGTTCGAAGGAGGCTTTGCGTCTGCTCCTTGACCTCGGTGACGCTGACGTCGGGGAGTTCGCTCTCCAATGCCTTGGCTTTTTCCGGGCTGTCGGCGGCGGCGGCCTCGCGTTTGATTCGAAGCTTCTCGAGGGCGATGCGACGCCGTTCCAGGTAGAACCATCGAACGATGATCCCGCTGGCGAGAGTGATCCCGAGCACGAGCCAGATGGAATTCGTCAGCCGCCAGGAGAACTCGATGGCAGTCAGGTGATATCCCAGGGCGGAGGTGATCGCTAATCCGACGGGCATGATGACGGCCGCCAGATAACGGAGCCGGCGGGTGGTGGCCCCGGTCCGGCTGGAGGTGGGGTTGAAGGCGAGTCCGGTGTTCGGGTTGAACAGAATATGCAGGAAGCAGGCGAGCACCAGCATGAGGGAGATAAACGTGAGTCGATCCTCTCCGCCTTCCCCGACGCGGGATTCCGCGAACACGATAAAGCCGCCGGTGGGAACCGCCGTGGCGATGAGCCAGGTCAGATGTCGTCGAATCTTCGCCGCCGATTCCGCGGGCCAGGCGAGATGACAGATTGCGAGTCCGTTCGAACGCATGAAGTGGCGGTAGAACCCGAGCGTGAGGTAGAACAGGGCGGACACGGCGAGCGCTCGGGCGAGTTGTGTCGCCACGGGTGGTTGGTCGAATCCTTGTTCCAGCAGCCATGAGACGCCGTAAAGCAGCGCCGGGCCCGGCATCGACATTGCGAGGGTGAGCCCGAAGCTTTTCAGGGTGGGCAACAATGAAACCTGTGTGGGAGCCCGGGCCAGCTTGCTTTCCGCGTCCAGCCGCTTCCGCACCCGGGGTTGAGCGCCGAAGGCCATGAGGAGTGCCAGTGCCCAAAGGGCGGTGGTGGCGGGCGATGCGACCAGTCCCGAGATGAGTGCCTGCGAGATCGCGGCCCATGTGTTCCAGTTGAGCAGGACGGCGTAGGTGAGGGCCTCGTCGGCAAGCGGGCGGGTGCCCTCCCGGGTGAAGGCCAAGGGGCTGGCGCTCCGAATCCAAAGAACCCGTTCCTCCACAAACCGGCGGAAATCCGCTGTCGATTTTCGGAGGCTGATCTCGACGACGTTGACGCGGCTGAGTGAATCCGCCAGCGAGCGGTGGGCCGTGATGAGATCGTTCAAAAGTTTCACGCGATTCTCAATCAGGTCGTGCACCTCCTTGGTCCTGTTGCTGCCGGACGCCGCCCCGATGCGGGCGAGCGTTTCGGCCACGACCGTGTCCAAATCGATGAATTCGGCCTTGCGGTCCTTGAAGTCGATTTCTTGGAGTTGCGAGTCCGTGATTCGGGCGATTCGGGAGCGAATGGTGTCGGCGCTGCCGGCGCGACGGGCCAGGTCCACGCGGTGTCGGCGTAGAAGGACGCCGATCGAGTCGGTGATGGTGACCCCCGCGGCCTCGTTGGCCGTGACCCGGGCGGCCAGGTTCTTGTAGTCCTGATCAAGGGCGGCGAGATCTTTCTCCTTCGCGGCCAGAACCTCGTTGGCGCGTTGGATCAAGCCGTTGAGTGTCACGAGATCGCCGGCATAGGCCGAGTTTGTGGCCGCCAGACTTTGAAGGACGGGGTTTCGGGTCTCGGCCTCCTGGAGGCGGGCTGCCTCGGCGGCGGCGCGGGCTTCCAACTTGCGCTTCTCGTCGAGGCGGATTCGCAAGGAGTCCACCTGACGGGCGAGAGCGGCCACACGCGAGGCGGCTTGCACTGTTTGGAGGCTCAGCAAGTCTGCTGTGGCGGCGTATGTTTTCAGCTCAAGGTCCAAGGATTCCCGCTCCCTTTCCCTGAATGCTTTGCGGGTCAGCAGATAGAGAAGATTGGCCCGGCTGATCTCGGGAGATTCGTTCGGGTCCACGGGGGCTTTCAGGGCGATCTCGATCTCGTCCAGCCTGGTCTTCGTTTCGGCCAAGGCCTTCGGTGCCTCGGTGCGGCGGCTCTCCCGGAGATTCGCGTCGGACTCCAGCCCCGTTAGAGTTTTTCGGGCCAGAGCAAGATCGGCTTCGGCCTGTGTCAGTTTCGTTTCGAGTTGGCGCGAATCCATGCTCGCGAGCTCGTTCGTGGGTGTGATTTCAGCCACGCGTGTCTGGCGGAGTTCAAAGAGAAGATTTGAAGCGCAGGAGATTGATTTTTGATACTCCCCGATTCGGGTCTCCAGATCGACCAGTCCCCGGGCCCGGACGAGGGCGTTGGTGTGCAGTTCGGCCGCCCGTTGGCGGATGGACACTTCAAGGTTCGTCCGGTTGAAAAGGTTTGTGAGGGAAAGTTGCCAGGCCTGCAGATTGAGGTTGGTCTCGCTCAGGGAGGCGCTTGACTGGGCTGGGGCCGTCCGAATGAAGACGACTGCCAAGACGACCAGAATGCTGAAGAGACGAACCAAATGGTGCATGCGACGTGAAGTATGTGTTGTTGAGGTCAAATGTAAATTGGGCATGCCGGAATAAATTGAAACTGATTTCACAGGATGTGGTTGGCTGCGAAAAAGTGATCCGCTGCAATAGAAAAGGCCGCCCGGTGGGCGGCCTTTCAGGACTGTCTTGACGGCGGATCAGTAAATCATCTGCGCCACCGTGCCGCCTGCCGGGATGAACGGCAGCACGTGCTCCGTGTAGGGGACGATCACATCCAGCATGTAGGGCTCGTCGGAATCGAGCATTCGCCGGATCGCGGGCTTGAGGTCTTTCATGTACATGACGCGCTCGCAGGTCACGTTGAAGGACTTTGCCATGGTGACGTAGTCGGGATAGATCTGCTTGCGATCGTCGGGATCGCCCAGATAGGTGTGGCCTCGATTGCCTTCGAAGAAACGGTCCTCCCACTGCATCACCATGCCGAGGTGCTGGTTGTTGAGGATGATGGCCTTGGCGGCGATGCCTTCGATGTGGGCGGTGGCGAGTTCCTGAATGTTCATCAGGAAGGAGCCGTCACCGTCGATGTCCACAACCTGCTTGTCGGGACAGGCAACCTTGGCTCCCATCGCGGCGGGATAGCCGTAGCCCATGGCTCCGAGTCCGGCGCTGGTGAGGAGCTGGCGGGGGAACTTGTATTGATACCATTGCGCGGACCACATCTGGTGCTGTCCGACGCCGGTGGTGATGATGGCGTCGCCGCCGGAGAGTTCGTAGAGAGCCTCAATTGCCTGTTGCGGCAGGATGACCTCGCGTTCGAGCCCGCCGGTCATGTGATCTTTTACGTGGTCGGAGTTGATGACCTCGTCGGTGATCGAATAGCGGAACGGGGCACGTTTCTTCCACTCGGCAACCTGCTCGCGCCAGGGGCCGTAGTTGGCCTGCAAGGGGTTCTTCGCGACCAGATCGTTGAGCCGGCTCAGGGCGTATTTGATATCGCTGACGATCGGGAGATTCGCGGGCTTGTTCTTGTTGATCTCGGAAGGATCGATGTCGATATGGACGATCGTTCCCGTCTCGCAGAATTTCTCGACCTTGCCTGTGACGCGGTCGTCGAAGCGCACGCCAAAGGCGAGAAGGAGATCCGCGCCTGCGGCGACCTGGCGTTTTTGACCGTCCACGTCCTGAAACTCGCCGCTGACGGCCCAGTTTGCGTAAGCAGCGCCGTGCATGCCTAGCCAGCGCAGCGACAGTTCGTGGTTTTCAGGAAAACAGCCGATGCCCATCAGCGTGGTGGTGACCGGGATGCCGGTGGCTTCGGCGAATTTGCGGAGTTCCTCCGAGGCCTCCCCGCTGATGATGCCGCCGCCGCAGTATAGGACCGGTCTTTCGGATTTCTCGATCAGACCGATGATCTCGTTGAGCGCGATGTCGCTGGCCTTTTTCTCGGGATTGTATCCGCGGATGTTGATCTCCTTGAGGAACACCGGCTGTGTCTTGGCGAGCTGAATGTTCTTGGGCATGTCGATCACCACCGGGCCGGGGCGACCTGTGGAGGCGACATGGAAGGCTTCCTTGACGATGCGCGGAATGTCGTTGATGTCGGTGATCAGGTAGCTGTGTTTGACCACCGGGAGCGTCATGCCGAAGAAGTCCGTCTCCTGAAACGCGCCCTTTCCGATCATCGCCTGAGGCACCTGACCCGTGATCGCCACCATGGGGATGGAGTCCATGAAGGCGTCGGCGATCCCCGAAATCAGGTTGGTCGCGCCGGGACCGCTGGTGGCCATGCAGACGCCGACCTTGCCGGTGGCGCGGGCGTAGCCTTCTGCCATGAAGACGCCACCCTGTTCGTGGCGGGGCAGGATGGTGCGAATCTTCTTCGAGTGGGTCAGCGATTGGTGGATGACCATGCTGGCCCCGCCGGGGTAGGCAAAGATGGTGTCGACGCCCTCGCGTTCCAGACAAGCGACCAAAATGTCGCTGCCCGTCATCAAAGGGCCGATTTCTGCGCGTTCCGCCGGGGCGGACGTTTCGGGGTTTTCCGCGATCTTACTCATGTTTTTGTTTCTGTGGGCCGCCGGCCCCGGGTGAACAAAAAACCCGCGGCCGGTCAGCCGCGGGTTTTTGTCGAAATCTCTTGGCTAAGCTCGACAAGCCCCGGCGGCACGGTCGCCGACTACGACGACGACCGGTACGACTGTGACTTGCACGACGAGACTCATTACAGCGGCGGAAGCTAGGTAAATCGAGGAACGGGGTCAAGTCCCGGGAGGCGACGCTTTGGCGAGCGGTAAGCCGGGTGCCATTTGTGGCGCCGCACGGTCCGGAAATTGAGAGCCTCTCGGCGTCGTCCGAGTCGAATTCGCTCTTGCCTTTCGAGAGACCGATCGGCAACAAAGGCGGACTTTTTCGTTATGCTGCTGGCTGAAATTCTTTCTGACAAACTCGTGGTCCCGGAGCTGAAGGCGACGGACCGGTGGGAAGCGATCGACGAACTGCTCGATCTGCTGGTGGCCAACGGCAAGGTTTCGCCGGAGAACCGGGAGGCGGTGGCCTCGGTGGTCAAGAAGCGGGAAAAATCAATGAGCACCGGAATCGGTTTCGGAATCGGTATTCCGCATGCTTCATCGGATCTGGTCACCTCGGCGATCGGGGCTTTCGGACGATCTTTGAACGGGGTGAACTTTGACGCGTTGGACAACCAGCCGGTGAAACTGGTGATGCTCTTCCTTGTCCCGCAGGGGCAGTTTCAAAAGCATCTCCACACGCTGGCGGATATCGCCACACTCTTCCGGAACAAGGATTTCCGGACCGAGATCGAAGGGGCGGCCGATCAGGCCGGCATTTACGCCGCGATCAAGGGGCACTCCAGCAAGTAGGCTTCCTTCCTCGATTGTGATCCACCTGAAATTGCAAGAACGCTTGCGCGCGGCCTTCTCCAAGGCCCTGCCTGAGGCGAACGTCGACGCGTCCGTGCGGCCTTGTGCCGATCCGAAATTCGGCGACTTCCAGTGCATTTCGGTGATGCCGCTGGCAAAGACGCTGAAGGCCAATCCCCGTCAGTTGGCGACTGCGGTTTCGGAGGTGTTGGAGGTTGACGACCTGTGCGACAGCGTGGAGGTGGCGGGACCGGGTTTTCTGAATTTTCGGGTGAAGGCGGAAGCGATGGAAGCGGTGTGCCGGGAGGCGGCCCGAGGGGAACATCTGTTTTTTGGGAAGACGTCGAATCCGCGAACGATCGTGGTGGACTTCAGTTCGCCCAACGTCGCGAAGCCGATGCACGTGGGGCATATTCGTTCCACCATTTTGGGCGATTGTCTTGCACGCTTGTTCCGACTTCAGGGGCATCGCGTGGTGACGGACAACCATATCGGTGATTGGGGCACCCAGTTCGGCATGTTGCTGGTGGGATGGAAACAGCATCTGGACGAAGGGGCTCTGGAGTCGGATCCGATCGGGGAACTTGAACGGATCTATAAACTCGTCAACGTGGCGTGCAAGGAAGATCCGGCTGTGCTGGATCGGGCCCGAGCCGAACTCGTGAAGTTGCAGGCGGCCGACGACGAAAACCTCGGCATTTGGAAGAAAATGATCGACCTCTCAAAGGTCCAGTTTGAAACCATCTACCGGCGACTCGGGGTCACTTTCGATGAAACCCTTGGGGAGAGTTTTTACAACGGGCGGCTTGGCGAGGTTGTCTCCGACTTGGCGGGCGGTGGAATCGCGCGGGAAAGCGAAGGGGCGATGTGTGTCTTTTCCGACAGGCAGTTGCCGGAGAAGGAGGATCCCTTCCTGATTCATCGCGACGGGGAATGGCGGGACAGTCCCGTGCTTGTTCAAAAGAACGACGGCGGATTCAACTACGCCACGACCGACCTCGCGACGCTGCAGTATCGCCTGGAAACGTGGGATCCGGCGGAGGTGATCTACGTCACGGACGGTCGCCAGCAGTTGCACTTCCGCCAGATTTTCAATGTCTTCGCCCGTTGGAAGCCCGGAACGCAATCAAAGCTTGCCCATGTCTGGTTCGGGTCGATTCTTGGAGATGACGGCAAGCCCTTCAAAACCCGCTCCGGCGAAACCGTGAAGTTGGCGGATCTGCTGAACGAGGCGGAGGAACGCGCCCGCCGGATCGTGGACGAGAAGAATCCGGAATTGGACGAGGAGACGAAGGCGGAAATCGCGCGTGTGGTGGGATTGGGCGCCGTGAAATACGCGGACCTGCTTCCGAACCGTCAAAGCGACTACGTTTTCAGCTGGGACAAGATGCTTTCCCTTCAGGGCAACACGGCTCCGTACTTGCAATACGCCTTCACCCGGATTCGCAGTATTTTTCGGAAGGCCGCCGCCGACGGGGCGGAAGCAAGGCTGGATCCTGCGGCGCTCAAACTCGTTCATGAAGACGAGTTGGGATTGGCGAGTAAGCTGATGGAGTTCGGGATCGTGCTGAATCTGGTCGGCGAGGACTACCGGCCAAATCTTCTGTGCAATTACCTGTTTGAGCTGGCCGGAAGCTTCAGCCGTTTTTTCGAGCATTGCCCCGTGCTGAAAGCGTCGCCTGAAGAGCGGGCGAGCCGTCTGGTGCTTTGCGACCTCACAGCGCGGGTTCTCAGCCAGGGGCTGGACGTGCTCGGCATCGGTGTCACGGATGTGATGTGACCGTCGTTCGGCTGTTGCGAGATTGCACCGCCCGCCGCCAGTTCGGGGCGTTCGGCATTGTTCCCCGGCTCGGGCGGTAGAATGTCACGAGGATGTAAATGCGGCGACATGGGAAGCGGGTGCTTGGTTTTGGGGAATTTTCTTTCCGGTACCGGGGGGCACTTTTATGCTCCGGGGATGGCGCGCAAGACTTCCGAAGACGGCCCGGTGATGGACAAGGGCCTGAGGGACGTGATCGGTATCGTCCTGTTGGCGATGTCGCTTTTCTTTCTGGTGGCGCTGTTCTCCTTTGATCCCCGGGACCTTTCCTTCTACCGGGTGCCGGCGAATCCCGAGGCGAACCTGCACTACAACAACATGGCGGGCCTGCTCGGCGCGAGCATCGCCAACTTTTGTTTTTTCGTGTTCGGTGCGGCCGCCTACCTGCTGCCTCCTGCGTTGCTCCTGACCGGGTTGGGACAGTTCTTTGATCTGCTCGGCTTTCTGAGGCGCCGGTGGCCGTGGCTGCTGGTCTGGGGCGTGTGTCTGATGGGGATGCTGGATCTTTTCCCGGACTCGTTCGAGCGAGTGCGGGAACGGATCGGAGCGCCAAGCGCCGGCGGTTACCTCGGAATGTTTTTGAACGACTATGTCTTCGAGGCGCTGATCGGGCGGGCCGGGGCGGCGATTTTTTTCGTTGTTTCCTACCTGTTGGGCTTCATCTACCTCACCAACTTCCAGCTGAACGACTGGGTGCGGACGTGGCGGGTTCCGGAGATGACATTCATGAAGAGCGCGTCGGACCGTGAAACCGAGCTCCGGGAGAAGGCGGCAGAACTGGAGAAGGAAGCGAAGCGCCTGAAACGCGCGATGGCGAAATTTGGAGATTCGTTGCCACTGGACGACACTCCGTCGAAGAAGAAGACCGAAAAGCCGGCCGCTGTTGTGGAGGCGGTCACGGAGACCGAAGTGGAGGAAGTGGCGGAAGACGATTTGTTCGACGTGCCGGAGCCGACGATTCGGGATCTCAGTCAGCCGACCCAGCGTCCCGAAGCGAAAGCGGAGGAGGAGGTTGAAACCGAGGACGAGGGAGAGACGTCGGCATCGGATGACGGGGAGGATCACGTGATGGGTGAAGGGGAGACAATCTCCGCAGACGAGGTGAGAAAAGCGGCTTCGACGGCGGATGTGCTCGGCGACGGAGAGGAAGGATCTGATTCGGAAGACGAGGCGTCCGATGCCGACGAAGAGGGTGGGGATGATCCGAACGTGGAGATCGTGCCGCCGCCCTCGCCCAAAAAGAAGGCACCGCGCAATCGACCGATCGCGGTCGCGGCGACCCCGATGATCAAGGACTACCGCTTGCCGAAGTTTGATTTCCTTCATTACGCCCAGCCTTCAACCGAGCCTTCCGAGACGAAGGAGGAGTTGTTGGAGAACGCCATGCTGATGAAGCGCGTGCTTCAGCAGTTCAAGATCGACGTTTCACCCGGCGACATCACCAAGGGGCCGACGATCACCCGGTATGAACTGCATCCCGCGCCGGGGGTGAAGCTGGAGAAGATCGCCAACCTTGGAAACAACCTCACCGCCGCGCTGAAAGCGGAACGGATCAACATCCTCGCGCCGATCCCCGGCAAGAGCAGCGTGGGCATTGAGGTTCCGAACCGGGTCAAGACGATGGTCGTGATGCGGGATCTTTTCGAATCTCCCGCCTGGCTGAAGACGAAGCTCAAGATTCCTGTCGCGCTGGGCAAGGACGTATACGGGCAGCCGTTGATCGGTGATCTCGCGGAGATGCCGCACTTGTTGATCGCGGGAAGCACTGGATCGGGCAAGTCGGTGTGCATCAGCTCGATCGTCGCGTCGTTGATGTACCGGTTTTCGCCGGACGACCTGCGCATGGTGATGATCGACCCGAAGGTTGTGGAATTGCAGCTCTACAACAAGCTGCCCCATTTGGTTGTGCCCGTGGTCACGGATCCAAAGAAGGTCATTCTCGCCCTGCGCTGGGTGGTCAACGAGATGGAGAACCGCTACAAAATCTTCGCGAAGGTGGGGGTGCGGAACGTCCACGGATTCAACAAGCGTTCCAAGGAGAAGGACACGAAGTCCGATCAGCCGGAGCTGCCGCTGGTCGCGAGGAAAGAGACCGTCGAGGCCGGCGCGGAGGGCTTCGCCGTCGAGGTGGACGAGGAGATCGTGGTGTCACGGGATGACGATATCGTCATCCCGGACAAGCTGAGCTACATCGTCGTCATTGTGGACGAGTTGGCGGATCTGATGCTGGTCGCTCCGGCGGATGTCGAAATGGCGATCGCGCGCATCACGCAGATGGCGCGGGCCGCGGGCATCCACATGATCGTGGCCACACAGCGCCCGAGCGTCGATGTGATCACGGGCGTCATCAAGGCGAACATTCCTGCCCGGATCGCGTTTCAGGTCGCGTCGAAGGTCGACTCCCGAACCATTCTCGACGCCATGGGGGCTGACAAGCTGCTGGGCAAGGGGGACATGCTTTATCTCCCTCCGGGCTCGGCGAAATTGATCCGTGCCCAAGGTGCCTTCATTGACGACGAGGAGATCGCGGCAGTGGTTGATTTTATCGCGAATCAAGGCAAGCCCAGCTACGAGATGTCGATCAAGCAGCAGCTGGACAAGCCGGCCGCCATGGCGGATGTCGAACAGGGTGCGAGCAATGAGGACGAGGATCTGATCGAAAGCTGCATCGAGGTGATCCGGTCCGAGCAGAAGGCGAGCGTGTCCCTGATGCAGCGTCGTCTGAGGCTTGGCTATACGCGAGCGGCGCGAATCATGGACGAGCTGGAAGTTCGGGGCATTGTCGGTCCTTCCCGGGGAGCGGAGCCGCGCGAAATCCTGATCGATCTGGACGGGCAGGGCTACGACGGCGGCTGATCAGTGCGGGTTCGAGGATTGCATCTTGGCCGTGAGCTGAGAGTTGAGCGCCTCGGCGGGATTGTAGCCGGTGCGTTTCAAGTTGGTCTGAAGCGCCGCCACCTCGACCAGTCGGCCGATATCCCGGCCTGGACGCACGGGAATGACGATCTCCGGAACATTGACGCCGAGGACCTGTGTGTGGCGTTCGTCGATGCCGAGCCGGTCAACATCCTCAACCTCGTCCCAGTGTTTCAAGGACACGATCAGGTCGAGGCGCTTGCTGGAGCGGACGCTGCCGACCCCGAACAGGGCGCGGACGTTGACGATGCCGATGCCGCGAACCTCCATGAAGCTGCGTGTGATCTCCGGGCTGCTGCCGATGATTTCCTTGTTGTCGAGGAGGACAACCTTTGTGACATCGTCCGAAATCAGGCTGTAGCCGCGCTCGAGCAGGCTGAGGATGCACTCGCTCTTGCCGATGCCCGTGTCGCCCCGGACGATCACCCCCATGCCGTGGATCTCGACCATGCTGCCGATGACCGTTCCGCGCGGGGCGAAGAGAACCTCCAGCGCCAGGGTCGCCAGGTTGATGAAGTTCATCGTGATGAGGGAGGAACGAAAGACGGGGATTCCCTTGGCATCTGCAGCCTTCAGCAGCACGCGATCAGGCCGTTGATTGCGGCAATACACGATGCAAGGCAAGGGGTGATCGAGCAGGCGCCGGTAACGTTCCTCCCGAAGCGCGGGTTTCAAGGTCTTCACGTAGCTGGCCTCGGCGTTGCCAAAGGCCTGCACGCGACGGTAGGCGAAGTACTTGGTGTGTCCGGCGAGGACCAGTCCCGGTCGATTGACCGTCTGTTCCTTGATGATGCGCTTCATCCCGTCGCCGCCGCCGATGAGCTTGAGGTCGAGACTCTGCGCGTTGTCCTTGAAGAAATCCTGAACGGTGACAATGGCTTGGGGCATGGCGGCTAGACGTTGAAATCGGGGCCGAGATAGATTTCCCGGGCTTTGGGGTCGTTGACCAGATCGGCGGCCGTGCCCTCGTAGACCACCTTGCCCTGATGAATCAGATAAGCCCGGTCGACGAGCTTCAGCATTTCCCGGGCATTGTGGTCGGTGATCAGGATTCCGAGATTTCGATCCCGCAGCAGGCGAAGGAGTTTCTGCACTTCGTAAACCGCGATCGGATCGATGCCGGCGAAAGGTTCGTCGAGCAGGAGAAGCTCGGGGCCGGTGACGAGCGCGCGGGTGATTTCCAACCGGCGTTTCTCGCCCCCGCTGAGGGTGTAGGCCTTGCTTTTTGCGAGGGCGCTCAGGTCCAGCTCGTCGAGGAGTTCGCGGAGGCGGATTTTTCGCTCCGCCCGATCCGGGACGCAGAGCTCCAGGATGGCGAGAATATTCTCCTCGACCGTCAGCTTGCGGAAGACCGAGGGCTCCTGGGTCAGGTAGCCGACACCGCGTCGAGCCCGCTCGTGCATCGGGAGGGACGTGACGTCCTCGCCCTTGAAGGTCACGCCGCCGTCGTCCGGGCGGACGATGCCGACGATCATGTTGAAGCTGGTAGTTTTTCCCGCTCCGTTCGGACCCAGCAGACCAACGATTTCCCCCGGACTCACGGTCACGGAGACTCCGTCGACAACCTTGCGCTGCCGGTAGGCCTTGCAGAGGCCGCTGGCGGAAAGAAGCGGTTGGGAGGTCGGCTTGTCGCTCATCGAATTCAGGGAAGTTTCGGTGGTTGGGAAGTCGTGTTGAAAAGTCCGCTGCCGCCGATCAGTTCCTGCGAGAAGAAGCTTTCGATGTTGCCGTGAGCCCGGAATTTCCCCGAGCGCCGGTCGAACACGACCAGGTCCGCCTTCAGTCCGCTGCCGTTGCTGGAAATGATGTTGGGGCGTCCGCCGGAAAGCACCACGGTT
>JADHOF010000047.1 GCA_016779125.1 Verrucomicrobiia bacterium | reverse complement strand
CGCACACGACAAATCCTCGACTCCGGTACAGGTTTCTGCCCACCGACTGCACATCGACCGGATTGCGCCGCAGGCGCCCTCCCACTGTCTTTCCCACCAAGTCATCGAGGTTGATTGTCGGAAGAAAATGATTGTCGGATTTTTTGTCCACCGCCGGTCAAGCTACACGCGTAATCCTTCGCGCGCGAACATCAATGTAACTGCCCAAACGCCGCTAGCGTTCCGGCCCGGCATACAGTTCGTAGAATCCGGAATGGTCCAGTTCACCAAGACCCATCTGGTCCACAAGGGTCTCCCATTGGGCAAGGCTGTTTCGCATTGTCTCCGATTCAAAACCGACGGAATCGGCCAATTCACGGGCGAGACGCAGGTCCTTCAACTGCCACGATGCCTTTCCTCCCGGAGAAAAATCCCGTCGCGCCATTCGGTCGCCGAGGACGTCAAGTATCCTGCTTTCCGCGAAGCCCCCCATCAACGCCCGCCGCAACAAGCCGGAATCCAATCCCGCCAGCTCACCCATCCGCAACGCCTGCGCCACCGCGTCGATTGTCTGCGCCACAATGAGCTGGTTCGCCAGCTTGGCGACCTGGCCCGATCCGACCGGACCCAAATGCGTCACTCGCCCGCCCACAATGTCCAAAATCGGCTTCGCTCGAGCGAAGTCTGCGGCCGAGCCTCCCGCCATGATCGTGAGATTCGCCGCCTCGGCACCAATCTGCCCACCTGACATCGGCGCGTCGATCCAGCGCGCTTTCTCCGCCAAGCGTTTGGTCGTCGCCACCCCGGTCGTTCCAAAGTCGATCACCAGCCCCTTGTCGCCCAAACCGGCTGTCAAACCGCCCTTCCCCACAACGACCTCCGCCACCACGTCCGGCGTGGTCAGACAAAGACACACGATGCCTTCCCCAACCCACTCTCCGAGTTCACGCGGTGTGGCAGCTCCATGCATGCCGCTCGCAACGGCCGCTTCGACGGGCCCGATGCTCCGGTTCCAAACGGCGATCTCCGCCCCCGCCAAGCGGAGATGCCGGACCATGGGAACCCCCATGTTTCCCAGTCCGATCCAGCCGATCCGCTTTCCTGCCAATACCGTGTCCATGCGAAAGACTCCCACAACCGGCCCCGCCCCAAAAGTCCGTCATGCAGGTCGGGCCTTTCATTTTTCGGCGGCGAGCCGAATATTCCGGCCGCGCGTCATGCCTGAAATTTCATCAACAAAGGAACACCAACGTCTGAACGAAAAGCACGACGAGGTCGTGCCGCCCTGGTCCAAGTGGGGCCCCTATCTTTCCGAACGCTCTTGGGGAACCGTCCGCGAGGACTACAGCGAAGAAGGCGACGCGTGGCGCTATTTCCCCCACGACCACGCCCGTTCCAGAATGTACCGCTGGGGCGAAGACGGCTTGGCCGGCATCTGCGACCGCTATCAGACCCTGTGTTTCGCGCCGTCCTTCTGGAACGGCAAGGACCCCATTCTCAAGGAACGCCTGTTCGGTCTGATTCCCAGCGAATCCAACCATGGCGAGGACGTGAAGGAGTATTACTACTACCTCGACGCGACTCCGACCCACTCCTACCTCAAGGCACTCTACAAGTACCCGCAGAATGAATTCCCTTACACGAAGCTGGTCGACGAAAGTCGCCGGCGCGGTCCAAACGAGCCGGAGTATGAGCTGCTCGACACCGGTGCTTTCGACGAGGACCGCTACTGGGACATTTACATCGAATACGCGAAGGCGGACCCGGACGACCTCTGCATCAAGATCCGCGCCTTCAACCGGGGCCCCGAGCCGGCGACCCTGCATCTCATCCCTCAACTCTGGTATCGCAACCGCTGGACCTGGCGTCACGAGCCCGCGCTTCCTCCATCGATCTCGGCGGGCTCAAACCGCCGCACACACATCTGCCTCGTCGCCGATGATGCCGAGGCGCTGCCCGTCCGTCGCCTCACCTTCGACTACAAGCTCGGCAAACGATACCTCTACGCCGAAGCCGGTGGACAAGCCTTGTTCACGAACAACGAGACCAATTCGGAACGCGTCTTCGGCCCGCACGCCACAAACAGCACCCCGAACGTCAAGGACGCCTTCCACCGGAAGATCATCAACGGCGAGGACTGCGTCGCGTGGAACGAAACCGGCACCAAGGCGGCCATCCAGTATGTGAAAGGCCCGATCAAGCCGGGCGAGAGCGTCACCCTGCGACTGCGCCTCACGAATCGTATCCTTTCCCGACCCTTCGCCGACGTCGAGCAGGTCATCGCCGATCGCAAGGCCGAAGCGGACGCCTTCTACGCCGCCATACATCCGCGCAAGGCATCCGAGGACGAGCGCCGCATCCAGCGACAAGCCTTCGCGGGCCTCATCTGGAGCAAGCAGCTCTACCTTTTCGACGTCGAGGAATGGCTGCGCGGCGACGATCCCAACTCCCCGTCTCCCGAGCATCGCCAGGCCGTCCGAAACCGGCATTGGCGACATCTCAATTCCATGCGGATTTTTTCAATGCCGGACAAGTGGGAATACCCCTGGTTCGCCGCATGGGATCTGGCCTTTCACACCGTCCCCTTCGCGCTCATCGACCCCGGCTTCGCCAAGCGCCAGTTGTGGCTGTTGCTCAACGAGCAGTTCCAGCATCCGAACGGCCAGATCCCGGCTTACGAATGGGAATTCTCCGACATGAATCCGCCGGTACACGCGTGGGCCGTCTGGCGGGTCTACAACATGGATCGCACCCAGTCCGGCAAGCCGGACCGATACTTTCTGGAAAAGGCCTTTCACAAGCTGCTGATGAACTTCGCCTGGTGGGTGAACAAGGTCGACAGCGACGGCAACAACGTCTTCGAGGGCGGCTTCCTCGGATTGGACAACATCACCGTGCTCGATCGCAGCGAGGAATTGCCGGAAGGCATGAAACTCTACCAAGCCGACGCCACCGGCTGGATGGGCATGTTCTGCCTCAACATGATGCGGATCGCCCTCGAACTTGCGAAGGAGAACAGCGCCTACGAAAGCCTCGCCACGAAGTTCTTTGAGCACTACGTCTACATCGCCGCCGCCATGAAGCACCTGGGCAAAAAGGGGTTTCAACTCTGGGACGAGGAGGACGGGTTCTTCTACGACCTGCTGAAACAGCCGGACGGCCGCATCGAAAAATTCAAGGTCCGCTCGCTGGTCGGCCTCATCCCGCTGTTCGCGGTGGAGCGGCTGGAAGCCAGGTGGCTCGAACCCTTCAAGCACTTCCGCGCCGATCTCGAATGGTTCTTCAAGAATCGCGCCGACCTCATCGAGCACAGCATCACGACCGTCGAGCACTACGGGGAAAAAGTGCACGTGCTGACCCTTCTGAAACCCGACCAGTTGTCACGCATCCTTGGAACGGTCTGGGACAAGAACGAGTTCCGTTCGGATTTCGGCCTGCGCAGCCTGTCAAAACACCACGCGCAAAACCCCTTCCACCTCGACCACCGCCACGTCGGTTACGAGCCTGCAGAATCCCTGACCCTGCTCAAGGGGGGCAACAGCAACTGGCGTGGCCCCATCTGGTTCCCGCTGAACTTCATGCTCATCGAGTCGTTACGCAAATTGCGCAAAGGCTACGGAGGCGTGTTGACGGTCCGCCAAAGCGACGGCACCAACCAGTTCATCAATCTCGAAAAAATGTCCCACGGATTTGCCGAAAGCCTGATCAGCATCTTCAAGCGGGACGCCGATGGCCGGCGGCCGGTGTTTGGCGATGTGGAAAAGATGCAGACCGATCCCCATTGGAAGGATCACATCCTGTTCTTCGAGTATTTCAACGGCGACACCGGTGCCGGACTTGGCGCGTCGCACCAGACCGGATGGACGGCTTTGGTCGCCTCGCTGATCGACGAATGGCGTTAGGCCGGCCTCTCAGTCGATGCCCTTGAAGGGAAACTCCTTGGAAGGCGTGTGCTGCCCGACCATGAGCGCCCGAATCCGGGCGACAATCGCCGGATTCGCGGCGGCAACATCCTTGCTCTCAGCGATATCACTCTCGAGATCGTAGAGTTCGATCTGCAAGGGATCCTTCTTCTTCCTCAACATCTCTTGGCGCACGCCCTTCCATCGTCCCATCCACACGGCCTGCTGCCCTCCATAACCGGAGAATTCACGATATAGAAAATCCCGCTCCTTCTGCGCTTTGCCCAGCAAGGTCGGAGCGATGCTCATTCCGTCGATACCGGACGCGGGTCCCTTTCCTCCGACAAGTTCCATCAAGGTCGGCAGCCAATCCTCGAAGCCGGTCCGCAGGTCGGAAACGCTGCCGGCTTTCACTCGGCCAGGCCAACGAACGATCAGCGGCACCCGCACACCGCCCTCATACAGCGAGCCCTTCAATCCCCGAAGCGGCTTCACGCTTTCAAAGAAGTCGTAGTCCACCTCGTCCTTCAAATGGGTGGTTCCGTTGTCCGACGTAAAGACCACGATCGTGTTCTCCGCGAGATTCAACTCGTCGAGAAGGTCCAGAACCCGCCCCACATATTTGTCCAGCCGGCTGATCATCGCGGCGTACGCGGCGCGGGGCGTGAAGTGCGGGGTGTAGCCGTAGCCACCCTCGCGGGTGAAGGGAGGATCGTTCCAATTCTGATCCAGATAAGGCTGCAGTTCCTCATCCGGGATGTGCAACGCGACGTGCGGAATGATGCTCGGGTAATAGAGGAAGAACGGACGACCCCGATTCCTGGTGATGAAGGAAAGCGCCTCGCGGTTGATGTGGTCCGGGGCGTAGTCGCGGCCCTTGAAGATTTCATAGCTGCCCGGGGATTCGGGGTCACTGCCCTTGATCAGGGACGCGTGCCCGGGAATCGGCGGATCGTTCTTCAACGGATACAGCTCGTTGTTGCTCCAAAGCGTCGCGGGATAATAGCTGTGCGCGTGGGACTGGCAGTTGAAACCGAAGAACCGATCAAAGCCCTGCGTTGTGGGATTGCCCGATGACCACACATTGCCCAGCCCCCACTTGCCGAACGCGCCGGTCGCGTAGCCTTCCGCCCCGAGCAATTCAGCGATCGTCGTCTCGTCCTCGGGAATCGCCTGCTGCCCCTCCGGTTTCATCGCGCGATTGTTTCGAACGAACGCATGGCCCGGATGCCGCCCGGTCATCAGCACGCAACGCGACGGCGCGCACACCGCGTTCCCGGAATAGTTCGACGTAAACCGCATGCCCTGCCGGGCGAGACGGTCGATGTTGGGAGTGCGGATCTTTTCCTGTCCGTAGCAACCCAGCTCCGAATAGCCGAGATCATCCGCGAGGATGAAAACAATGTTGGGCTGTTTGGCCGCCAACACCGAGCCGGCAACGAACACGCAAAGAAGAGCTGGAAAGATTCTCATGAAAACAAACGCACCATGCCAGACGTGCCCCCGATTGCAACGCCCGGACGTTCGACACCATCCCCTGGAAGCAATCTCTGGCAATTGCTCGGATTACCCAGAATGCCCGCGCGAATTGTTGCGGGGAATCTTTACAAGCACGATCGCACCGCGCAGTGTCGCGATCCTTCGGAAAGACCCCTTTCCCCTGCGCAGCCGGTAAACCGTCAGGCACTTAAAGTTATGGGCGACAAGTCACCAAAATCGAACCAGAAGAAGAAATCACAGGTGGAGGCGAAAAACGCTTCGGCCAACAAGCAGAAGAAGCAGGCGATCGCGGCAAAGAAGAAGCCCTGAGTTTCCCCTGACCTGCTGACATGCCTGTTTCCCCAAACTTCGCGGCGATCCTGCCGGGCCGACTCGACACCGTGGCTTTGCTGCTGGGCGGAATTCTCCTCCTGGTCGCCTTGATCATCGTCATCAGCTTCGGGATGATCTACATCCGCGCGCTGTTTTCCGGTGCGCCGGTGACGATCACAGAGCTGATCGCGTTGCGATTGCGGGGAATTCCGGCTGGGCTGATCGTGGACGGCCGCATCACGGCCGTGAAGTCCGGCATGCCGGTCACCATCGACGAGTTGTCCACTCACTTCCTGGCTGGCGGGGATGTGCAAATGGTGATTCTCGCCCTGATCGCCGCCAAGAAGGCCGCGATCCATCTCAACTTCGACCGCGCCTGCGCGATTGATCTGGCCACCAAGGGGACTGGTAAATCCGTTCTCGAAGCCGTGAAGACTTCCGTCAATCCGATGGTTATCGACTGCCCTCCCCCCAATTCCCGTCGAAGCACCATCGACGCGGTCGCCAAGGACGGCATCGTCATCCGCGCAAAAGCCCGCGTCACCGTCCGCTCCAATCTGGACCGATTTGTCGGGGGCGCGACGGAAGAAACCATCGTGGCCCGTGTGGGCGAAGGCATCATTTCCTCCATCGGGTCTGCGGACAGCTACAAGGACGTACTGGAGAATCCGGCCCGCATCTCCAAGGCGGTTCTCGACAAGGCGCTCGACAGCAGCACCGCCTATGAAATCCTTTCCATCGACATCGCCGACATGGATGTCGGCGGCAATGTCGGAGCGAAGCTTCAGGCCGAACAGGCGGAGGCAAACAAGCTCATCGCGCAGGCGGAAGCCGAAGTCCGCCGCGCCGCAGCCGTCGCGACCGAACAGGAAATGATGGCCCGCGTCGCCGAGATGCGCGCGTTGCTGGTGGAGGCGGAGGCCGGGATTCCCAGCGCAATGGCGGAGGCTTTCCGAAAAGGCCAGCTCGGCAATCTTTCAGGCCATCAATCCAAGGTCGGTTGATCCCGAAATGAACCTCCCAAAAGGCGCCGCGGATCTTTTCAATCGACTCCTCGCGGCGGTCGCGGATTGGAGGAATCGGGGGCAATCGAGAGCGGCGGAAACCGAACGCCTCGACCGAATTCGAAATCCCTCCAAATACCTCGGGAAATAGCAGGCCGCCATCGGGAGGCTCACATCTCGGAACCAGTCTCCATCCCTTGCATATGGCACCGGACAGGCCGAGTGTGATCGAGAGCGATGACATTCGAGATACTGATCGTCCTGCTGATTCTCCTGGGCACGTTTGGGTTGCTCCTGTGGGAGCGTTGGAGTTGTGACGTTGTCGCCCTGGCCGCCTTCCTGACACTGCTGTTGACCGGAATCTTGGAGCCCGCCGAGGCTTTCGCGGTTTTTGGAAACGACGCCGTGGTCACCGTGGCCAGCCTGCTCGTGCTGAGCGCGGGGCTGGAGCATTCCGGCGCGATCGACAGAATCGCCCGCCGTCTAAACAGCGTCGCCGGACGATCGGAGCTGGCCGTCCTTGGCTTGATCCTTCCAATCGCGGCAATCCTCTCCGCCCTCGTGACGAACACGGCGATCGTGGTCGTTTTCATCCCGGTCATGATCGCCCTCGCCCGGAGTCGACGGATTGCCCCGTCGCGCCTTTTGATTCCGCTTTCCTTCGCCTCCATTCTGGGCGGCACATGCACGCTGATCGGCACGTCCACGAACATTCTGGTGGACGCGGAGGCGCGCGCCTTGGGCATGCGACCCTTCGGAATGTTCGAACTCGCGCAGATCGGGGGGATTCTTGTCGTGGCTGGCCTCCTCTACCTCCTGTTCGCAGCCCGAAGAATGCTGCCGCACCGAGCCTTGCCCGGATCGGCGGAGTCCCAGCCTGATCATCGCCGATACATCACCGAATTCATCGTCACCGCGAAATCCGCCGTCATCGGCAAAACGATCGGACAAACTTCTCTCAGGGCGACCGAGACGTTTCACATCCAGGAAATCGTGCGACTGGGAGACTCCCAGGCGGGTCCGTTCGATGATTTTGTCCTGCGCGCCGGCGATCGTCTCCGTTTCAGCACGGAACTTTCCTCGATGATGGAACTCAAGGACATCGACGGTCTGAAATTCCTGCCGGAAGAAAAACTCGGTCTCGAACTCGTCGGCACCCAGGAAGCCGTCCTCGTCGAGTGTATCGTGGGCCCCACCTCGACCATGGCCGGCCTCACCGTTCGTGAACTTGATCTTCGAAGACGCTTCGGCGTGCTGGTTCTCGCGCTCCACCGTCAGGCCGAGAACCTGCGAATCAATTTGTCCGACATTCGCCTCCGAACCGGTGACACCTTGCTCGTGGCCGGTCCCGTGCCGGTGATCACCCGAATTCGCGAGAGCGGTGAATTTCTCCTGCTGACTGATGTTCCCCGGGCCAAGACCGCCAAGCGCCACCCGCGACTGGCCGTGGCAGTCACCCTCGCTGCCATCATCGTTGCCACGAGCGGCGTCATGCCCGTCTCGGTGATCGCGTTGACAGGCGCTGCGTTGATGCTCCTCACCGGCTGCTTGAAGGTCGAGGAGGCTTACCGGTCGCTGCATTGGCAGACTTTGTTCATGATCTGCGGCATGCTCGCGCTCGGTCGCGCCATGGAGAGAACCCGGGCCACGGACTTCGTCGTGCAATCGTTGATGGGAGACGCGGCCGGAATGAACCCTTGGCTGGTGTTGTCCCTGTTTTTTCTGATGGCGTCTGCGTTCACCCAGTTCCTTTCAAACAACGCCGTGGCGGTGCTGCTCACGCCGATGGCGGTGCATCTTGCCCTCTCTCTGGGAGTGGACGCCCGGCCCTTTGTAGTGGCCACGGCCATCGGGGCTTCGGCTTGTTTCGCAACCCCCTTCGGCTACCAGACAAACACGCTTGTCCATGCGGCGGGCGGCTATCAATTCCGGGACTTCCTTCGGGTCGGGCTCCCGTTGAACCTGATCGTCTGGCTGCTTGGATCAGCTTTGATCCCGTTGATTTGGCCTTTTTGAATACGATCAGACCGGCAGCTTCACCGAATCCAATCCCCTCTCCAAGAACGCCTCCAGCGGAGCCGGTTTGCAGATATGCCAGCCCTGCACATAATCGACCTTCAACTCCCGGACCTTCGCAAGAATGCCGGCATCCGACACGTATTCCGCCACGGTCTTCTTGCCCAACGCGTGCGCGATCTCGTTGATCGACCGGACCATTGCCTGATTGATTGCGTCGTGATCCAGGTTTTGGATGAATTTTCCGTCGATTTTCAGAATATCGACCGGCAGGTCCCGCAGATAGCCCAGTGATGAAACTCCTTTGCCGAAGTCATCCAACGCGAATCGGCAACCGAAGGCCTGCAATTCCCGCATGTTCTTCCGCGCCAGCTCCAGGTTGTGAATCATCGTCGATTCGGTGATTTCGAAGCAGATGCGATCGGGATCCACGCGACTGGCCTCGAGCAAGCCCGTCACGATGCCCGGCAACCGTTCGCTGGTGAGCGTGCGGGCCGAGAAGTTCACCGAGGCGCGTAATCCAGGATGATCCCGCATGTGCCCGACCACGGTGTAGAGCACGAAATGATCGATCCGGTGCAGGACCCCAAAGCGCTCCGCTGCCGGAACGAAACGATCAGGACCAATCAGGTCCCCTTTCGCGTCGCGCATGCGAACCAGTGCCTCGAAGCCTCCCGGCTGACTTTCGTCCAGCGGCAGCACAGGATGATAAACGACTTCGAGGCGATTGTGCTTCAACGCCTCCTTGACCTCGAAAAACCACGCTGAATCCTCCGCCAATTCGCGCAATGATCGCTGGTCCGCCCGCGAGACCTCCACGCCGTTTCCTCCCGCCTTTTTCACGTGGTAACCGGCGGCCAGGGCATTGGCCAACACCTCCTCCGAACCCGCACCCGGTCGAATCCGAGCCAAGCCGATGCTCGCGGAACAGCTGAACCGTTCCCCATCCTCCTCGAACTCCGCGTCTCCGAGATCCGCCGCAAGCTTTCGGGCGAAGTTCACCGCGTCCTCCTCCGTGATCCTACGCAGCAGCACGGCAAACTCGTCTCCCCCGATGCGAGCGGCTTCGTCCCCTTCCCGCAGCGCCGCGCCCAGCATGCCCGCGAACCGAACCAGAAAACGATCCCCCGCCATGTGGTTCAGCCGATGGTTGACCACTTTGAAATGATCCAGATCGAGATACATGAGAACACCGCCGATTTCATCGTCCTGCTCGATCGCCGCGCCCCCCAGCACCTCCAGAAAACGCCTGCGGTTCATCAGGCCGGTCAACGCATCATGCCCCGCCAGGAACAACAAGTCCTCCTCAAGCCGCTTACGTTGCCGCACGTCCGAAAGGATCAGTACCGCGCCCAGATAACTCCGGCTGTCATCAAGTATGGCGTCGGCCCGGCAGCGCACCGCGATCTCGTCCCCGCCCGCCGATCGCATCAAAAAGTCCCCCGCGTAAGAGCCCTGCTCATCGCAGACGCCCCACACCTCCTCAAGCTGTTCCCCGTCCGCGAACAGATTCCTGAACTTCGCTCCCACACGAAGCGCGTCCAGCCCGATCCCGAACAGTGAGGCGAAGGCGTCGTTCACGTAGTCCACCCTCCGTTTCGCATCCAACAGGCAGATCGCGTCACTGGAACAATCCATGGCCTTGCCGATGCGCCGCAGTTGTTCCTGGGTGCGTTGGATCGTTTCCGCTGTCTCGCGAGTGGCCTCGACCTGTTTGCTCCTGCGCTGAAGGGTCGCGACGATGCGTGCCTGCACGTCGAGGAAATTGATCGGCTTGTTGATGTAATCGGCCGCCCCGAGATCGAACGCGCGCACCTTGTCCGCCATACGTTCCCGACCGGTGATGATGATGACCGGAAGCGTGGCGGAATCCCTTCGCTCACGAACGCGCGCCAGCACCTCGAGTCCGTCCATGTCCGGCAGTCCGAGATCCAGGAGCATGAGATCGTAGCCGCCCGTCGCCAGCATGGCCAAGGCCTCGGCCCCATCCTTGGCGACCTCCGTTTCGATGCTGTCATCCTGCAGGGAGATCGCCAACAGGTCGGCCATCTCTGCGCTATCCTCGACAATCAAGACTTTCGGATCATCCATACCGGGCACCAATGGCGGCAGTCTTCCTTACACGCGAAATCAAGCCAAACAAAAAGCCGGCTAGTGTGCAGAAGTGGGCCTTGAGGGAAACGCTTCGCCACCACCCCCGGGCATGCCGCCTTCGCATACCAGCTGCGAAATCAAAATCGCAGCGTCATTCCCATACCGACGGTGCGGCCCGGCAGCGGGGCCACATCTTTGGCAACCGACACATGGTTGCGGGCCTCTGCGTTGAGCAGGTTGAACCCCTTGATGAAAAAACTTACCTCGCGATCCCGCCAGTTTCGCGTATGGGTGAGATCAACCCCGACCAGGGTGTAGCCCCTTGTCGGGGTTTCCAAGTTGAGCTGCACGCGCTCCTGGGCGAAGGCGTGTCGAACCTCCGCCCCAAAGGTCCACCCTCCGCGCCCGAACTCCAGGCGGTTGCCGATGCGCACCGGTGGAAACCGGGGAATCGCTGTATTCTGCGTCACATCGGTCGCATCCACCGAGTCGGCACTGAACCGGTAGGTGAGCCGTTCGCCGGCGTCTGGTGCCAGCAATTCATACTGCGCCGCGAGCTCCGCACCTTCGAAGTGGGCACGCGTCTGTACATACCGGAAGATCGGCAAGCCGTTGAATTCCCAACCCGGCCCGATACCGGATACGAAGATGTAATTGTCAAAGTTGTAGTTGAAATAGGTGACGGAACCGGTGAGCCGCCCCGCCGTCTTGCGGAAACTGAACTCATAGTTCTCCGATCGCTCCAGAGCCACCCCCCCCTCGGTCGGCTTGAGGAACGGAATCCGGTACCAGGATCCGATCTCAAACGTGCCGGACGCGAGGTGCGGTCCGTTCGCAAACAGTTCCGCCGTGTTCGGTGGCCGCCGCGCGCGCGACCAATTCGCCGCGAATTCAAAACCATCCCAAAGCTCCAGTTCCAATCCGGCGGACACACTGCGCGAGTCATAGGTCAGACGTTCGCTTCGAACCCCGGCAAAATCCACATCCATGATCTGCGTCTCCACCCGACCGCCCGCCTGGAGTCGCAGCCGGCCAAGCTTGAGATTTTCGATCAGATACCCGGCGAAGTTCCCGGTCTCGGTGTCGGGTGTGTTGGTTTCCGGACCGCGACTGCCAAAATCGATATTCCTCCAGGTCCCCCCCAAACGTCCGCTCAATCCGCGGAAGGTCGTATGAACAATATCCAGCTTGGTCTCCGTCTCCACATTGCTGAACACATTGTCGAGCGCCGCCGCCGCCTCGCTTTCCGCGTGTCGATAGTCGGACCACGTTCCGCGCAGCTCGATCTCCTCCACGGCGCGCACCGGTTCGAACAATACCAGCTCACCATTGAAGCGAAGCTGTTGCAGTGACACCGACACGTCGTTGATCTGTCGCGTCACACCCGGCCCAAGATGCGCATGCGCGTCGGCGTGAAACGGAACTCCATAATCGGACTCAATCCGGGTGATCGCGGCCCCGACACGTCCTTTCTCCCAGAACTTCCCCGCGCCCCCTGAAGCCGTGAACCGGTCCGTCCATGAATTGGGCAAGGTGCCTTCCGGGTTCGAGGCGGGATCCCGCGGGTTGAGCCGCGCCTTTCCGGGAATCGCGTAGTCATCCGAGACGCTACGCAGGAGATTGAACTGCAACGCGTGACGGCTGTCTCCGACGGTCAGGGCGGCCACACCTGTGCGTTCCTGGGAAACGCTTTCGTAACGCACCGAGCTCAACCCTTCGTAGCCCTTGGCCGGTGGATGCCGGGGAATCGCCTTGGATTTCACATTCACCACGCCGCCGATCGCCGATCCCCCGAACTCCAGTGTGGCCGGGCCCCGCAGGATCTCAATTTCCTCGGAGAGCAGACTCTCGGCCGTCACCGCGTGATCCGGACTCGTCTGGGAGATGTCCCCCGTCCCCACCCCGTCGGAAAGCATACGCACCCGGTCGCCACCGAAGCCGCGGATCACCGGTCTGCTGGAGCCGGGCCCGAAGGAGGAAGACGTGATGCCTGGCTCCCACATCAGGGTGTCTCCCAGCGATGGCTGAATCTTTAGCTGTAGGTCGGCCGCATCGAACAAGGCCCGCGATTGCAGCAGGCCGGTATCCACCAACGCGCTCGTTTCGTCCGCCCGCACCACGATCTCGTCGAGAATAAAGAGATTCGTGGCGATGGGCGACACCTCCTGCCCCGCGATTGAGCCCGCGCAAATGAAGCACGCCAGCAGGGAGCCACGAACACGCACGAGGCGGACGTGAAGCACTGGAAGGAGATTGTCGAAGAAATGTCGCAAGCTGCGTGTTTAGAATCGTTTCCGGCGCGGCCGAAGATGCAGCCGGCGACGAGTGGCTTCAAGCCGCCATCAACTCGATCGGCTGCAAAGCGTAGTTAGGACGATTCAGTATTGCAAACGGTTTGCAATTCAATAACTTCATCCCCTCGTTCGATGAACATCGCAAAATCACTTTCCGCCTTTCCCCTGTTGGTCGCCGCAAGCCTGTTCTCTGGCTCCCTTCACGGTCACGCTGCCGAATTGATCACCAGCGGTCACTACGATCTCAACGTCGCGTTCTCGAACAACATCGGCTGGACGTTCAATTGGTACAATTTCGCCGACAATACACGGATTCCATCGAGACAGATCGACATGGGCATGGCCGACGCCGCCCGGACAGTCGTGCCGGCGAGTGGTTTTTCCGCCCTGGGAGCGGATCCGGGAGATCCGGTTTGGATTCTGCCGCAAGCGCAGACACCGAACATCACTTTCCTGGGCTACCGCACGGACGATATCGATCCGACTGAGATCACGGCCTTGTTTGGCACAGCCTTCATCGGTTTGAAAGTGACGGAAGTGCGTGGCAGCGGGCCGGATCGGGGCGGCTTCTTTTCGGCTTACCAGACGGGATTGGGATCTCCGGTTTTTCAATACACCTCTGCGGACGGACTGAACAGTGGCGACGTCGTTGCCCCCATCCCGCTTGGTGCCCATGCGCATTTCAACTGGGCGTTCACCAAGCCCGGCGAATACCAGGTGAAGTTTGAAGCGGAGGGTGATCACAAAACCGGGGGCGTCACCAATGGTTCCGGGGCGTTTACGTTTTTTGTGCCGGGGGGAATGACGAACCTCCACATATTCGACAGCGGACACGTGTCGTTTGATTTGGGATTCAATGGCACGGACTTGGAACTGTTGATTGGCGGGGATGTTGATGGCATTCCCAATGCGGACGACAACAAGACTCGCTCCCCGGAAGAGGCGCTGTTCTACGATCAGGCTTCTGATATCGACCTGCTCGTGCCCGCCAGTGGATTCGATTTCCTCGGAAACCCCGGCGAAACCATCTGGGCGTTTCCGCAAAGCTCCGATCCCAATACAATCTTTCTCGGCCTGAATTCAGAGGGTGTCACCAACGGCGCTTTGCAGAACGATTCGCTGGAATTGCGTCTGATCGACGTGGATGGTCCCACCAACGGCAACTTCAGTTTCTTCCAGGTGGATTCCCTCGGCGCGGCGAACCTGTTCATGAATTCCGGGGACGGCATCGACCCCAACGTGGACAAGCATGTCTTCGGCGCCAATGGCCACGACCACTACTTTTGGGCCTTCACCAAGATCGGCCGTTACCGCGTCTCATTCCAACTCGCCGCCACCAACAGCTCGGGGACGCCGATCACGTCCCGTGTTTACGAAACCCAATTCGGCATCGGCGATCTTCCCGGCTTCCGTGACGACGACGGCAACGGCATCGACGATCACTGGGAAACCCGCCACGGCTTCACCTCTCCGGCCGACCCCAACGCCGATCCGGACAACGACATGAAGTCCAACCTGAAGGAATACCTTTTCGACACAGACCCGCAGACCTCGGACACCAACGCTCCGGTGTTTCTTATCACCACCAATACCGACAATTCCATCTCGCTGGAGATCGACACCAAGGAAGGCCGCCAATACCGCCTGATGTATTCTGATGATTTGCGCACGTGGCTACCAGGGAGTGAGAAAATCCTGGGGCAGAGAGCGCGCCTTCCTTTCCTCGACGACGGCAACGGATTGATCCAAACACCGCCGACCAATCGTTTCTACCGATTGGATATTTCTTCCCCGTAGATTTCTCACACCCTTCACCGGCCGCTTCGTAAACCGTGCTTCAATTCCGATCTCTTGCCGCTGTTGTTCATTGAGATCCTGTGCAGCGATTTGCCGACGTAGCACGTGAACAAGAGGAGCACGTTGCCGAGGACGATGGCCGGGCCGGTGGGCAGGTTGAGTTGGGCGGAGGCCCAGACTCCTGAGGGCGGAACGAGCAGTCCGATGCTCACGGCGATAAGCAGCAGACTCCGAAAGCTGCCGCCGACCAGCTTGGCGGTGGCGGCGGGAATGACGATCAGGGCGCTGAGCAATAGCGCGCCCAGCATCTTGAGCGAGAGAGCGACGGTGGCGGCGACGAGGACGGCGAAGAGGTAATGGAGCAGACGCGAGGGGAGTTGCTGGACGTGGGCCAGTTCCGGACTCAGCGTGCTCAGCGCGAATCCACGCATTTGGCTGACGAGGAAGCCGATGACGATGAGCGAGAGGATGGCTTGGCGAATAACGTCGTTCAGATCGTTGGCGTAGATGCTGCCGAAGAGGATGCTGTCCAAGAGCCGGTATTTGCCCAGCCAGGAGATGATGACAACCCCGAGAGCCACGCTGCCTGTGAAGGAGAAGGAAATGACGGTGTCGGGGGCGAGTGAACTGTGGCGGTTCATCCAGGCCATGATCAGCGCCAGTGCGACGGAGAAGATGAACACGAACCACATGGGATCGAGGTCCAGCCCGGTGCGTTCCTGAAGCAGCAGTCCCAGCGCCACGCCGGTGATGGCGGAGTGCGCGAGCGCGTCGCTGAAGAAGGCCATGCCGCGCAGGGTGACGAAGACGCCCAGCAGCGCGCAGGTCGGACCGAGGATGAGCGCGGAGAGCAGCGCGTAGCGCATGAATTCGTAGCCCCAAAGATCGCTCCAGCTCATCGGCCGCACCCCGCTGCATGAAAGCCGGCTCGGACGGGTGTGCAGGGGTCGCGATACGCTCCGGGGAGGTAGTGTTCGTCCAACATTTCCTCAGGTGAGCCGATTCCACAGATTTCTCCGTTCAGGCAGGCGACGCGGTCCGCGAGATTGGCCACGAAATGAAAATCGTGCGAAACGAAGAGCAGGGTCAGCCCGAAGTCGGAGTGAAGGTTCTGCAGCAGCTCGCTCAAGGTATCGATTCCACGCCGATCGATGTTGGCGGAGGGTTCATCGAGCACGAGGAGCTGCGGCTTCTGCAGCAGCGCGCCAGCGATGAGGATGCGTTGCAACTCGCCGCCGGAGCAGGTGCCCAGGCGTTGTCGGGCAAGGTCGAGCGCGCCGGTCTGTTCCAAGGCTTCCTGGATGGCCGCGCGATGACGACGCGGCACCCCGCCAAACCAGGCGCGGGAGCCGGGCTGATTGATGGCGAGGAACTCCTCCACGGTGAGCGGAAACTCGGGATCGAAATGCAGGCGTTGGGGAACGTAGCCAATGGTCGGCGGCGGTGTGCTCAATTTGCGCTCACCACTGGTGGGCGGCAGCAGTCCCAGCACCACGCGCAGCAAGGTGGTCTTCCCGGCCCCGTTCGGACCCACCACGGCCAGGCGTTCGCCCTGCCGCAGGGTGAGACTGACGTCCTGCAAAGCCCGCGACCGGCCAAAGGTCACTGACAGGTCGCGTAGTTGCAGCAGGGGCCTCAAGGTATTGGAGCGAAAGCCGCACGAAGGGCGGCGAGGTTGGTGCGCATCCGGTCGAGGTAGGCGGTGGCGTTACCTTCACCGACTTCAAGGGTGTCGAGTTGGGAGACTTTGGCTCCGCTCTGCGCGGCGACTCGTTGCAACAACTTCGGGGCGTAGTTGGCTTCGGCAAAAAGCACACCGACTTTGTACGCCTTGATCTTGCCCACCAGGACGGCGAGTTGATTCGGCGTCGGATCTTTCTCGGGGTATTCCGAGATGTAGCCGACGTAGTTGAGTCCGTAACGCCGGGCGAGATAGGGGAAGGCGTCGTGGAAGGTCACCAGGTTCTTGTTGGGCAATGATTTCAGCGCCACAGCGTAATCCGCGTCGAGCTGCTTCAATTGGGACGTGTAGGCGCGGGCGTTGCGGGCGTAGGTCTTCGCGTTGGCAGGATCGGCTTTTTGCAGGGCGCGCAGGATGTTGGCGACCTGCCGCTGGGCGATGACGGGATCGAGCCACACGTGGGGGTTCTCACCCGCAGCCGGATCGTGAATTCCGGTTTGGATATCCTGCGGACTCCCGAGCAGGGGCAGGCCTTTTGATGCGTCAATGACGGGCGGCTTTCGACTGCCGGCTTTCTTGAGCAGTTCTTGCAACCAGCCTTCGATGCCGACGCCGTTGATGATGAAGAGATCCGCGTCGGCGATCTTTTTCACATCGGCGGGCTTGAGCTGGAAGTCGTGCGGACCGGTTTCCTGGCTCAACAATTGGGAGACCTTGGCCTGGTTCCCGGCGATCGCCGCGGTGTGGGATTGGATCGGGAGAAAGCTGGTGACGATGGTGATTTTTTTCGTCTCCTGCGCGCGGCTTGACATGGTGAGGTGAAGCAGCAGCGCCAGCGCCGGGAGGAGGAATCGATTGATCGGTTTCATGATTCTTGAGTGTCTCAGATGAGTCTGCGAATCAGGTGGAGCGTGAGATCGCCGTTGTGGGTTCCGGTCAAAAATCGATCACCGGAGGGCGCCATGCGAAGGCTGGTGATTTCGTCGTCGACTTGGGTGAGGAGGCCGGGCTTTTCGCTTTTGGCAGGCATCCAGAGGAGAACCTTGCCGTCGAAATCCGCACTCAGGAGTGCGTCGGCCTTGGGCGATGCCTCCAGGCAGGTGACATCGACTTCATGCCCGACGAGCTGTACGGGTGTCGAGCCATCGGGTCCTTTTCTCCCATGACAAGGCCAGACGGTGATGACCCGGCTGCCGCTGACCGCCAATTGCTTGCCTTCGCGCAGCCAGGCGAAGGACTTGACCTTCGTTTGGAAGCCCTGGATGTGCAGGGGCGTGTCATGCTTGACGTCATAGATATGGACGCTGGGGGTTTGATCGCCGGTCACGATCCAGCGGCCACCCGGGCTCCACGAAACGAGCAAACTGGCTCCGCCCCAATCGAATCGGGCGAAGGGTTTGGTCCGGCCCGTGCGCCAGAGCAAGGCACCGCCATCGCAGACGCTGGCGAGTTCCCGCGAGTTGCGCGGGTTCCAGACCAGATCGGCGACGGTGCTTTTCTGATCTGGCCAGGAATGGGGCCGCTCACCGGTTCGAGCATCGAGGACGTGGATGTCGCGCCCGAGGGCGACCGCAAGGAGGGAACCATCGCAATTCCAGGCAAGCCGTTCGGCCCAGCCTTTGCCAATCGGAAGAACGCGGGGTGGTTCATCGAAGGGCGCGGAATGAAGGCGCACCTCGCCATCGTGTCCGTAGGTGGCGAGGGTCGACTGGCCCGGTTGCCAGGCGATGGAGCTGTTGCCGCCGCCATGCCCGGGGAGGCGGGCAATTTCCTGGCCGGCAGCGTTGCCAACCAGGATGGATCCCATGACGGGCATGGCGGCAAACCATTGCCCGCTCGCATCCCACTCGATCTGCTGGACGTGATCTTCGAGCGTCGTGTTGAGCGACGTCGGCAAGATCGCGGAGCCCGGTTTTTCGGGAGGAAGGTTCAGACTTGGCATTCTTTGAAGGACTGGTTGAGAGCTTCGCGATCCAGGTTGCGGCCGATGAAGACCAGGCTCGATTTACGGGGCTTGTCCCCCCAAGGCCCGCCATCCTCG
>JADHOF010000046.1 GCA_016779125.1 Verrucomicrobiia bacterium | reverse complement strand
GCCACTTTGCGGTCCAAGGCGGCGAGATGTTCGTCCTGCTCCAAGGTCGGCGTCTTCACGCGCGGATGGGAATTGAACAAGATTGCCTGACCGTTCTCCGGCACGCGATCGAAGAAGCCGAGCATGGCGTAGTATTCGCGCGAGCTGATCGGATCGAACTTGTGATCGTGGCAGCGGGCGCAGTTCATCGTCAGGCCCAGCCAGACGGTCGCCGTCGTTTCCAGCCTGTCCGCCGCGTTTTCAAAGATCGATTCCTCCTGGATTGTCCCGCTGCCCTTGTCGTAGCGATGATTCCGGTTGAAACCGGTCGCAAGGATCTGATCCGGTGTCGGATTCGGCAGCAGGTCGCCGGCGAGTTGTTCCAGGGTGAACTGGTCGTAGGGAAGGTTGCGATTGAAGGCCTCAACGACCCAGTCCCGCCAGCGCCACATGTGCCGGGTTGAATCACTTTGAAAACCGTCGGTGTCGGCGTACCGGGCCGCCTCCATCCAACTCCAGGCCATCTGTTCCCCATAGCGCGGCGAACTCAGAAAGCGCTCCACCAGTCTTTCGTAGGCATCCTCACGCGAATCTCCCGCAAACAACACCACGTCCTCCGGACTCGGCGGCAACCCCAGCAGATCAAGCGACAGGCGACGAATCAACGTGGCCCGGTCTGCCGCTTCACTCGGCTTCAATCCCTGCGCTACCAGGCCGGACCGCACAAAGCCGTCGATCGGATTCGCTGCGGGAATCCCGTTTGCGCCAACTGGAACAACGGAACGCTCCGGGGCGACGAAAGCCCAATGCTCCGTGTAGCGGGCACCTTCCAGTATCCAGCGGCGCAACAAGTCAATCTGGTCGGCCGACGGCCGACGGTGCGCTTCCGGGGGCGGCATCTGCTCAAGACCGTCCGCTCCGGTAAGACGGCGATAGAGTTCACTCCGTTCCACATCGCCGGGAACCACAATCGTGACCTTCCGCTTTCCGAACAGGCCTTCCGGCGTGTCCAGACGCAGCTTCGCCTTCCGCTGCGCCGGGTCGGGTCCGTGACATTCGAAACAGTTGTCCGTGAGGATCGGCCGCACCTCGCGGTTGAAGTCCACCGAGGCGGCGGACGCGATCCCGGCGAGGCTCGACAGGAGCCCGATCAGCCCCGGGAACTGAAGAATCCGCGCGCGCTTCACAAGATCACCCACTAGCCGCCTGTCTCCAAAAGGTGCCGTGCCTGTCGTCTGGGCAGGGCCCGATCCGTCGCCCGTTCCGCACGGTCGGTGGACGCGTTCATAAAAGGCCGCAACGCCACGGGCACATCAGATCGGCCCGGCCGCTGAAAATCCCGGGCCAAGGCCGCCGCCGTTTCACCGGCTTCGAGATCCCGCACTCCGGTGAGAAACTCGAAGACAAAACCCACCAGCGCCGCGAGCGCGATCCCGTGACGACGATTCGCCCGTTCGTAGAGCCAATCGGAAAATTCAAGGAACGAGGCAAAGGGCGATCGATCTCCGCACCAGATCAATTCCCGCCCTTCAACAAAGTTGCCGCTGTTTCCCACCAGATCCCAGAAGCGGGCGAAGCGTCGCATTCGCTGCAGGGTCGGGAAATCCAGGTCCCGATTGGAGAGGATCTCAAACGGCGGCTGTGGACTGTAGACCATCGAGAATTCCCGGTCATGCCGCACAATCGGCGTACCCTTGAGGCGTTTCAGAATGCCGACCTGAATCTCCTGTGGCCGCATGGCCACCAGGCGATCAAAGCCTTTGCCAAAACTGGACAGGGTTTCGCCGGGCAGCCCCACAATCAGGTCCGCGTGAATGTGCACGCCTGTCTCGGACCGAAGGTATTGAAAATTGTCCGCCAGTTTCCCGTAGTCCTGCCGGCGGCTGATGTGGGCCGACACCGCGTCATCAAAGGTTTGAATACCGACCTCAAACTGCAGGCTCCCGGCCGGAAATTGCCCTATCAGCTCGCGCAGCGATTCGGGAAGCCGGTCCGGAATCATCTCGAAATGAAGGAAGAGATCCGGGCTCATCCGCTTGAGAAAGAATCTCAAAATCGCCTCGCTGACGCGGAGATTCAGGTTGAATGTGCGATCCACAAACTTGAACTGCCGGGCACCCCGCTCCAACAGGTCTTCCATCGCGGACAAGAACGCCTCCAGCGGAAATTGGCGAACGGGAATCTCCAGCGACGAAAGACAGAATTCGCACGTGAACGGACATCCGCGCGATGCCTCGACGTAAAGCACTCGATGGGCGATGTCCTCGTCGCGATAGAGATGATAAGGCAGCAGGACCGCGTCCAGTTTTGGCAGGTCGGCCGCGATCACCTTGGCTTGATCACGCCGCCCGGCAAGCAGACTCGCGCACAGGGCCGCAAACGCGGTGTCCGCCTCGCCCGTGATCACGTAATCCGCCAGTTCGACAATCGACTGCCCGGCCGTGTCATGACTCACCTCCGGCCCGCCCAAAACGATCAACGCATCCGGCAGCACCCGACGAAGCAACTCGATCACCCGTTCCGTTTCCCGCGTGTTCCAGATGTAGACGCCGAAGCCGATGATCCTCGGTCGCCGGGAAGCGATCACCTCCACGATCTCCAACGCCCGCTGATTGATGTCGAACTCCAGAAGGTCCGTCCTCGACTGCAACTGCCCCATGTTCGCGAGCAGATAACGCAGACCGAACGACGCGTGGATGTACTTCGCGTTCAGGGTCGTAAGGAGGATTTCGCCCGGTTCGTTCACGCCATCCAAGCCGCCTGAGCCTCGTCATCGACCGCCTCGATCCCGCCATCGGTCAACACGCGAATGGTGGCGAAACTTCGCGTCGCCGGATTGACGCCGCCGGTGGCCGAGTCCAGTTCCGCCGCCGTCATCAGCAGTCGCAAGGCAAATCGGCCCGCCTCCGCGCGCGTCATCCTCGAGGGTTTCGTCTCCCCATGCTTTTCCTGAAATCGGAGAACGCTTCGAATCGTCATTGAGCCGCTGCCAGAAGCCGCGAAATCCACCGCTTGAAATTGCGCGCCAAGCGCGTCGTAGAAGAAGATCTTCGGACCGGGATTCTCCCCGTGCCGATCCACTCCGGCGAAGATCGGCACGACGATCCCCAATCCCTGAACCGTCATCGGCACGTTGTCTCTCAGCAACCGCGCCAACGCGCGAACCTTTGCGGCGAGGCTCAAGGCTTGCAGCTGGCTGCGCCGATAGTACTCGAAGGAGGTTTGAAGAACCCTCGCCATCTCAAAGGCGGTGGCGGGAACCCCGGCAATTGCGAGCACGGAGCTGGAATCCAGCTCGATAACCTTGTCGACCGTGTCGGTCACGATCACGTTCCCGGCCGTCGCGCGCCGGTCGCCGACAATCATGACGCCTTCTGAAAAGGCGAAGGCAAAGACCGTTGTACCCTGCGTCTGCGCGGGCGCGCCTTCTGTCATCCGCGCGCTGATCGGCGGAATGGAATGGTCGGCCAGCAGGGATAGAAAGTCGCCGGCGATGGGACGTCCGGCACTCATTGTCCGGTGCGCTGCCGATATCGCCGTGCCTGATCGGGATCGACCTTCTTCATGCGTTTCAGCAGGTCCTTCACATCCGGTTTTTCGACCTGGGGCGCGCTCGGACCGCCACCATCGCCGCCCGGCCCCGAAGGACCGGCGTCTCGCTGTTTTTGCTGTTGATCTGGCATAATAAAAGCGCTTTCAGATTCGATCGCCCTTCCGCAACAGCTGCCGTAGTTCATCAGGCGTCGCCGCTGCCTCGAGCGCCGCACGGTAACGCGCGAGCTCTTCGGGCGCGAACAAATCAAGCAGTGAGATCTTGATGTCGTATTGATCCCCGGCAAGAACCACATGGTCCCACTGAGCGACTCGAATTCGGTCCCCGAACTTTTCAATGCATCGTCCGCGAATGGCGGCGCGGGTCGTCTCCGGCGGCCGTTCACATGCCGCCGCGACCGATTCTTCCCGCGGCCGGCCGCGCATCATCCCCCCGTCTTCCAACGCGAAGTACAGTCCCACCTCGGGATCAATCCGATGATATTCGAGATCAAGACTCCGAAGCCACGGATCATCGGGCGACACCCCTTCCCCTTCGGCAAATTCGGCGATCAACTCGTGTTTCGCGACCCAGTCAAGGCGATCCCGGCAAATTCGCGGATCTCGTTCCAGATCGCGCAGCACAGTCTCCCAATCCCGCACGCTCGCAACCCGGTCCGGCGCGCTCAGATCACACACGCTTTTCACCCGTTCCAGATATTCCCGCTGAACTTCAATCGCCGTCGTGGGAGCGCCCCCCTCCAACTCCAACTCCCATTTCCAACGCGAATCTCTGGAAACCGCTCTCAAGCTCTCCAACGGTGCCGCGACTATTGGAAGGCGACACCGGGGTTCACGCGCCAGGAGTTCGAGAACCAACGCCATCGTGCCGAGCTTCAGACCGGTGGCAAAGGGCGACATGTTCGCGTCGCCGAGTATCACATGAAACCGTCGCCATTTTTCAGCCAGCGCGTGAGGTTCATCCCGCGTGTTGACCAAGGGCCGCTTCTGCATCGTGTCGACGCTTTGCAGTTCGGTGAAAAAGTCGGCCCGCTGCGAAATCTGGAATTCAGTCCCGACAAAGCGGTCTTCTTCTTCCACCCCGAACTTGCCCGCACCGCAGAAGATTTGTCGCGTGACGAGAAAGGCCTGCACACCCCGGGCCAGATCTCTCCAAGGCAACGAACGGGGCAGCAGGTAGTTCTCGTGGCACCCGTAGCTGTGCCCGCGAAAGTCGGTGTTGTTCTTGTAGATGCGAACCTCCGAGCCGTTCCGTTCGCTCAGGCGCCGAGCCGCCTCGCCCACAATCCTCTCCCCCGCCCGGTCGTGCGCCACCACCTCGTCCACGGTTGAACACTCGGGAGTGCAATACTCGGGATGGGCGTGATCGTTGTAGAACCGCCCCCCGTTCACCAATGCCAGATCGCTCTTGATTTCCGCAAAGGTCAGCGTTCGTCGGGAGTCCTGCTCGACGTAGCCGGCTTCATCGTGATCCTGCCGAAGTTCATCGACCTTGAACCCGCGCGCATCGGCGTGGGGATCTTCCGGCGCGTAATCCCATTTCATCCGCGCGCCCCGGGCCGTGGTCGCGCGAACCAACGCGATCGATTCGGCGACGACGTCCAGGTCTTCCGCTCCGGTGCGGGTGATGCCGTATTCGGTCTCAATGCCGAATTGGATCATACCGTCCCCCGCCGTTCCGTATCGTTCCGTTTCCGCACCGGCCCCAGTCGAACCACGTTCTCAGGATCAAAGTCCGTCAGCTTCAACCAGTCCTCCGTCAGGTCGGAGCCCGGAAAAAGATCGTTTTCGAGATGCTCCAGTCGAAGCGCGTTCTCGAGATCGCCCCGGCCAATTCCGGGGTCTTGCCCGTCCTTGACCGCGCGTCGGATCGCCAGCCCCTTCGCCCGTTCGACCACCGCCGCAATAATGGCTCCGCTGGCGAGATCGCCCCGATACAGGGTTTCCTTTCTGCCGCTTCGATAGCTGACTTCCAAAAACTCGTTCTCCGCCACGCGCTCGAAATGTCGCCGTGTCACAAATTCCACCAACAGCTCTCGCGGTTCCGCCAAAGGCAACGTTTCCTTCAGGTAGATCTCATAGATCGCGCGCGCGCCGGCCTCATCCGGCCGCCGCACGCGAATCTTGCGATCAATCCGCCCGGGCCGAAGGATCGCGGGATCGATCAGGTCCGCACGGTTCGAGGCGAGGATCACCACCGTGTTTTCCAAGGGCTCCAACCCGTCCATCTCCGTGCAGAACATGGGAACTATGGTGCTGAGCATCCCCGCGTGGCGGCCGCTACGCCGCGTTCCGAGAATCGATTCCGCCTCGTCGATGAAAAGAAAGGCCAGCGCGCCGTCCTTCGCCCGCTCACGACATTGGGTGAACAGATCCCGCACCTGCCGTTCGCTTTCCCCAACCCACATGTTGAGCACTTCGGGCCCTTTGACATGGAGAAAAAATTCAGGTCGATCCACCCCGCTCTGCTCACGAATCTGCCGCCGAAGATTGTAGGCCGTCGCCCTGCCCAGGAGCGTTTTTCCGCAGCCCGGCGGGCCGTGAAGGAGAAAACCTTTGGGAAGCGTATGCTCAAAGCGGCGATACAGGTCCGCGTGGAGGAACGGCATCTCGAGGGTGTCCCGGATCGCTTCCACGGCATCGGCCTGCCCGCCGATCGAGTCCCACGGAAGTTCGTCGACCCTTTGCAGGCTCCGCTCGATTCGCTTGCCATGGCCGATCACCTCCAAGGCGACCCGTTGATTCGCGTCCAGTCGGATTTCAACGCCCGGCTTGAGCTTTTCCTTCGCGGTCAGATCGGACCGAAGAATCACGGAACTGGTCCCCGCGCCCTCCTGCCCGATCCGCAGGCGTCCGTCCGACAACAACTCCTCGACCCGGACGACCTGGCCTTGTGTTTCAAAGCCAAGGCTTCGCACCACGGCGTAGGCCTCGTTGCAAAGAACGCGCTCCCCGAGTTGCAGACTCGCGGCGTCCAGATCGGGATCCACGGAACAGACATAGTCCGTTCCGTTTACGCAGACCATCGCCTTGTCGAGATCCTGCAATCCAAGCCAGGTGCCCACGCGAAGCGCCGGTGCCCGCAGTTTTTCCACAACCTGATCAAACTTCTCCAAAGCCGCGCGAGCCTGCTCGTTCAGCTCCTCCGTCGCCTCGATTCGTTCGCGAAGGTAGACGAGATCGATCAGGACACCGTGCCGCTTCGGCAGTCGTTGGGCGATGAGATCGAGAAGCTGCAGCAGGGAGAGACGATCCAGATCCTCCCGGGGCAACAGACCGGAAAGGGACGGTTCCTCGGCGGGATCATCGGCGGACATACGCGGACAGTAGCCCGGCGCGAACGGAATTCAAATGGGTTGTCGCGTGTATTCCCTCGGGCCGATCAGCGGCCGCAACACTGCTTGTATTTCTTGCCGCTGCCGCACGGGCACTTGTCGTTGCGCCCGACCTTTGGCCCGGTGCGCATCGGAGCCGCCCGCTCGATATCTTCAGCCGCCTCGCTGACGATGTCGGAGGCGCGCCGTTGCGACGCCTGCCCGCCGCCCGCCCCGAAGGTGCTGACGTCCGCGTGCGTGGTCACCTGCGGCAGGCTCTGCATGAAGCTCTCAAAGGCGACCATGCTGGACGCGCTGCGGAAGATGTTGTGACAGATCTCGCTCTTCACGTTGATCATCATCTCCTCAAACACCTGAAACGCCTCGGTCTTGTACTCGATCAGCGGATCCCGTTGCCCGTAGGCCCGCAGGCCGATCGCCGTGCGCAGGCTGTCGATGTTGTAGAGGTGTTCCTGCCAGAGCTTGTCGATGGCGCTGAGCACGATGTAACGCTCAACATTCTCAAGCGCGTCGGCGTCCTCGAAACTGATCTTGGAGTCGTAAGCACGGCGAACAGCATCGGCGATGAATTTGCAGACCGCGAATTGCGCGGCGTTGAGCCCGTGAAAGGCCGAACCCTCCAGCGGAACCTCCGAACCCGACGCGGCGGCTTTGCGCAACTCGTCCTCGGGCATTCCCAGCGGAAAGGTCAGGTTCACCCAATCCGCCAAGGGGCGCATGTCCCATTCGGAAACGTCGGCGTCCTCGTCGGTCAGGTCGAAGGCCTTGGCGATCACGACCTCCTCCAAAATGTCCATGATCCGGTCGCGAACATCGGTTCCGCGAATGATCTCGTTGCGGAAACCGTAAACGATTTCGCGCTGCTTGTTCATCACGTCATCGTATTCAAGCGTCCGTTTGCGGATCTGGAAATTGTGCCCTTCCACGCGTTTCTGAGCCGTCTGGATGGATCGGTTCAGCAGCGGATGCTCGAGTTCTTGTCCTTCCTCCAAGCCGACACGCTCCATGACCTTGACGATCTTGTCCGAACCGAACAGACGCATCAGGTCGTCCTCGAGGGCGATAAAGAAATGCGACGAGCCCGGATCTCCCTGGCGGGCGCAACGGCCACGCAACTGACGATCAATGCGGCGGGATTCATGCCGCTCCGTGGCGATGACATGGAGACCTCCGACCTGGGCGACGCCCTCCCCCAGTTTGATGTCCGTACCGCGACCGGCCATGTTCGTGGCGATTGTGATCGCGCCCCGCTGCCCGGCGCGAGCGATGATCTCCGCTTCCTGTTCGTGGTATTTTGCGTTCAGGACGGAGTGGACCAGCCCGTTCTTCTTCAACATCCGGGACACCAGCTCGCTCGATTCGACGGAGATTGTTCCAACCAGAATCGGCCGACCCTGCAGATGCACCTTCTGGATCTCGGCAAGCACGGCGACGAACTTTTCGCGGCGCGTCTTGTAAACCGTGTCGTCGGAATCGACCCGGAGGCAGGGCCGGTTCGTCGGCATCACGAGGACGCCCAGCTTGTAGATGTCCAGAAACTCGTTGGCTTCCGTCTCGGCCGTTCCCGTCATGCCGCCCAGCTTCGTGTAGAGTCGGAAATAGTTCTGGATGGTGATGGTCGCGTAGGTCTGGGTTTCCTCCTCGATGATCGCACCTTCCTTCGCCTCCACCGCCTGGTGCAGCCCGTCGCTCCATCTCCGGCCGGTCATCAGACGACCGGTGTTCTCATCGACGATGATCACCTTGTTTTCCTGCACGACGTATTGAACGTCCTTCTCGTAGAGGCAGTAGGCCTTCAGCAATTGCGAGATGACATGGATCTTTTCCGCCGTGTTGTCGTAGCGCTCCTGTGCAACACGCTTCAGCTCCATGCGCTTGTGCACGTCCTTTTCCGGACCGTTGTCGATCTCGTGAAACTCCGTGATGATGTCCGGCAACATGAAGGCGTCCGGCTCCTTCGGGCTGAGGAAGTTGCGCCCCTTCTCCGTCAGGTCCGCCTCGTGGCTCTTCTCCTCCATCGCGAAGAACAACTCCTCCTTCTGCGCGTAGAGATCCTTCTTTGTCTGGTCGAGATGCAGATCCATCTCGGCCTTGTTCATCAGCTTGATGTTCTCCGGCTCCTCCAGCAGCGTCATCAGGGCGGGCAGTTTGGGTTGTCCCAGTTTCGCCCGGTAAAGAAGCAATCCCGCGTGACGCCGTGCCTCGGCCGGATCTTCCGCGGTACCATCCTGAATCTTCTTGAGCAGTTCGGCCGCTTCGCGTGTGAAGCGGGAGACAAGTTCCTGCTGCCGCTTCACCAAGCCCTCGATTGAGGGTTTGTAACGAAAGTAGACCTGGTTGTCGCGGGCAACCACGGCCGGACCGCTGATGATCAAAGGCGTCCGCGCCTCGTCGATCAGGATGGAGTCGACCTCGTCCACGATGGCGAAGTAGTGGCCCCGCTGAACCTGCTCCTCCGCAGTGGAGGCCATGCCGTTGTCCCTCAGGTAGTCGAAACCGAATTCCGAATTCGTGCCGTAAACGATGTCGCGGTTGTAGTGCTCACGCCGGACGTCCGGGCGCTGATCGTGCACGATGCAGCCCACGCTGAGTCCGAGATAGCGATAGACGTGCCCCATCCACTCGCTGTCGCGTTGAGCCAGATAATCGTTCACCGTCACCACATGGACGCCCCGCCCGGTGAGCGCGTTGAGAAACACCGGCAATGTCGCGACGAGGGTCTTGCCTTCGCCCGTCGCCATTTCCGCGATCATTCCACGGTGCAGCGCGATACCGCCGATCAGCTGCACATCGAACGGGATCATCTCCCATTTCAGGTCATGCCCGCGCACGTGGGCGGAGGTTCCGCAAAGGCGCCGGCAGGCGTTTTTCACCACCGCGTAGGCCTCGGGCAAAATCTCATCCAAGCGCGCCGCCAGCAGGTCATTGTCCTCGATTTTGGACAATTCTTCCTTCCACGCGGCGGTCTTGTCCTTGAGCACCTGCTCTGAAGCGGACTGCAGTTCCTCCTCGAAGCGATTGATTTCGTGGACGATCGGCCAGATCTTCTTGATCTGGCGTTCATTGCTGGAACCGAAGATTTTCTTTATGAAATTGAGCATTACGAGAAAGCCGGGAACGCTACGAAATGGCAATTTGAGCGTCAAAGGCGAAATCGGCGTTTCTCAGCCGCTGAAAGCCCGGAAGCGGGGCCGGCAATAAGGTCTCTCGGCGCAACAGGCGTCCCGGTCTAGTTGAAGCCCCCCACACCGCTCGGCCGGGCAAATCGCCCTCAAAGATCGGAAATCGTCTCGCGACGATTTTCCCACCGATGCAAAGCCAAGATCACCAATCCGATCGGGCCGTAAAGAGAAAGCGGCCATACCATGCTGGAGATCAGGTTCCTCCAATCGAAACGCACCGCGTCCGATCCGTCAAACAGCCGCTGGATTCCCACCGAAAGACTCAATGAAACCATCAAGAAAACGATCGGAGCAAAGCAGCCAAACATTACTGCGGCCAACACCACCGCCTTCGGGCACCGTCCGCACCATCCCGAGAATCGTTCCAGTATCGTAACAATCCGCCCCCAACATCGGTAAACCACGAAGATTACGATGCCAGTAAAGATAAAGGGCTCAAGGAATGCCATGGCTAGATCAGGCACTGCCGGAGTCCCCCCACGCGCAAACGCCCCAAACAAATGACTGACGAAGAACGTTCGAATCACCAGCAGGACTTGTAGCGCCAGGGTGCCAACCAGCATCCACTTGGTCCGCTGAATCCAGACTCGCATCGGATCCATCTTCTCGAACTCAGTCGCGACGCTTTCATCGGACCCAAAACGCCTTCGAGCCACAAGAAAAGCCTCCTCCTCGGACAACCCTCTTCCCGACAGATCCTCCACGGCATCACGGAGATGCGACTCGAGTTCCTCAATTTCCGCCTCGCTCAATTGCCCGTTCACGCGATAACGCTCCCGCCATTGTTGAATTTCGTTCTCTAGATTTTGCATGGCTTCATTCCCCACAATCCGCCGAGCGTGTTGTGAACGGCGATCCAGTTGTCTTTTTCTTGGCGCAGCGCGACGCCCCCTTCCGCGCTGATACGATAATACTTACGACGTCGGCCGGCGTCGGATGTTTTCCATTCGGACTCGATCAGGCCTTCCTTTTCCAGACGATGCAGCACCGGATAGAGCATGCCTTCCGTCCATTCGATCCGTTCCTTCGAAAGCTCGCGAACCCGCTGAATGAGCGCGTAGCCGTAACTTTCGCCCTGACTCAGGACGGAAAGCACCAACGGCCTTGAGGAGGCGGCTATCAGGTCTTTCGCGATCATCGACGACACACATACCTCACAGAACTAGGTATCGCAACCCCGATTTCGGACACCAAGGCTTTCGACGGAACGGATCGAGGGCCCCATGCAATCGCCTGGGAAATCCACGCTCGAGCCGGTTCAACAAGTCGCGTTCAATCCCGACCAGTTCTCCCGGGGCAAAAAGCATCCCCTCGACCAGCTCGCCAGCTGAATGAAAACCTCCATTCCCGAACGTCCAGAAAGGACATGTTTACGTATCCCGGTTCGTCATTGGTCATTCTCCAACAGCGCGGCTAGATTACCCTAGCGGCCCTTGAAACACCCGCCATTCACATGTCAAAAAGACTTTCGATTTCGCTGATCCTTGTATGCTTCGGCATGGGCCTCCACCTCTCTCTGGGCGCAGAATCCTCGGCGGTGGACAGGATTGCCCGACGCGATTTCCCATCCGTTTTTCAGGCGTGGAACCCCGCTGAAAACGTCGCGAATGAAAGCCAATTGGAGACCGAAGCCCGTCATGATCTGATTTTCCACGCGGCCGACTTCTTCGGGCTTCGCTGGGACACTGAGCCCCAAGGAGCATCAACCCGATTCACCGCAGATTCGGTCAAGCACGCGAATCAACGGCGGACCAACTTGTTGAAGTTGAATCCCCACATCGTGCTGCTTTGCGAGATCCGCTACCGCGACGCGCATCGCTCCTTCCTCCCGAGTGGTAGTGACTGGTGGCTCCGCGACCCTGCGGGAAAACCCGTGATCGGATGGGAAGAGGGCGGATATTTCCTGTTGGATTTCTCCAATCCCGCGTTTCGAACCCAGGTGGCAGCACGCGCCAAGGCGGCCGTTGATTCCGGCGTGTTTGACGGAGTTTTTTTGGATTGGTGGGAGGAGGATGAGGCGCGGATTCTTCTGCTGAAGGAAATTCGAGCCGCAATCGGCGAGGACGCGCTCATTCTGGCCAATGCCAACGACCGCAATTCGCCCAAGAGCGCCGCATACATCAACGGCCATTTCATGGAATGCTACCGCTCCCGGAACGCGACGGATTGGGAACGCATCGAATCCTCGCTGACATGGGCGGAGACTTATCTCCGAAAGCCTCGCATCAATTGTCTGGAAACCTGGTATTCGAACTCGCGCGAAGATCTCCACCTCATGAGGGCGACGACCGCCCTCGGACTCACACGTTCCGACGGCTTTGTACTTTTCTCCGACCCGAACCCGTTGCCGAGCCCGGATCATCTCCATGACTGGTATCCTTTCTGGGATGCCAAACTCGGGAAACCGCTTTCGCCCGGAGAGCGACGTGGCGACGGCTCGATCCTGCGCAAATTCACGAAGGGCTACGCGATTTACAATCCACCAGGCCAGTCGACCACGGTCCGTTTCGCCAAGCCCCACCGCCGGCAATCCACCGGTCACATGGCGATGTCCCATGAAATCGCGCCTCTTGACGGAGAAATCTTCATCGAAATTCCGGATTGAACGAACAAACCCCGGGTGAACCAACAGCGACCCCGCTCCGAACCAGATTGGATGTGTGGGTGTTTCAGAAAACCCCCGCTCAGGTCAGGGAATCCGGCGTGTCTCGAAAAAGCCCGCCTGACCCAGCTCCGTTCTGAAGGAGCCTGCCAGCAGCCAGCGTTTCGCGGATTCGTTTCCACTCAGCCAGGCCTCCCAGAAAGCCGTCGAGCCGCGACAGACGTGGCGTTGAAACAGCTCGTCCTGCCGGGCCGCCTCGCGCGAAAGGCGTTTTCGTCCCGAAAAAACCGCGTGATCGCCGCCATCGAAATTCAAGAAACAGGCCTCCCCTTTTGAATGGTCATACGGAATGCGCCGATCCTCGGCCGTGGTCGAATTGATCGGACTTTCGTCCTTGGTCCCGGTCATGTGAAACACCGGAATGGCGACGGAATCATAGGCGTAGGTCCGCACGCGTTTGCTCGCAGCCGGGGCGCTCATTTGGATGGCCGCATTCACCCGCTCGTCACGCCCGTCACCGAGTTTTCCACGCGAATAGTTCATCCCCGCGATCGACAATGCGGTGTGTCCGCCAAAACTGTGCCCTGCGACACCAATCCGCTTCAGGTCCATACGACCAGGCAACACGCCGTCCCTCTCGTTCATTCGAGCCAATTCATCAATGGCGAAGCTCACGTCCTTTGTCCGATTGACGGCGTTGCGGGGATCGGCCGCCGCCCGCTTCATCGCCGCCATCCTTTGCAAAATGCCGACTTCCTTCCACACGCCCTCATCGCTGCCGGCATGTTGCAAATGAACGGACACAAAGCCCGCGCCCGCCCAGTGCTCACCGAGATAGGCGTAGCCTTCCCGGCTCCCTCCCAGTCCGTGTGAAAAAATGATGACCGGACTCGGCCCTTTTGCGTCGGCTGGATAATAGATCTTGGCCGGCACCACCCGATCCCTCGTCGAATCCCGCCAGTCCAGAAGAAGGGTCTTGATTGGTCGGACCGGCTCGGGCGGACGGTATTCCGCCGCGAAAACGGAAGGAACGATCAAGGCGAGAAGGAACACATCACGCATCAAGCCAAAGACGGGCAATACACACTATTCGTTACCCGCTTTGCTCCGGGCGACGATGTTTTCCTCACGGTAGATGTCCCGATTCCCGGCCTGAAACTCCAATTTCAGCCGCACGCGAAACCGCGCGAGATCCACCAATTCCCATCCGCCAAACTGCCAGACGCCATCCGCCTTGCCTCGGTGCGAAATACCGACGAGCAGATGGTGCCCATCGTCGAGAATCTTTCCGCTTTCCGCCTGAGGCGTGAAATAGAAGGTCCGCAAGGAACTCCCCCGCAAGTCCGCTTGAAAAAGCTTCGGGTCCAGGTAGATCACGCGCCCGCTGTCCTTGACCACAAGACGCAGGTCGGGATACCCGGACCGCAGCGTGCGGCCATCGGCTGTTTTCGGATAATCGCACGTGAAGCCCTCCACTTCGTTCAACGCGTCTCGGATTCCTGATTCAAAATGCCGGCTGACCTCGTTGATCCTTTTCTCGTCGTGGGCGGGATGACTGGATTCCCGCAGGCGGGACAAGGCCTGATCCAAAGCCTCCCCGATACGCTCGAGCAAACCACTGTCCCGAGCCAGATCGAGCGGAATCACCCTTTTTCCGGCGGAGGCCCGCACCACCTCGGCAAAAGGCGCGTCCTCAAGAGCCTCCCGTGCGGACACCAGATTTCCGATCAGTCCGTCCGCTTCCGCAGCCGAAGCGCCGTTGGCCAGGCCCATCACCGCCAGCAAGAAGATCATCCCCCTCATTCCCGGCAGCATATCGCCTTCCCAGCTGCGAAACACGTCCATTTCCCGCCATTTTTACTCGCTTGCCGAGCTCCCGTCCGCGTTTACTTTCCGCCCGATCGACATGACCAAAGACGCCACCTCCGCACTGCGCCACCCCGACCAATTCATCCATCGCCACATCGGCCCATCACCGGCGGAAACGGCCGAAATGCTGGCCGCCATCGGCCACGAAAGCCTTGATTCGATGATTGAATCCTTGGTCCCGGCGAGCATCCGCTTGGGTCGCGATCTGGAACTCCCCGAGGCTTTGAGCGAATTCGACGCGCTCCGCCAACTCCGGACTGTCGCCGAGAAGAATCAGGTTTTTCGTTCGTGCATCGGCATGGGTTACCACGACTGCGTCGTCCCGCCGGTCATCCAGCGCAACATTCTGGAGAACCCGGGCTGGTACACCCAATACACACCCTACCAGTCCGAAATCTCCCAGGGCCGGCTTGAATCCCTGCTGAATTTCCAAACCATGGTCTGCGATCTCACCGGCCTCGCGATCGCGAACGCCTCGCTGCTCGACGAAGCGACCGCCTGCGCCGAAGCCATGACCCTTTGCCATCGGATGAAGGGGTCTGCGGATCGAAACCGTTTCCTGGTAGCCGAAACCTGCCACCCGCAGAACATCGCCGTTCTCCAGACGCGGGCGCTGCCGCTCGGAATCGAGGTCATCGTTTCCGCCAGCGAGAAGTTCGAACTGGACGCAAACGTGTTCGGCGTTCTCGTGCAATATCCGGACACAAACGGCACCGTCTCGGATCATTCCGAACTGGTTGAAAAGGCGCACAATGCCGGGGCTCTTGTTGCCGTCGCCACGGATCTTCTCGCGCTGACCCTGCTCAAGCCTCCAGGCGATTTCGGGGCGGACATCGCCGTCGGCAACAGCCAGCGCTTCGGCGTCCCGCTTGGATACGGCGGACCGCACGCCGCGTTCTTCGCCACGCGCGACGAATTCAAGCGGAGCCTGCCGGGGCGTCTGATCGGCGTCAGCAAGGATTCGCGGGGGCGACCGGCCTTCCGTCTCACGCTGGCGACTCGCGAGCAGCACATCCGCCGGGACAAAGCCACCAGCAACATCTGCACGGCGCAGGCCCTGCTCGCCAACATGGCGGCGATGTACGCGGTTTACCACGGACCGGAAGGCCTGACCGCCATCGCAAACCGCGTCCACTGCCTCGCTAAGATTCTGGCCAAGGGAATCGAACGTCTCGGTCATTGGATCACCCTCGGTGAATATTTCGACACCGTCCGCATCGGCGTGAAACAGGAAAGCTCCGCGAAAAACATTGTGGCCTTGGCGGAAGCCGCAGAAATCAACCTGCGGGTGTTCAATGTCAATTCCGTCGGCATCGCCCTCGACGAGACCACCGACACCGCGCTCATCGACAGGCTGTTTCAGATCTTCAACAACGATGAGAAACCGGATTTCACCGCGGCCGAGATCGCCCGTGACATCGACACGGACTTCCCTGACGCCTTGCGCCGCGAATCCAAGTTTCTCACGCATCCCGTGTTTCAGCGGCACCGGTCCGAAACGAAGATGCTCCGCTACCTCAAGCGTTTGGAAAGCCGGGACCTTTCTCTGACCGCTTCGATGATTCCGCTCGGCTCCTGCACCATGAAGCTGAACGCCACGAGCCAGATGCAACCCGTGAGCTGGCCGGAGTTTGCTGGAATCCATCCTTTCGCTCCAATCAAGCAGTCCCGGGGCTATCTCGATCTCTTCGCGGACCTGGAGGATTGGCTTGCGACCATCACCGGTTTCGAGGCGGTCTCACTCCAGCCCAATTCCGGCGCACAGGGCGAATTCGCCGGACTGCTCGTCATCCAGGCCTTTCACGCCAGCCGCAAGCAAAGCCATCGCAATGTCTGCCTTATCCCCACCTCCGCGCACGGAACGAATCCGGCCAGCGCCGCCATGGCGGGATTGACGGTCGTGCCCGTCAAATGCGACGCCGCAGGCAACATCGACATGGAGGATCTCCGCGCCAAGGCAGCCAACCACGCGGAGAAGCTCGCGGCATTGATGGTCACCTATCCATCGACCCACGGCGTGTTCGAGGAATCCATCCGAGAAGTCTGCGAAATCATCCACACCCACGGCGGCCAGGTCTACATGGACGGTGCCAACCTGAACGCCCAGGTCGGCCTGTGCGCTCCGGGCGACATGGGCGCCGACGTCTGCCATATCAACCTGCACAAAACCTTTTGCATCCCGCACGGCGGCGGCGGACCCGGCATGGGACCCATTGGGGTGGCCGAGCATCTGCTCGACTTCCTGCCCGATCACCCGGTCGTCAATCTCGGCGGCGAGGAGCCCATCGGCCCGGTCAGCGCCGCACCTTGGGGCAGCGCGGGCATTCTTCCGATATCGTGGATGTATATCGCCACCATGGGAGCGACGGGACTCACCGACGCCACCCGGTACGCGATCCTGAACGCGAACTACATCTCGCGCCAACTCGCGGACTACTTCCCCACGCTTTACAAGGGCCGGACGGGCCTCGTGGCCCACGAGTGCATTCTCGACCTCCGCACATTCAAGAAGACCACTGCGGAGGACGTCGCAAAACGACTGATCGATTTCGGCTTTCACGCCCCGACTCTCTCCTGGCCGGTCGCCGGCACGCTCATGGTCGAACCGACTGAAAGTGAGTCGAAGGACGAGCTGGATCGATTCATCGAGGCCATGATCGCCATTCACGGGGAGATGACCGATGTCGAAAACGGCGATCTGGACGCCCAGAACAATCCGCTGAAAAACGCCCCGCACACCGGTGACATGATCGCGGACTCGGGCTGGGATCACCCTTACCCACGGGAACAGGCCGCGTATCCGGTCGACGGACTTCTCGACTACAAGTACTGGCCCCCGGTCGGCCGCGTCGACAACGTCGCCGGCGATCGCAATCCGATCTGCACCTGCCCGAGCGTCGAGGACATGGCGGACTAATTCGGCATCGCCATACCGTCCCCTTTCGTTAGCGTGTCGTCACCCATGAGCGATTCAACCCCCCATATTCCAGAGGGTTACCACAGCGTGACCCCTTACCTCATCGTCAAAGGCGCAGCGAAAGCCATCGAGTTCTACGCGGACATTTTCGGCGCGACCGAGGAAATGCGACTTGAGATGCCCGGAGGCGTCATCGGACACGCCGAAATCCGAATCGGCGATTCGAAGATCATGCTCGGAGACGAATGTCCGCAGATGCAGGCACTCAGCCCCGAAACCGTCGGAGGCACCCCGGTCGGCATCTGCCTCTACGTCGCGGATGTGGACGCGGTTTTCGAAAAGGCGCTTGCCTCCGGCGTCAAGGTTCACAAGCCCGTCGCCGACCAGTTCTACGGAGACCGATCCGGAACCTTTTTTGACCCATTCGGCCACATGTGGACGGTGGCCACCCGAAAGGAAACCCTGACCGTCGAGGAAATCCGCCAGCGCGCCGCCGCCATGATGCAGACGGGCGATCACAAAAACTGCGACAACTGATCCATGAAAATCACCGACGCGCTCCAAGCCGAACATTTCGTCTTTCACAACCTGTTCGATTACATCGAACGAAACGTGCCCAGCTCCCAGAACCTGGTCGAAATCAAAGCCTTGGCCCGCCTGCTTGAATCCGTTCACGAGGCGCATTCACGGGTCGAGGACGAGCTGATTATCGAGCCGCTCATGCACTGCCTCGACAACATCGCCCAAGCCGAGAACTTCGAGGCGGAACACAAGGAGATCGACGAGAGCCTCAACGGCGTCGACAAGGCCAAAACCATCGAGGAAGCCCGCCTGCTGCTGCTCCGCACGGTTCATTGGTGCCGAAAGCATTTCGATCGCGAAGAGCGAATCATCTTCCCGCTGGCCGAACAATGGCTGAAGGACAGGAACCTCACCGACCTCGGCGAAGCCTGGAAAAAGCAGCGCCGCGAAAATCACGACTAGCGATCACCCGCCCGAAATTTCCTCTGAATCGACGAAAATCCATCGCCGTCTGTCACCCCTTGATTCCAATGATAGCCAAGCTACTTCTCGCAACACTCTGCCTCGGCCTCTCCACCGCCGCACACGGAGCCGAAAACGGCTTCAAGTCCATCTTCAACGGCAAAGACCTCTCGGGTTGGAAAGGCGACCTGGAACTTTGGTCCGTCGAGGACGGTGCCATCACCGG
>JADHOF010000045.1 GCA_016779125.1 Verrucomicrobiia bacterium | reverse complement strand
GAGGTTCTTGGAATCCCGATTGGTCGTGCCTTCGGGGAAGATTCCGATGCTGTGCCCCTCGTCCAACAGCTGGGCCGCCCGCTCGCTGGCCGGTGTCTTGACGGTGAGCAGGGGGCGGAAAATGTTCAGCCACGCGGGCTTGGCCGGCTTTCGGTCCAGGATGATCACCTGCCCGCCCCGGTAGACGAGCCAGATGCCGGGCACCAACTGAAGGTTCCAGTCGGCGATGAAACGGATCATCTTGCCGCACCGGAAAATGCCGAGGGTCGCCGGAACGAACAGCGCCTCTGAATACTGCGAATGGTTGAGCGCGAGCACGAAGGGATCACGGTCGATCCCGATGTGTTCCAGCCCGGAAATTTTTCGAATCCGATGCCCGAACAGGCCCGCCAGCGAGCGGATCACGACGTTGCCATGGGGCCGTCCGCGCTGATGTTCCAGACGCCCGCGAAGCGCCTCGCCCCATCTCACACCGCCGCGTCCTTCCTCGACAAACTGCAAGCGCCGTCCCTCCTTGATCACGATTTTGCGGGCTCCTCGTCCATCTCAAACAGGACCACCGGAGTTTTGCCGTTCTTCGCCTTCTCAAGTTCCCGCACGCCCTCGAAATCCAGCCGCATGTCGCCCAGCTTCGCCCGCAGCTGCCGGTCGGCGGCGGCCTTCATCGCCTCGTCGATCGGCCGCGCGGAGATCACGCGGATGATGAGATGGTCCTTCGATTTCTGCACCAGCTGGTAGGCGTCCACCCACGCCAGTTCCTTGAGGTGGTGCGCGAAGTAGATCGCCGTGAGTTTCGCGCCGTCGGGCGTGTAGACAAATTCCTGGTTGCGGCCCAGGACCTGCAACAGCCGGCGAAACGGCAATCCCTCCGGACACGGCTCGTCGTCGCCGGCCATGATCCCGAGATCACCGATCTCGTAGCGGATGAAGGGGTTGGTGGCATTGTGCAGATCGGTCACACAGATCCGCCCGGTCTCACCGGCCCGCACCGGTTTGCCGTCCTCGCCGACGATCTCGACCAGCAGGTTGTCATCGGAAAGGTGGTAGCCGTTCTGATGCCGGCTCTCCATGCCCACCAGCATGAACTCCCGGCTGCCATAGGACATGTAGACCTGCCCGCCGAGATGTTCGCGGATCAGCTCCCGCTGGCCTTCCTGCAATCCCTCCGCGCCGGTGACGATGTGTTGGGTCCGCCATTTCAGCAGCCCGGGATTGTCCCGCACAAACAAGGCCAGCTCCGCGATCTTGCCGGCGTAGCTGACGATCGTTTCGGGACGTCGCTCGTTGATCGCCTGGCAGCAGAGGTGCTTCCGTTCCTCGTTGAAAAAGAAGCAGTTGAAGTAGGTCCGGTTCTGAAGCTTTTGATGAATCCGACACTTCAACCAGTTGAAGAAGGGCGGTTCCTTGGCCGGATCGCTCCAGATGTAAAACGCGCGCCGTCCCGGCTCCGCGCCGCCGTAGCCGTAACCGCGATCCGTGACGGCCTGCCGCCACTCGAAGCTCTCACGGGTCATGTAAAACTGCGTCGGCACGCCGGTGGATCCGCCGGTCGAATGCAGAAAGCAACCCTGGTAATCCTTCCCGTCCAAGGTCGCGAAGAGGGCGCGCTGATCCTGCTTGGTCCAGATCGGCAGGTCGGCGGGAACAAATTCCTCCTTCTCGCCCGGCAGTTTCCCGAGCGCCTGCTCCAGCTTGTCCCGATAGTAGGGAAAGCGCTGAACACTGCGGCGGACATGAAAACGGAAGTCGTCCAGCTGTCGGCGGCGAAGCTCGGCGGGGGTCCGTTTCAAGGCCGCATCCACCTCCCGGGCGATGTTCAGCCGGTTGTAGCCCCGGAACTGCCCGTAAACCCGGCTGGCGGATTCCAGGAAGCTCATACGGAAACGGCGCTCTCCTCCGGCACCGCGCCACTGCCGCGCGCGCAACGCCGCCAGTATTCGGGTTTCTTGAAGTCGAGGTTCGGCAGCTCGCAGAAGGGGATCGACTTCGAGGAGCCCTCCTCCACCCAGTCGACATTCCAGTCTTCGAGGAAAGGTCCGGCCAGCTGGGATTTGCGGTTGTAGATCGCGTTGTAGACCGTCGGGATGCGGGAGATGTTGTAGCCCATCAGCTGCGCCAGCACGGCGTCCACGTAGGCGGGATTGTCGCCCACCGCCAGCACGCCGACCCGTTTGGGCGTGGGGCTGAGCGGGCCCTTGCCTTCGCCCGCGATGATGCCGTCGACAATGTTGAGAATCTTCTTCGGCGAGTCGGGCTCGAAGTACAGCACGTGATTGAGGTCCAGCGTCGTGCGCCAGATGGTGTCGTTGCCGGACCAGCCGCCGGGGGACATCTTGGAGGCGCCGGCCGCGTGCGAAAGATGCGAGAGCGCGCGCATCTTCTGCCATTGCCAGTTCTTCTTGGATTGCGGCGTGTCGAGGAAGTGCTCCCAGAACTCGTCGTAGATGGCGTCGTACTTGTCGCGAAAGGAATTGCCGTTGCAATAGCTGTCGCCGCCGCCGAAGTAGGAGCCCCGGACGTAATGCGGCAGGAACTCCTTGTGGCCGTTGATGCCGATGAGATTCTTCAGCGCGCCGGTGAGGCCCGCCTTCATGTGCGTCTTCATCTTCGGCATGTTGATCATGAGATCCGCCTCGAAGATGCGCTTGGTGACGCAGTAGCGATGGGTGCCGCGATGGTGATGCGGGAACATCAGGCTGGGCTTGTAGCAGCTCACGCGGAACTCGTCCGCGTAGTCGGCGATGTCCTCCAGAAAGCTCGCCCGGCCGCGGTCCTTCAGCACAAAGCGGCTCGCATCGATCTCCTTCGTGGCCTGGACCGAATCGGCGCTGGGCGAGTTGTCCTCCTCCGTTTCCAGGGTCGTCAGCCGCCAGTCTTCATGGATCAGTTCGATGTCCGGATATTTCGCCCGCAGCAGATCCATCATCTCCGGCACGCGGGTGAACTTCATCATGCGCCCGAAATCACAGCTTTGCAGCGGCGCGTCCCCCACCACGATGCGGCCCTGATTCCCGAGCCCGCGGGCGGCGCATTCGATGACATGACGGATCAGCGCGGTGTTCGTCAGCAGGGCCTCGGAATTCGGGTTGCTGTCCTCGGTGTGCATCACCCAGTTGGGTTTGATGACCACGCTCCCGCCGGGCTTGAGCCATTGGGCGAAGGGGTTGTCCGGCGTGTCCGTCCACTGACCGAAAACCCGCCGGCAGGCCTGCACCATCGGATGGTCGGGCTCATCGTGGGGAAAGGCGGGATAGTCCGGTTCCGTACGGGTGATGAAGACTTTGTGATCCATGCCGAAAGAGGACGGGATTCTTGTCGGGCGAGGCCCTTTTGCAAGGGATTTCGTCTTCCGCCCCCCGTCCGCCCGGCAGTCCGCCTCCGCTGATTCCCCGACCCGATCGCCATCGACAGCCCCGATTACCATCGCTATCGTCCGCCCGCCTTTCACTCACTTTGAATCATGTCCAGCAACAGCACTGAAGACGCGCCCCGGGCCAGTGACGCCGATGTCGCGGCGATCGACGAACTCCGGTCCAAATACGACGGGCTCCGCCAGGAGATCGCCAAGGTCATCGTCGGTCAGGAACGGGTCGTCGAACTCCTCCTCATCGCCATCCTTTCCCGCGGTCACTCCCTCCTGATGGGGGTGCCGGGCCTTGCCAAGACCACCATGGTGCACGCCCTGGCGGACGTGATGTCGCTCGATTTCAGCCGCATCCAGTTCACGCCCGATCTGATGCCCAGCGACATCACCGGCACGGACATCCTTCAGGACGCCGAGCAGCCGGGCAAACGCGAGTTCGTGTTCCTCAAGGGACCGCTCTTCGCGAACATCGTCCTGGCCGACGAGATCAACCGCACGCCGCCCAAGACCCAGAGCGCGCTGCTGGAGGCGATGCAGGAACACAAGGTCACGGCCAGCGGCAAGATCTTCAACCTGCCGAGCCCCTTCTTCGTCCTCGCGACGCAGAACCCCATCGAGCAGGAAGGCACCTACCAACTCCCCGAGGCCCAGCTCGACCGCTTCATGTTTCTCGTCCACGTCGGCTACCCCAGCGCGGCGGAGGAACGTCAGATCGCCCGCAGCACCACCGGCGGCAAGCTCGCGGATCTCGCCAAGATGATCTCCGGGGACGAGGTGCTGAAATACCAGGAACTCATCCAGCGCGTGCCCGTGCCGGACCATATCTACGACACCGCCGTCGAACTCGTCCGCCGCACCCGCCCCGATTCGGATGAATCCCCCGAATGGCTCAAACGCTGGGTCACCTGGGGGGCCGGCCCGCGCGCCGTCCAATACCTGATCCGCGGTGCCAAGGCCCACGCCGTCCTCCACGGCAGCTACCTCGTACGGATGGAAGATCTCGAAGCCGTCGCGGAGCCGGTCCTGACCCACCGCATCCTCACCAACTTCCAGGCCCAGACCGAGGGCGTCGGCAGCCCCAAGATCGTCAACCGCCTGCTCGACGAACTCCGCAAGGAAGACAGCGGCAAATAACCTTTCCATGAACGACGCCACGATCCAGCTCATCCGGGCCTACTACGCCGCCTTCAACGCCGGCGACATGGCCGCCTTTCTCGACCTCGTCACTGAGGACGTTGTCCACGATCTCAACCAGTGCGGCCGCGAGATCGGCCGCGACGCGTTCCGCGCCTTCATGGACCGCATGAACGCCTCCTATCGCGAGCAGCTCGAAGATCTCGTCGTCCTGGCGAATGCCGACGGCAGCCGGGCCGCCGCCGAATTCACCGTGCTGGGTGAATACCTCAAGACCGACGCCGGCCTGCCCCCGGCCACGGGGCAGAAATACCGGCTGCCCGCCGGCGCGTTCTTCGAGGTCCGCAACGGCAAGATCGCGCGCATCACCAACTACTACAATCTGGCGGACTGGATCGCCCAGGTCGGCGGCTGATACTTTGAGCATGGAGGAGGAGATCCGGTTGGAGCGATGTTCGGGCGCCGCGCTCGCGCGTTACGTGCCCGATCTCGCGCGTCTCCGCATCACCGTCTTCCGCGAGTTTCCCTATCTCTACGACGGGGACATGGACTACGAGCAGAACTACCTGCGCAACTACGCGCAGCACCCCTCCGCCGTCATCGTCATCGCCCTGGCCGGCGACCGGGTCGTCGGCGCCGCCACCGGCATGGCGCTCCGGGATGAATGCGACGAGTTCAAAAAGCCCTTCGTCGGCAGCCCCTTCGACATCGACAAGATCTTCTACTGCGCCGAGTCGGTGCTGGATGCGAAGTGGCGCGGCCGCGGTCTGGGGCATCGTTTCTTTCACGAGCGCGAAGCCCACGCCGCCGAACTCGGGGGCTTCACCCACTTCGCGTTCTGCGCCGTCGACCGTCCCGCCGATCACCCCCGCCGCCCCGCCGACTACCGGCCTCTGGACCCGTTCTGGCAACGCCGCGGCTACACCCGTCATCCCGGGCTGACCACCGAGTTTGTCTGGAAGGATCTCGATGAAACGGCCGCCAGCCCCAAGCAGCTCACCTACTGGTTGAAACCCGCCTGATGGCCGCCCCGGAAGCAAATCCCCGCGCCTTCCTCGATCCCCAGGCCCTCGCCCGCCTGGCGCATCTGCCCTTGGTGTCACGGCAGGCCATGGAGGGCAGCATCTCCGGCCAGCACAAGTCCCCGCATCGCGGCTCCAGCGTCGAGTTCGCGGAATACCGGGGTTACGTCGCCGGGGACGACCTGCGCCGGCTTGACTGGCGCGTGCTCGGGCGCACGGACCGCTATTTCATCAAGGAGTTCGAGGCCGACACCAACCTCCGCCTCCACCTCCTGCTCGACAGCAGCGCGTCCATGGGATTCAGCGGCGCCGCGCCGCGCAAGTTTGACTGCGCCCAACGCATCGCGGCCACCCTCGCCTACCTTGCCGCCCGCCAGGGCGACGCCACCGGCCTGAACTGCGCCTCCGAAAAACACCGCATCGAGCTGCCCGCCAAGCGCAGCCCCGCGCACCTCCAGACGCTTTACGACGTGCTCGAAACCACCGAGCCCGCCGGTGCCACCACCCTGCCCGCCGCGTTGCATGAACTCGCCGAAAAGATCCGCCGCCGCGCCCTGGTCGTCGTCATCAGCGATTTTTTCTGTCCCGTCGCCGAACTGAAGCCCTGCCTCCAGCACCTGCGTTTCCAGAAACACGATGTCGCCGTGTTCCACCTGCTCGATCCCTTGGAGACAACCTTCGAGTTCGACCGGCCCATGCGCTTTCAGGACCTGGAAAGCCCCTTCAATCTCGTCACGGAACCGGCGCTCGTCCGCGATCTGTATCTGGAGGAGTTCAACAAGCACCGCGCGGCGCTGCGGGCAGGCTGCCTGGAATTCAACGTCGATTACCGCGAGGTCCTCACCGACGCCAACACGGAGAAGATTCTCGCGGATTTCCTGACCGAGCGCGTCCACGCGGGAGGCCGGCGATGACCTTCCTCCAGCCCGCCATCCTCTGGGGACTGCCCCTCCTCCTGCTGCCGGTGATCATCCACCTGATCAACCGCATGCGCCACCGCCCCCAGCCCTGGGCGGCCATGATGTTCCTGGTGGCGGCCACCCGCGCCTCCACCAACCGCGCCCGCCTCAAGCAATGGCTCGTGCTCCTGTTCCGCACCCTCGCCGTCGCCGCCCTCATCCTCTTTCTGGCCCGGCCGCTCGGAGGCGGCTGGCTCGGTTGGGCCGTCAACGCCGCGCCGGATGTGATCGTGATCCTGCTCGACCGTTCCGCCAGCATGGAGACGCGCCTTCCCGGGCAGACCATCACGCGCCGGCAACAGGCTCTCAAGATGCTGAGCGAAAGCGCCGCGCAATTCTCCGAGACCAGCCACCTGGTCCTGCTCGACAGCGCCACCCGCCAACCCGTCCAGCTCGCCACCGCCAGCGCCCTGCTGGAGAACTCCCTCACCGGCCCGACCGACACCGCCGCCGATCTTCCGGGGCTTCTCCAGATCGCCCACAAATGGCTCGGCGACAACCGCGCCGGCACGTCCGAGATCTGGATCGCGTCCGACCTCCAATCCAGCAACTGGCAACCCGGTGACGACCGCTGGGAAACGCTCACCGCCGAGTTCGCCGAAATGAAACAACCGGTCCGATTCCGACTCCTCACCTTTGGCGAGGATCCCGGACAAAACCGCGGCGTCACCCTGGCCACATTGGAACGCCCCGCCGACGCCCCGGATCAATTGAAGCTGGAACTCGACCTCGGCTCCACCCGGCCTTCAGACGAAAAATTTCCGCTTCAAATCCAGATCGGCGAAGCCCTCACCCGCGAGGATCTTGCCGTCAACGCGTCGTCCCTGCGCTGGCAGAAACAGTTCAGCCTCCCGGCGGGCACCGCCCGGTCGCGGGGTTCCATCCGATTGCCGGCGGACGGCAACGACCGCGACAATCAGATCTTCTTCGTCGCCGACAAGCCGGACTCCGGCTCCGCCCTTCTGGTGACATCGGATCCGGACGCGAATCGTTTTCTCCGCCTGGCCGCGATGTCCCCAGGCGATCATCAGCCCGCGACCGTGACCCGTCCCGAATCCTTCGGGGAAGCCAAGCTCGCCGGAGTCGCCCTCATCCTCTGGCAAGCCGCCCTTCCGACGGACACGAAACGCCTCTCCGACTTCGTGGAGGACGGGGGCGCGCTGCTCCTTCTTCCGACGGACGACGCCGCAAAAGGCACTTTCGCCCGGACTTCCTGGGGCGAATTGGAAACCCCGGCATCCCCGCTCACCGTGCCGAAATGGAACGAGCGCGAAGGCCCCCTCGCCGCCACCGACGAAGGCCTCACGCTCGCCGTCGACCGGGTCACGGCCACCCGCCGCCGACAGATCGACACCGGCGATCCCGTGCTCGCGACCTTCAGCGATGGAACCCCGTTCCTCACACGCGGCCGGCTCGGACGCGGCAGCTACTTCCACCTGGCCACGCTGCCCGCCGCCACCTGGTCCAATCTTGAGCGAGGCGAGGTCCTCGTGCCGATGATCCAACGCCTGCTGCAACTCGGCGCGCGCCGGCTCGGGCAGGCGACCATGATCGCATGCGGTGAACTTTCCGTCGCGGACCGGTCGCAGATCTGGAAGGCCATCGACACGGATGAGCCCCGCGACATCCTCCTGAACGCCGGCCTTTATCAAACCGGCGACCGCATCCTCGCCGTGAACCGCCCCTTCGCCGAAAACGATTCCGAATCCCTCTCCGCCGATCAGGCCACCCGTCTCTTCGGCAACCTTCCAATCCATCTCAGCGCGCAGAAGACGGCCGCCACCGCCGCGCTCGAAGGCGAGGTGTGGCGCCTGTTCCTCTTCGGCATGCTCGCCTTTCTCCTGATCGAAAGCTGGCTGATTCTGCCGGAAGGCACGAAGCCTCAAAACACGCGGAGCCCCTTTCATGAACCGGCCTGAGAATCCCAATCGCGGCCTTTGTGACCTTAGCCCCTGCGTGGTTCATCACCCATGAACTGGTCCTTCGCCACAAACTGGCTGTTGATCGCCGCCGGCATGCTCATCTGGAGCGTCGCCGCCGGCATGTCGTGGCAGAACTTCGAGCGACGTCGAACCCGCGCGGCGGCCCTGCTTGAAACCCTGCGCATGGCCATCGTGACCGCGCTGATCTTCACCCTCTTCCGTCCGGAAATCGTCCGCACGATCGAACGCGCCGAGTCGCCCGAGATCGCCGTGCTGCTCGACGCCTCCGGCAGCATGCTGACCGTCGACACGCGCGGCGCCAGCAACGTCATCTCCCGCGCGGACTGGATCACCCAACATCGCGCGACCAACCTTTGGGCGGGGCCGTCCGAGGTCGGCGAGGTCCTGTTCGACGAGTTTTCGCCGGCTTCAACCCGGGACGATCCCGACGCCGGCACCGACATCGCCTCCGCCCTGGAGGACGCCCTGCGCCGCTACCGACACCTGCGCGCCGTCGTCATGTTGACGGACGGGGACTGGAATCTCGGCGGTTCCCCCATGGCCGTCGCGACCCGTTTTCGCGAACAGGACATCCCGATCTTCGGCATCGGAGTCGGCGCGGAGACGGCCCTGCCCGACCTCTCTCTTGAAAAGGTCGCAACACCCTCCTACGGCCTGATCGGCGAGCAGATCGCACTGCCCTTCAAGGTGCACAGCCACCTTGATCGCGAAGTGTCCACCACCCTGGTCGTCCGCGCCGGCGAACGCATCGTCGCCCGCAAGGACATCGTCATCCCCGCCCGCGGGCAACTGCAGGACGCCGTGCTTTGGTCCCCGCGCGAGACCGGCGAAATCGAGCTCACCCTCAGTCTTCCAAAGGAGGAGGACGAGGTCTTCCCTGAGAACAACGAGCTTCCGCTGCGCATCAACATCCGCGCGGAAACACTGAAGGTCCTCGTCGTTGATTCCCTGCCCCGATGGGAATACCGCTACCTGCGCAACGCGCTCATGCGCGATCCCGGCGTCGAGATGCATTCCGTCCTGCTCCACCCCGATCTCGGTCCCGGCGAAGGATTGAACTACCTCAAGGCCTTCCCCGGCGCGAAGGATCAACTCGCGCTGTATGACGTGGTGTTCATCGGCGATGTCGGGCTGGGCGAAGGCGAGCTGCAAAGATCGGATCTGGAAAATCTCAAGGGCCTGGTCGAACAGCAGGCCAGCGGGCTCGTGTTCCTTCCCGGCCGTCGCGGCAGGCAGTCCAGCTTTGCCAAGACGCCGCTGGCGGATCTGATGCCCGTCATTCTCGACCCGAAACAAACCCGCGGCATCGGCCTGCAAAGCGAGGTCCCCCTGCTCCTCTCGACGCTCGGGAAGGGACATTGGCTGACCCGCTTCGACGCGGACGAGGATCGCAACGCCGAGATCTGGAAAAACCTCCCCGGCTTCGCCTGGAGCGCCGCCGTCGAGAAAAGCCGCCCCGGCTCCGAGGTCCTCGCGGTCCACGCCTCCATGCGCAACGCCTGGGGCCGCATCCCGCTGCTGGTCACCCGCTCCGCCGGCGCGGGCAAGGTCCTCTTCATGGGCACGGACAGCGCGTGGCGCTGGCGGCGCGGCGTGGAGGACAAGTTCCACTACCGCTTCTGGAGCCAGGTCGTCCGCTGGATGGCGCATCAGCGGCACCTCGCGGACAAGGAAGGCATCCGCCTGACGCACAGCCCGGAATCCCCCAACGTCGGCGACACCATCTTCCTGCAATCCACCGTGCTGGACGGCGGCGGCTTCCCGATGGAACGCGGCGACGTCAGCGCCCGGATCACCGGCCCGGACGGCCGGGTCGAGGACGTCGCCTTCGAAGCGCTGGAAGGCGGATGGGGCGTCTTCAAAAGCCGCTTCACACCCCGCGTCGGCGGTGAGTTCAAGATCAAGGTCGAGGCCCCGACCGCCAACCGTACCCTGGAGACCACACTCAACATCTCCCAGCCCGTCCGCGAAAAACCCGGCCAGCCGGCCAACTTCACAACGCTCGGGGAACTCGCCCGCATCACCGGCGGCGAGGCGGGCACGATCGCCGATTTTGAACGGATTCTCGAAGCCGTGAAATTGCTGCCCGATCCCCGGCCAACCGAACTTCGTTTCCGCCTGTGGAGCGATCCCTGGTGGGGCGCGTTCCTCCTTCTTCTCCTGGCAATCTATTGGACGGGCCGAAAGCTCGCCGGCATGGTATAGAACGACTCGAAGGCATGGACGATCAACCCGCCCAATCCCGGCTCCCCGCAAAGCTGACCGAAAAATTCGGCCAGCTTGAAAGCGCGTTGTGGCGCAAGGAAACCAGCGCGGCAATCTTCGGCGGTGTTCTGGTCATCCTCGCGGCCTGGGCTTTCGTCTTCGTGACGGACCGCTTCCTCGACACACCCGCCCGCGTCCGCTCGGGCGTCCTCATCGCGATGCTGCTCGGCGTGCTCGCCTGCCTCGTCGTCTGGCTGCGCAACTGGCGTTGGGACCGCCGCGCCCACAAATCCTACGCCCGCCTCATCCAACACAGCCAACGACGCCTCGGGGACCGGCTGCTCGGCGCGGTCGAACTCGCCACCGGCGAGGCCGATGCGAATCGGATGTCCCCCGCCCTCCGACGCGCGGCGATCCTGCAGGTCGCCGATTCGGCGGCGGATTTTGACTTCACCTCCATCGTCGATCATTCCGGCACCCGCCGCCTCATGGCCGTCGCCGGCTTCGCCGCGCTTCTCGCCGTCACGGCCGGGGCACTGGCCCCGGCGGCCTCCGTCAACGCGCTCGTCCGCCTCGTCGCGCCCTTCGCCGGCACGCCGCGTTACACCTTTGTCCGCCTCGTGGATCTGCCGGAGGAGATGATCGTGCGGCACGGCGTCGCGTTCGAACTCGGTGGCAGGGTGGAATACCGGGGCATCTGGCGCCCATCCACCGGCCGGGTCCGCTTCGAACAACAGCCGGAAAAGGCGATTCACCCGGAGGGCGGGCGACTGCGCGTCTCCGTCGAGGGACAGAACGAGTCCGGCATGTTGCGGGTGACCCTCGGTGACGCCGAGGCGAGGATCGCCATCCGACCGACCTATCCGCCCGCGATCCGGCAGCTCACGGCCCGCGTCACGTTCCCAGACTACCTGAACCAGTCCCGGACGAACCGTGACTTCAACACACCGACGCTGACCGTGCTTGAGGGAAGCCGGGTGAAACTGATCGCCGAGGCCAGCCGCGACCTCGCCGGCGTGCGGCTGGAGCGCGAGGGCAAGGAAGCCTTCGACCTGCCGTTCCGCGAAAACCGCTTCGAGGCCCCCGAAATCGAACCCGTCGGCGAGTTCAGGGGTGCCTTGCATATCACGGACCGCCTCGGCCTGACCAACGCCGCGCCCCGACAGTTCACCGTGCGGACAAGGCTCGACGATCCTCCAAACGTACAGCTCCTTGATCTGCCCACCGACATCTCGATCCTCGAAAGCGACGTGCTGCCGCTGAAACTCTTCGCCCAGGACGACTACGGCCTGAAGATCGTCGGCGTCGGTTGGCGGATCGAGGAGCTGGCCCTCACCAATCAACCCGCCGTCCGCGAAATCACCGAGCAGATCACCAACTCCTCGCAGATCGAATACACGAACACCCACCTCTTCAGCCCGACCGTCCTCGGCATTCCCCCGGAGACAACGGTCGAGGTCCGCGCCGCCGCCGCCGATCATTATCCCGATCGCGAACTGGCGCTCTCCCTGAAGCATCGCATTCACGTCGTCGGCAACATCCGCCACGCCAAGGCCGTCCGCGAACAGCTGGAAGCCATCTTCTCGCAGCTTGAGGAAATCACGCGCGAGGAGGAGGGCATCGCGCAAAAGACCGCCGAGGCCAAGATCCGCAACGCGCAGGATCCCGACGAAAGCCGCGACCAACGCGAACTGGACAAACTGGCCGCAGACCAGGAACGCAACAACCGCCACCTCGCCGACATCGCGCGCGGCGGACGCCGCGTCCTGGAGGAAGCCATGCGCAATCCGGTCATCAACCAGTCCACGCTGAAGGAATGGTCCCAGAACGTCGCCTCCATGGAGGACCTCGCGAAGAACGAGATGAAGGACGCCGCAGACTCGCTGCGCGAAGCCCAGAGCAAACCCGGCGAAGCGGGTGAGCCCGGTGAAGCCGGCAAGCCAGGCCAGCCGCAAAACTCCCAACAGGCTTCCCAATCGCAACCATCGGGACAAGCGCAGCAATCGCCGTCACAACCCCAACAATCCGAGCGCCAGAAGGAGATGGCCAACGCGCAGGACGCCCAACAAAAGGCGCTCCAAAAGATGCAGGAGATGCAGCGCAAGATGAACGAGGGACTGGACAATCTGGAGGCCCAGACGCTCGCCCAGCGTCTGCAACGCTCCGCCGGCGACGAGGAAAGCATCTCCGGCCAGCTCCGCAGCGTGATCACCGAAACCATCGGACTGAAGCCCTACGAACTGCCCGAACGATACACCCTGATGAACCGACGCCTCGCCACGAACCAGGTGGATCTCAGTGGCAGTGTGAAAAGCATCCACGACGAGATCGGCCGGTTCTTCGATCGCACCCAGCGCCCGAACTACGGCCGGGTGAACGAGGCGATGAAGCGCGCCAACGTCGAGGTCGGCCTCGCAACCGTCGGCGGCCTCATCCACGAAAACATCGCCATGGAATCCATGCAGGGCCTCAACGACTGGACCAAACAGTTGAAGGAATGGGCCGACCTCCTGACACCGCCGGAATCCGAGGAATCCAGCCAGGCCGGCAAGGGCAACGCCAACCAGCAACAGCAGCAGAAACTCATCAAGATGCTCATCAGCTTCCTGCGCTTCCGCCTGAACGAATTGAATCTCCACCACCGAACCCGCCTGCTGTCCGACCAGAAACCGGCCGCCGAAGCCTTGGAAAACGCGACCCGAAAACTCGCCCTGGACCAGCGCGACATCCGCAGCCGATTCGCGCAGCTGCAATTGGAGAACGACATCGACGCCTTCGCCGAACTGCTGGCCCTGACGCAGAACGAGCTGACCTCCGCCGAATACGGACTCCGCGCCGGCAAGACCGGTGACGATGTGCTCAAGCCGCAGCTCGAGGCGGTGAACCATCTTTCGGACCTCATCAATCTCCTGAACGAACAGGCCAAACGGCAGCGACAAAAACAACAGCAGTCCCAACAGCCCCAAAGCGAGCAGGAACGGCAGGCGATGCAGCAGATGCAGATGCTCATGCAGATCGCCCGCGAGCAGATGCAATCCGCCTTCGCCCGCATCCCCGGATCTCAGCCCGGGGAAAACCCCGCCGGCGGCGGCACCGGCAAGAGCGGCCAGACCGGGGGCGACGGCGTCGGGGCCGGCGATCCGGAACGCGCGGGTGAACGCGCCAGCGCCACCGGCACGCAGGTGCCCGCCGAATTCCGCGAGGTCCTTGAGCGATACTTCAAGGCGGTCGAACAACAGGAGGCCGCCCAATGAAACCATCGCTCGCTGCCGGCTTCCTTGCCGCGCTCCTGTGTCTGGCCCCCCCGGCGGTGCCGGCCCAACAGCTTTTCACCGAGGACAACGCAGCCAATCCGGTCGTCATCGATCGCATGTATCTCCAGGGATTGCGTTTCCTTGCGCAAACCCAGATGAAGGACGGCAAATGGGCGGAGAACTACGGTTCCCAACCCGGCGTCGTGGGGCTGTCCGTCGTGGCCTTTCTCGCCCACGGCGACGACCCGAATTTTGGCCCCTTCTCGGCATCCATCCGCAGCGGCCTGGACTTCATTCTGAACAACCAGAACAAGGAAACCGGCTACATCGGCACCTCGATGTACAATCACGGCTTCGCGACGCTCGCGCTCGCCGAGGCCTATGGCGCGGTGGATGAACCCCGTCTCGGACCCGCGTTGGACAAGGCGGTGCAGCTCATCCTGATCTCGCAAAAACAAAACCCCAAAGGCGGCTGGCGCTACTCCCCGGAAAGCAAGGAGGCGGACACCACCGTCAGCGGCGCGCAGATGGTCGCCCTGCTCGCGGCCCGCAACGCGGGCCTGGCGGTCGAGGAAAGCGCGATCCAACGGGGCCTCCAGTTCTTCCAGTCCTGCAAGACCACGGAAGGCGGCTACGGCTACACCGGCCCGGCGGGCCCCAACTCCGCCCGCACCGCCATCGGCGTGCTGGTGCTCGCGCTCGCGAAACAGAAGTCCACGCCCGAATACAAATCCGCCTTCGATTACCTCGAGAAGGCCCCGCTGGAAAACCACTATTACCAGTACTACCTCTACTACGCCGCGCAGGCCTACTTCCATTCCTCCCCGGCCGCCTGGCGCAAATGGAACGCCGCAAACATCGCCTCGCTTTCCGCGACCCAGAACAAGAACGGCAGCTGGGACGGCCCCTTCGGCACAACCTTCGCCACGTCCGCTTCCCTCCTTTCACTCGCGCTGAACTACCGCTTCCTGCCGATCTATGAGCGATGACGGCCGAGCGCTCTGGCTGCTCGCCTGCGGGTTGCTGTTGAATCCGCAGGATGCCCTCACCCAGATCGCGGCACGGCTTCATCAGACCGGCAGTCCGCCGCTTCAGGTGGAATTGCTGTCCTTTCATCCGCCGACAAACATCCTCTATCGGACCGGGCAACACCTTCGGACAAACGGCTTCCAGGCGTTGATCTTCGTCCCTCCCGAAACCACCAACAACGCGCCTTCTCCCAACCGCCTCCTGCTTCGAGACGGCAGCGACCTCAGCGGCACGCTCCTGTCAATGAACGCCGACCTGGTCGTGATCGATCCGGCCCACTCGCCTCCCCTCACGCTCCCTCGAAATTCCGTCGCCTCACTCCGTTGGACGGAGCGGGCCCGGGGCGTCACCTATGAAGGCCCTTCAGGCAGCAACGACTGGATCATCAGCGGCTTGCCCGGCACGAACGCCGGCCCCTCGTGGATCCTGCGGGACGGCCTGTTTCTCGCCCGGGGCAAAGGCACCCTGGCCCGCGACTGCGGCATGTCCACCGTCGCCCGGGTCGAGTTCGATCTCTACTGGCTGGATCAACCCCGTTTCCGCCTGAACTTCTTTTCCCGCGAGACCCGTCAGCTCAGTTTCTCCGAAGGCTACGTTTTTTATTCGCCCGGGCATGGGACGATCTTCGCGATGACGCGCAGCGCCGATCCACGCCAAAAGATCGACGTCCGCCGTGTCGATATTCCGGCCCTCGTCAACAGCAACTACGTCCACCTCGACTTTCGACTCAATTCACAACGCGGCGAAGGCTGGCTGTTCGCCGACGGAAAACTCGTCCGGCACTGGACGGACCTCGGCATCTCCGGCGCCGGACAGTCGCTCGTGTTCCAGAACTTCGACGACAACACCCGCCTCGCGGTGACAAACCTGCGCGTGTCGGACTGGGACGGCCGCACGGCTGCGGACCCGCCGCCGGAGGGCGACATCACAACGATCATCTTCATGAACGGCGACTCCGTCCGGGCCAAAAGCCCGACCATCACCGGCACCAACGTCACCTTCCAGTTCAACAACGCCCCGCTGACCGTCCCGGCGAGCCGCATCGCCCAGATTCATTCCCCGCCGGCAACGCCCCCGAAATTCGAGGCGTCCACCTGGATTCAATTTGTCCAGGGCGACTGGCTGCGGGCGGAAATCCTCTCCATACATTCCGGGAAGATTCGCTGGAGGCGCGAACCCGCTTCGGCTCCGATCGAATCTTCTCTCGATCACGTCCGCGGAGTTCATCTCGGTCGGGAGAAACCGGTAATGGACTTGTCCTGGTATTTCCCGAAAACTCCCGCCTCCAAAGCGTCCGAATGAAGTTCAAAACAAGCCTCTGGATCCTGATTCTCTCCGCCGTGCTGCCGGCGCGGGCGCAGGATTTCATGCATTTTCTGGACGGTTCACGACTGCGCGGACACTTCGTTTCCTACGAGACCAACGGCGCGGTGGCCCTCCAGTCCCCGCACGCCCCGGAACCCCTTCGCTTCACCTCCGGGGCGCTGTCCCGCGTCATTCTGGAGCAACGCATGCGAAACATTCCGGCTGATCGATACTCGGCCCGCTTCAACTTCTTCAATGGTGACCGGCTCTATGGGGACCTGATCTCGCTCGACGAAAAAGACATCGTGTTCAAGTCCTGGTTCGCCGGAAGGCTGACCGGCTCCCGCGAGGATCTCCAGTCGATCACCTTCTTCAACCACGGCAGCCACGTGGTCTACTCGGGACCAAGCGGCACGGCCGGTTGGAATGTCGATGCCCCGACCTCGTGGCGGGAATCGGACGGCTTTCTTCACGGCGGCCCGAACGCCTTCATGGGTCGCGATTTCCGCCTGCCGGACAAAGTCAGCGTCGAATTCAAACTCATGTGGGATTCCGCCTTGAACATCATCGTCTCCCTCTTCACGGAAAGCTCCGGACGATACAACTACCCCAGCCACGGTTATCAGCTCAACGTCGGGGTCGGATACGCCAACCTGACCCGAGGGTCCGGCGCTCCCGGCATGTCACCCATGGGCAGCGTCGGCATGCCCTTACGCACCGGCCGCCAGCCCGTGACCTATGAAATCCGGCTCGATCGCGAGAAGGCCGTCGTCGCGCTGTTGATGGACGGACAATTGATCCACCGCTGGGTGGACCCCGCCGGCTTCGCCTCCGAAGACATGGGCGTCTCCTTCCAGAATCGCAGCGCGCAAGTCAGCATCGGCGCGATCCGCGTCACGGAATGGGACGGTGGTTTCGAGGACGCCGACGCCCTGGCCGGCGCGGAGGTGACCTCGCCCACGCTCAAGCTGGTGAACCACGACACCTTCGCGGCCGACATCGGTGGCATCACCGACGATCGCGTCGAATTTCAATCGGACGGCCTGACGCTTCGAATCCCGCTTCAACGCGTGAAGCATCTGATTTTCCCCAACCCGATCCTCCAGTCGGAGAGCGACGCAACCCACCCCGAAGAACCCCGGGTGCAGGCCCACCTGATGACCGATGAACGCCTCACGCTCTACCGGCTCCACTTCGCCCGTCATCCCGGCGCGGATGCCGGAGCCAAGCCCGGATCGGCCAACGGCCGCGCGCTCCTCTTCGGCGACATCAGCCTGATTCCGGACTGGATCACCGAACTTTCCTTCAACCCGAATCAAGCCCCCCAACCATTCGCCGTGCCGGGCATCGGCCCCGACGGCTACTGGACGCTTCAATGAATCGAAGCCACCGCCTTTCACTCCTGACCGCGACACTCCTCTGCCTGGGGCTGGGTCAGGCCGCCGGCGAGTCGATGGAGCAGTCGCTCCACTTCCGCAACGGCGACTCGCTGAAGGGACATCTGGTCTCCATGACGCCGACAAACGGAGTCCAATGGATGCGCCCGGAGCAAAAACAACCCATCCGTTTTTCCACCACAAACATCACCGAGATCTTTCTCGGCGCGCGCCCCGCCTTCGACGCCACCAACGTCCCCTCGCGAACACTCGTGCGCCTCGTCAACGGCGACGAACTGATCGGCGGCTTGGTCTCGTTCACAAACGACACGCTCCTCCTCGACACGACCTACGCGGGCCACCTGCCGATTCCACGCAAATCCATCGCCGGCATCCACCCGCGCGCCATCGATGAATCGGTCATTTTCGACGGCATCCGCGACCTCGGCACCTGGACCCAGGGAGACATGTCCGCAGTCACCGGCGTGCCGCTCGGCCGATGGCATTTTCACAACGGCTCCCTCTTTTCCGGCGCGGCCTCGTCCGCCGCCAAAAACCTGAATCTGCCCTTTGAGATCCGCATGGATTTCGATCTCTACTGGAGCGACCTGTTCAGTCTCGCCATCGGCCTTCACACCGACTCGCTCGAACCCATCAGCCTCAACGCCCGGGAACTCGAACCGGACTTTTCCCCCTTCTACAGCCTTTCACTCAGCCCCACCGCCATCCAGCTCCGCGTCGTACCCAAAGCAGGCGACATCCGCCAGCTCGGCACGGTCTTCATGCGCCTCCCTCCAGGCACCAATCACGCCCCCTTCACCATCTACGCCAGCAAGAAGCGGAACTCGGTCTCCATCGCGGCCTCCGGACAACTCGTGCACGATTGGATCGACCCCGCAGGCTGGAGCGCCGGCGGCAAGGGCATCCGCTTCGTCCATCAGGGCTACGGCAACGTCCGCATCGCGAATCTGCGGATCACGCAATGGGACGGCAAAACCATGGCCCCCTCCACCATCCCGCAGAACCCCACCGTGGACGTGCTGCTGTTGAATGGTTCCAGCGCGCTGGGCGGTCAGCTCACCGGTTTCACCAACGGAGCGTTTCATTTCAACTCCGGCGGACAGATAAAGCAGATTCCCTTCAAAGAACTCACCCATGCCGCCTTGGCGACGCAAGGGCAGACCTCCCGCTTTCCCGACGAGCGGCACA
>JADHOF010000044.1 GCA_016779125.1 Verrucomicrobiia bacterium | reverse complement strand
GTGTTGGGGATCATGTCGAAGCCGATGATCGTCACCCTGCCGTTTCAACTGGTGCTGCTGGACCTGTGGCCCTTGAAGCGGGTTCGTTTCGGCGAGGGTGTTGGTGAAATCCGGGCTGACCTGTGGCGATGTATCCGCGAGAAATGGCTGCTTTTTCTCATCACCTTCGGCGTCTGTGTCTGGACCTATCTGGCGCAGCGGGAAGCCAACGCGATGGCCGCCGCAGCGAGCATGGGGCCGGCGGATCGATTGGGAAATGTGCTCGTCTCGTACGCCCGCTATCTTGGGAACATCTTCTGGCCGCGGGATCTGGCCGTGTTTTATCCGCTTGTTCCCCGTTGGCCGCTTGATCGCGTGTTCGGGGCCGGCGTTTTGATTTTGACTGCGTCCGCGTTTGTTGTCGCCCGGTTGCGAACGGCACCACAGCTGTTCGCGGGTTGGTTTTGGTTTGTCGGAACGTTGGTGCCCGTCATCGGGATTGTGCATGTCGGCGGACAGTCGATGGCGGATCGATACACCTACCTCCCGGCGATCGGGATTTACCTCGCGGTCGTCAGTCTCGCGACTGCGGCAGCGGGATCGCGCCGCTGGCTGGCGGTGCTGGGCGTGGGAGCCGGGTTGCTGTTCGTATCGGCGAGCCGGCAGATCCGCACATGGGAGAACGGCATCACGGTTTTTTCGCGGGCGATTTCCGTGACCGAGGACAACTGGCTGGCGATGAACAATCTCGCAAACAACCACGCGGCGCAGGGGGATTGGGCGGCGGCGGCCCCCTGGTTTGAAAAAGTGGCGGTGTTGAATCCGGGCTACGCGGAATCGCACTACAACGTCGCGCTCGCGCGGGCTGAACTGGGTTTGGTGACGGAAGCGGAGGCGGCCTACCGGAGGGCGTTGGACCTTTCCCCGGATCATTTCAACGCGTTGAAGAATCTGGCGAACCTGTTGACCGACCGGCTTGGGCGACACGCGGAGTCGGTCGAGATTTATCGCAGGGCGCTGGTTGTTCGGCCGGACGACGTTGAGGTCCGCCAGTATCTGGTGGACACGTTGATGTTGGAGAATCGCGCGCCGGAGGCCGCCGCGGAATGCGCCGAGATTCTGAGAGGTGATCCGGGCAACGAATCCGCCGCCATCACGCTGGCGAGATTGATGGTGTCGTCCGGGCGGACAGGCGAGGCCATGACCGTGCTGGGCCAGGCGCTTTCGCATCGGCCCGATTCGGCCTACCTGCACTACCATGCGGGAATCATTTCAAGCGGCTTGTCCCGGGTGGAGGAATCTCGTTCGCATTTCGGACGAGCCCTTGACCTGGCGACGAGATCAGACGACCGCGAACTTCAACGGGCGGTTGAAGCGCAACTGAACGGCGCGAATCGTTGATCGCTGCGCGCGTTTTGGGGCCTTGCCCCTTCGACCGCAATCAGACAGAAGGGCGGTTGCTGCGTTCTGGGGCATGCCCTTCGCGGATTGTTCGTCCGGTGTCTCCATTGATGAGAGGAACTATTGACGCAAGGCGTCGAGCAATGGAGAAAGCTTGGCCCAAGGCAACACCTTGGTCTGACTGCGTGTTTGCTTTGATTCACCTCCATAGATCAGCCACGCGCCCATTGTTTGACGATCCAGACGGTCTCGCCAGTAGTCGAGTCCTTTGAAGAAATCGCCGGCCACTGTGGCTCCGGATTTGATTTCCACCGCCAGCAATGTGTCGGGTGAGGTTTCCACGACCGCGTCGATTTCGTGCCCCTGCTGGTCTCTGAGGAAATGGACTTCGGGGCGTAGACCCCGATTGGTTCTGGCCTTGATCATTTCCGTGATGACCCAGTTTTCGAACAGCATTCCGCGCTGTGGATGGTTGGGCAGGTGTTCCAGTTTTCGAACGCCAAGAAGCCAAGCCGCCAGGCCGACATCGGAGAAGTAGAGCTTCGGGGATTTGATCTGCCGCTTGGAGATATTCGTGAACCATGGTCGAATGACATGGATCAAGTGGCTGGCCTCCAGCACGGAAAGCCACGCGTCCGCTGTGATTCGGGTGATGCCCGCGTCAGCGGCGAGGGACGAAACATTTAGCAGCTGGCCGATCCTTCCCGCGCACAACTGAACGAAGCGCTGGAATGTGGATAGATCTTTCACCCGGACGATCTGTCGGACATCCCGCTCCAGGTAGGTTGCCACGTAGTCTTGCAACCACACGGACGGCTCGATCGAGCGGTCGTAAACGGGCGGATACAGACCTGCGTAAAGCAGCGAGTCGATCGTGACGGGAGCTTTTTTCGCGGTTTGAAGTTCCGCCAGGGAAAACGGGTGCAACGTGAGCATGGCTGCTCTTCCGGCCAGACTTTGCGAAACGGATTGCAGCAGTTCAAACTGGCTGGATCCCGTGAGGATATAGCGGCCAAGACGGCCTGGCTTCGCGTCGATGACGCCTTGGAGATACGAGAGAAGATCCGGGCAGCGTTGAACTTCGTCCAAGATCGCGCCGTCGCCGGCTTGATCCAAAAACCCCCGGGGATCGTCCGTGGCAAACGCTCTTGTGTCCGGATCTTCCAGTGAGAAATAAGCCCTGCCCGGGTCCAATGCGCGGGCCAGTGTTGTCTTTCCCGATTGACGCGGCCCTGTAATCACTAATACCGGGTAGGATCGCAGCCGTTCCCGCGCGACAAGGGTTAGCGCGCGAGGGATCAGATTTGTTTTTCCGGCAGCGTTGGCCATGACAATTTGTATAGTCAACTATACAAATTGTCATAGCAAGGGGCTTCAACACGGTTCTTCGATAATTTCAGTGGGTGGGCGGAATCGAGATAAGAAGAACGTGAGTCGAATTTGGGACGGCGTAGTCGCGGCAGCGTCTTGGAGTGCGCCGTCGCACGGCGCTTTGTGGCGGGAGTCCTACTTGGAGATTGATCGCGTCGCCCTACGATCGGCTCATTGCACGCTCTACAAAGCGGTCTGCGAAACCGCACTCCAGAACGCTGCCGCGACGATCACACTCCTTCAGCTCGCGGAGGTCTTCCTATTGATGGAAGTGCGCCATCCACTGGAACTGTCGAAGAATCTTCAACACGGGTGTTGAAACCGGTTTGAGTGGGAGGGAGCTGGGAGCGCCGCGTTCTTCCGATTGGAAAAACCCCAAAGCCCCGTCCACAAAGATGTGGACGGGGCTTTGTGTCTGTCGTGTTCGTGGCCGAGGACTACGCCAACTGCTCGCGGACGCGTTCGAGGAGGGCTTTGGTGGCCCGGATGCCGTCGTGCTCGGACATGGCCTTGCCTTCGAATTCAATGCCGACGTAGCCGCGATATCCGGCGTCTTTCACAATCTTCATCATGCGCACGTAGTCGGTTTGGGTCTCGTTGCCGTCCTCGTCAAACGCGTGGGCCTTGGCGCTGACGCCCTTCGCGAAGGGCATGAGTTCCTTGGTGCCGAGGTAGCGGTCGTATTCCTTGCCGGCGTTGCGATCGATGTGGAAGTTGCCGAAGTCGGGGAGGGTGCCGACGGTCTTGCGCCCGACCCTCTCCATGACGCCGGCGAGCCAGCGTCCGTGGGAGGAGAGGCCGCCGTGGTTTTCGACGATTACGTTGAGGTTGAGCGGCTGGCAGTAGTCGGAGAGGCGTGAAAGTCCGTCTGCGGCGCGTTTCTGCTGTTCCTCGTAGTCGCCGACGTTGCCCGTGGCGGCGTTGACCCGGATGGAATGGCAGCCGAGGAATTTGGCGGCGTCGGCCCACTTCTTGTGATTCTCCACAGCCTGAACGCGTTTGTCGTCCGAGGGGTCGCCGAGGTTGCCTTCGCGATCGCACATGATGAGCAGGCTCTTGACGCCTTCGCCGTCGCAGGTGTCCTTGAGAGTGCGGAGGTAGGCCTGGTCTTTGGCCTTGTCCATGAAGAGCTGGTTTACGTATTCGATCGCCCCGACCTTGAAATCGCGGCGGGCCACCTTCGGGAAGTCGAGATTGGTCATCGTCTTCTGGTCACGGATGGCGCTGTGCAGCGACCATTCGGCGAGCGAGATCTGAAACCATTCGCGCCGAACCGTGGGGCTGGGGGCTGCGCATCCCGCGAGGGCTGCGGTTGCGAAGAGACCGGTGGACTGGAGGAAATTGCGGCGATTCATGTATCGCAGAATGGGAAGCCGCTTCGGGGCGGTCAATCGAGATTTGAGCGGGAGCACGTTCAGGCTTTCGGAGCTTCCGCAGGGGGGGGTGTCGTTTTTGTGGACGACGCCAAATTACGGGCGGGTGGGTTTCGAAACATTCCCACGAAGATCAGCATGACAATACCCGCGAAGATCGCCGGTTTGCCCCAAAGCTGTTTCCATTCGATTGCCTTCAGTTCGGATTTGCGGGCCTCTGCCTTGTCGTTGGCGAGCAACGCAATTCTGTCCGTGCTGCCGTCCTCCTTAGAGAGGTTGGAGATCTGAGCTGCGATCTCGCCCTGCTTTGCGGCGAAGTCCTTTGAGGCCTGGGTGGTGTGCTGCCCCTCGATACGTCCGGCGACCTGGGCGCCGATCAACATGCCGAGTCCGAGCGTGAAGAGGACGAGCATGCCCTGGGCTTGGGCTCGAAGATTCTTCGGCGCGATCTGATCCGTGTAGATCTGACCGGTGACAAAGAAGAAATCGTAGCAGATGCCGTGGATCACGATGCCGGCGAGGATCATCCATCGGACCTGATCCGGAGCGCCCAGAGCGAACAGTCCGTAGCGTGTCACCCACGCGAGCATGCCGACGGCGAGCATCCATTTCACTCCCAAGCGGGCGAAGAAGAATGGCATGACGAGCATGAAGAAAATCTCGGACATCTGCCCGTAGGACATGGTCTGCCCGATCGGCAGGCCTGTCATTTCCACGACCCGGCTGGCGATCTGATAATAGAAAGCGAGCGGGATGCAGATGAGCATCGAGGAAACCATGAAGACGAGGTAGGAACGGTTTTTCAACAGGGCCAAAGCATCAAGCCCCAACAGTTGTCTCGCGGAGATCGGGCCGGACGATTCGGGAGGCGTATCGGGAAGCATGAAACTGAAAATACCCATCAGGATGGCGGCACCTGCGGTCAGGTGGAACATCTGGATCTTGGTGTCCCACGTCAGCCAGGTGAGGGAAAGGCCCGCGGCGATCCAGCCGATTGTTCCGAGCACGCGGATGCCGGGGAATTCCTTCTCAGGATTGGTCATGTGCCGCATCGCGACCGTGTTGGTCAGTGCCAGCGTTGGATAATAGGTCAGCATGTACCCAAAGAAGGCCCAGTTGATCATGCCGGGAGCCTTGCCTCCGGCCATCATCGACGCCGCTCCGAACATGATCACGCCTCCCAGGATGTGCATTGCCCCGAGGACCCGTTGCGCGGCGAAGAAGCGGTCGGCGATCATGCCGACAAAGAAAGGGGATATCAGTCCGGCGATCGGCCCGACGGAATACATGTTTCCGAAATCGCCCGCTCCGAATCCGATTGTGCTCAGGTAGTTCGGGCCTGTGACATACCAAGCTCCCCAGATGAAGAACTGAAGGAACATCATGATGGAAAGCAGAATGCGGGTGTTCGATTTCATAGGGTAGGCGCGTTGATAGGGGAAGCGCAGGGGCGTGGCAAACGGAAAGCGGAGGGGCCGGTTGGTATCGCTGCCCCCGCTCCCTGCCGTAATCGTACTCCTAATCGCAACTCGTAATCGATGACTGCGATTACGAGTAGGATTAGATGGGGATCTTGGTTCACCTGTTTTGAAAACGGGTGACGGGGCGGGGTTTGACACGTGGAGCGGCGTTGGTAGCGTCGCCGCCGCTGGTTTCACCTGTTACGATGGCGACGTTCCATATCAAAAGCGGGAAGATGTCCGGGCGGTCGTTTGAACTGGCCCCGGGGCCGGCGACCTTTGGTCGCGGTCTGCAGAACAATTACATCATTCCCGACGACTCGGTTTCGACCGAACACCTGCTTGTGATGTCCGGCCCGGGGCAGTGCCGGATCAAGGATCGCAACACCAGCAATGGCACGTTCGTGAACGGCGAGCGGGTGACGCAGGCGGCTCTCAAGCACGGGGACGAGCTCAAGATCGGCGAGGTCCTGGTGTCGGTGGAGATGGAGGTCCGCGAGGCTCCGAGGCCGGGCGGGGCGATGAAGCAGGCGAAAAAGCGGGCTCTGCCTGACGTGAACATGGCCGAGCTGGCTGCGGCCGTGAGAGCCGGTCGTCCGGGTGCCAAGGCGAAACAGACGCAGAACGCGGCCGCCAAAAAGAGGGCCGCTTCGGGGCCGACCTTTGACGAGGTGGCTTCGGACTATGTGCCGGAGGTGCGGCGCAAGCGGATCATCCTGCCTTTCGGGTCGATTCTCGTCTGGGGCTGTCTGGTCTCGTTGATGGTGGCCGGGGTGTGGCAGTTCTTCTTTTCGAAAAAGGTCGAGGTGGTCGTCGCTCCGCCACCGGTCAAGCCGGCCGTGTATGTGGCGCCTGAGAAGCCTTCGTTGCCGGTCGAGCTGGTGGGCTTCGTGCAACAGGAAGGGCCGCCGGAGCCCGCGACGGATATTCCGCGCGGTCCGGGTCTGCCGACGCTTCAAGGCGGGTTTCTCCGACTGGTCACCGAAGCGGGGACGGCGCAGGCGGCGGTGGACGCGGCTCAACCCGGGGACGCGGTCGTGTTCGATGCGCAGGAGTTGCAGCCGGTGGTGATCGACAAGCCTTTGACGAACGTGCAGTTCATCGGCGGCGGCGCGGAATGGACGATCAACGCGGACTTGGTGGATTGTCAGTTTTTCTGGCACACGCCGGTTTCCTTTCGGCAGAAGTCCGGACGTTTGGAGCGCTGCGCCTTCTATCGCTCGCACAGTCCCGATCTGGAGGTGAATGCTGCGGACGCGGTGTCCTTTTATTATGGCGGGGAACGGGTGGAGCCGGCCTCCTTCACGTCTGCGGCCCAGATGCGTTTCACGGGCATGGCGCGCGGGGTGATGATTCACCGGCCGGTGGTCGCGACCGCGCAGGCGGAGCCGCGTTGGGATATGAAATGGCCGCCCGTCTTCGAATTCGATTGCCTTGGCACGAACGCGCCGGGGGATCACTCGTATATTCTGGGAGGATTGAGCCTGGGGCAGACCGCGTGGACGCCGTTCCGCATCGTGCGGGGCGTCGGTATCACGTTCGCGCAAGGGTGCACGGAGGGCAATGTGTGGGCGGATCCGTTGGTCGATATAGACAACGGGATCGACTGCGTTCTGCTGTCGACGGCCTTTGGCGGAAATGCGGCCGCGGCGGGTTATCTGAGGCAACCGGACAAGCTTACCTACGCGGGGCGGATCGAATACGGGCACGCGACCGAGTACGCCCCTTTTCGTGGAGCGGCCGCCCGGGTGGGCGGTCAGCGCAATCGTTTGATCGGCATCGGCGGTCTGGGCAATTGGAGCATCGGGCGGCGGGATCAACTGCCCGGATCTCATTATGCGGACGGCATTGTCGCGCGGGATCCGTATCTGCAGGAATGGTCCGCCGAAACGGTCGGGCTCACGATGAACTTCGCGCCGCCGATCAACGTGTTCAAACTGGACTGGGGTTATCGCGCGGCTCCGGAGGTCAAAACCTCCTCGAAGGAAAAGAGCCGCAAGTATCCGCTGGCGGGACCGAACGTTTTGAAGCCCGTGTTTGTGCCGTTGCAGGATTTGCGAAGCGCGCCACCAAGCTACGAGGGCTCGGAGGTGAAGGATCTCACCGGGCGGCCGGGGCCTGAGATCGAGCGGGCGCTCGGGCGGGGTGAAAACGTTTTTCTTGGAGAAGGGGTCTACCAGTTCGCGGCGCCGATCACCAACGGAGTGTTGTTTGGCGCGGGGATGGATCGAACGGTGGTTGAGTGGCCGGAAAAGGTGGACTGCGCAACCCGGAATTGTCGCGGTCTCATCGGTCTCACGGTGAAGGGCGGTCGCTACGGCTACAACAGCCAGTCGGGTGCCGGCGGTGAGACGAACACCGCGAACGCGCTGATTCTTCGGACACGGTTTCAGGATCAGGAGCAGTCCGGAATCAACGTCCACGCGTTTCGCGATCAGGTGTATCAGGACTGCGAATTTCTTGGCTGTCGGAACGGGATCACACAAGGGCGTCTCAAGGGGAGCGGCTATTGGTGGAGCGACCGCGGCAAGGCGGGTGGCCGCGCGGTCGTGCGCTTGAGCGTCGCGAACTGCCGCTTTCGCAGGATCAAGGAGCGGGCGATCGAGCTTTCCATGCGGCAGGCGGACGAAGGTGTTGTGGGGATACATCATTCGGTGTTCGAGGAGATGCCGGGGCAGGCGATCCTGTTGCAGGGAGGCAAGTCGCTGCTCATCCAGTCCTGTTCGTTCAACGACGTGGGAGCGGCCGGCTCGCGAACGCCGGTGGTGCAGGTCTCGGTGCCGGGTTCCGTGGTCCTGAGCCATCTGGATTTCCTGAACATCGCCGGCATGGGCGCGGCGACGGCGTTGTCCGTGGACGGTCTTCCCGTGATTTCGCATTGCACCTTCGGAGGGTTTGATCAGGCGATCGTTTCCCGAAATCCGGTGGTGTTGGACCATTGCGTCAGCGAGGACGCTCCTTTGGATCTTCCCTTCTCCAGCCTGATTTTCAAATCCGCGTTCAGCAACGCGGATGTCTCCAAGGGGGTGATGACGGTGATCACGGTGGATCGATTTGAAAGCGTCTCGCTGGAGGCCTCCGTGCAGCCGCTGGACGTCACGCCGCCTCCGGCGGTCAAGGCGACGGTGACCGTCGCGGCGGACGGGAACGCCGTGACGTGGCCGGCCGTGGATGATCCCGAATCGGGCATCGTGCGATATCATGTGTATGCGAACGGCCGGCTGGTCGGGATGACGCCCCTGACGATTTCGGCTGCGGATTATCGGGACAATCCGTTCACCGCACCGACCAACAGCCTGCGCTTTGCGGACCCGACGCTTGAGCGCCGCGAATACAGTGTTCGCGCGGTCAACGGGGCGAATCTTTCGGATGAGATCGGACAGGCGCCCCTGGCTGGCTGGGGTCCGGTGCGCGGCGAATTCTTCGATCGGAAGGAGCGGGTGCTGTTCTTCTCCGATATCGACTACGACGCGCGCAAAAAGCGGCTTGAAGTCACGACGGTCGAGCGCGAGAAACTCCCGTCGGCCCAATTGCAGGCGGGTGGCGCGCCGCAGCTTTACAAGGTGGAGGACGGGCCGTTGAGGCGGGGGACGGGCGCGGGGCTCGGGGACAAGTAGTTGGCGCGGGTCATTGACTGAGTCGGCGGTGTCCTCTATTTACGCGTCCTGCATTTTAACTGAGATCCAAGGAAACCATGGCCGCAAAAACATCCAAGAAGCCCGTACCGTCCGGGGACGACGCCAACTCCGAAAAACAACTCGAAGCCGCGATCAGCTCGATCACGAAAACCTTTGGTGAGGGAGCCATCATGCGCCTTGGGGACGCGGTGTCTTCGCGCAAGATGGAGGTGATTTCGACCGGGGCGCTCTCCGTCGATCTCGCGCTGGGTGTGGGCGGATTTCCCCGCGGGCGCGTGGTCGAGATTTACGGACCGGAATCCTCCGGCAAGACGACTTTGATGCTTCATGTGGTGGCGAACGCGCAAAAAGCGGGCGGAACCGCTGCCTTTATCGACGTGGAGCACGCGCTTGATCCGGCCTACGCGAAGAAGCTCGGTGTCGACCTCGACAATCTGTTGGTATCGCAGCCGGACAGCGGGGAAGAGGCCTTGACCATCTGCGAGACGCTCGCCCGATCCGGCGCGTTGGACGTGATCGTGATCGACTCGGTGGCCGCGCTGGTGCCACGTGCCGAGTTGGAGGGTGAAATGGGCATGGCGACCATGGGCATGCAGGCCAGGCTGATGAGCCAGGCTTTGCGCAAACTGACCGCGATTCTCGGCCGTTCGAAGACCTTGTGTCTTTTCACCAATCAGATCCGCGAAAAGGTGGGCGTGATGTTTGGCAGCCCGGAAACGACCCCGGGGGGCAAGGCGTTGAAGTTTTACGCCAGCGTCCGGGTGGATATCCGGCGAAAAGAACAGCTCAAGGATCCCGCCGGGGCGGTTTACGGCAACCACGTGAAGATCAAGGTGGTGAAGAACAAGGTGGCACCGCCCTTCACCGAGGCCGAGTTTGACATCTTTTACAACCAAGGGATCAACAAGGAAGGCTGCATCCTGGATGCCGGCCTGAGTCACGGGGTGCTGACCAAACGGGGCGCCTGGATCCAATTCAACGGCGATTTGGTGGGACAGGGAAGAGATGCTGCCAGAACGGCTCTCATCGACGATCCGGCTCTCGCGAACAAGATCGTCGAGGCCATTCACGCGAAACGTTTGGAGGCGGCCGACACGACCGGCACCAGCGACACCAAAGCGAAGACGGTCAAGGGAGTTGAGGAGAAGAAAGGCGTGGAGGAGGCGGAATCCGAGTAGCGTTTTCGTTATTTGTCCAATTTTTTGTTGTTGAGAAGGGTTGCGGATTTCCTCATCGTCGCAGCCTGTTCACAGACGATTTTTTGCTCGTTCCGGGCTTCAAGCCTGTCACGGAACGGGAGAGAAACCGAGTCAGTCGCAGCCCTCAACAAACCGACACGACACGATGAGAGACTTCATTCTCACGAACTTCAGCGTAGATGCCGCGAAGCTTAACTGGCAGGTTCACGCGTGCGCCCTGTTGGTTTGGGCGGCCACCGTGTACTGCACTCTTTGGAGCATCAACCAGCAGCCATTCAACCGGAGAGAGCGCCTGTCCTGGAGTGTCATCGTCATCTGCGTTCCGTTGTTGGGCATTTTGTTTTACCTTCCCAAGGCGTGGTATAACGCGGCCACCGGGGCGCTTTCATTCTGGAAGAAGCCCAAGAAGAACAAGAAGTTCTACGGGTATTGAAGTGGTGCCCTGTCCGGCCCGCCGGCCATCGCGTGAACGATCTCATGCCCAATACCGCACGGACGGCACGCAATTGAGCCATGCGTCGGTTACGTAGAAGAACGCGTCTTGTTTGGGTCGCCTCTTTGCTTGCGTTGCTTTCCCTGCGGGCGGCGGGGCAGGTTTCCTCCTCCTACGATCAGGCGAACGTGGTTGTGACGCCCCGGATACGGGTCGGGCAGATCCAATCAGAACAGAGCGCCACCGCGACCATTTCCACGCGAATCTCGGGCGACAAATTGGGGGGAGCCGGCACGACTCAGGAGTCTTACGTGCAGGAGGCTTTTTCGACCTACGACAATTTCTTCAAGGCCGCCCAGAGCGGGGTGTCGCGCACGCCGAAAATCGGGGGCACTCAGGGAAATCTGCGCGCGAGCACGCCGTTTGGTCCACAGGTGAGGCTGCCGCTTTTCGAGTGGGGAGGAAGCCCTGAGGACGCGGAGATCAAGCTCGGGCGACTTTATCTGGACCTCTTCACCTTGTCGGGATCGGTTCTCTACAGCGACAACGTGGATCGCGCCGAGGTGAATCCTCGGGGTGGGGCTGTCAGCGTTGTTCGTCTTCAAGGGCGAATGATTCTCCAGATCACGGAGACCATGCGACTTGCGGCCGGGGGCACGGTGGCGTGGTTGCCATTGGAAAATGAAATCGGCTTCGCGGATCCGATCGCGAACTTTACGGCCAGCCTGCAGCCCCTGTTTTTAAGCCGATTCGATTACGAAGTTCCCGTCAGTCCGCTTTCCTCGATCAACGTGGCGAACGATTTCACGGTTCAAAGCGGCGGCTTCGGGGTTGCGCGGAGTTTTGACACCCTTCAGCGTGACCCGAACAACCTGATCGATCGAGAGGGCCGGCGGCAGTTTATTCAGATCGAGTCGCGTCCGGATCAGGTGAGGACTTTTCGCGAGGGAGTGAGCATCAGAAACACCGCATCGGTGGCGTTTGACACGCTGCTGCCGACGGAGACACGGGTCACCGCCGGATACGCCCGGACCCATCTTTGGTTCGCTCAGGGCGCGTTGGGCAATGCCGCGTCGCAGGATGTCTGGTCGCTCGACGCCCAAAACGAGCGCGAAAACATGCGCTTCAAACCCGAATTTCAATTTCAGGCGCGACATCAAAACAACCAACCGGGATTCAACAAGACGATTCGGGCCGGCTTTTCCGGGCCGATCACCCCGTATATCGATTTCACCGGCTCTGCGGGGGTGTTGCTGGCTGGGGCGAGCAATCAAAAGGGGTTTCTGTGGCGCGCCGGCCTGGCGCACCGCCCAAGGGAGTCCACGACCCATTCCGTATTATTTACACGGACGCTCACCTTCCCCGCCGCCCAGTTGGTGAATCAACTGAGCTACCGGCTCCAGCAAATATTGAGCCCCGATTGGATTTTCGAATTCGGGTACGATCGGCGGCTCCTCGAACCGGTTGCCAATCCGGGAGCCTTGCTGGGCACCAAGCAGGATCAGTTGGACGCGCAGTTTGCCGTCCGATTGGGAGACCGTTTCAGGGGGATCGCCGGCTATTCCTTCGTGCACAACGTGAATCGAATTGTCGGCGGCGGACGATTTGACCGACACGTCTACCGCTTGGAACTGGTGGTGGACCATGGACCGCTAACCCAGTCATCGCTTCTTTATGAGTTCAATCGGCTGCTTTCGAGTCGGCCGTTGACCAGTTTCGACGAGAACGTCGTGACCTACACGTTGACCCGGAGATTTTGATGAAGAATTGATGAAACCCCCTCAGGCCCAAGTGTTTTCGAAAAAAATCCGGTTGCCTTTTAACGATAACCTATGGCATCCAAGGCGGGTTCCAGCCCGGAATATCAGCAGACAACCACAGCCAAACCAGTGAATAGCGCGAAACTGATGCCATTCCGCGTAGCCTATTTTACGATTCTCATGGGAATCGTATTTTGGGCGGCGGCCGTCGTTGCCGACGGGAGCTCATCCCTTGCGGGGGACCTGCAGGCAGCCAGGCAGGTCTCGCTCGAGCGACAATTGTCGGAATACCGGGCTCAAAAAGCCTCCGCCGATCGCAAATTAACCGAGGCCATGCAGAGCGGTTCCCCCGCGTTGATCGAGCAGCAATCGGCATTGGCGACGGAACTCGGCGACCGGATCCGAGGTGTGGAGGCGGAACTGGCCGGTATCGGGCTGAAGACCGCCGGCTCGCCGGCTGCTTCCTCCAGGCTTGAAGCCAGCGCTCCTTCCTTTTCTGCGGTGCCTTCCGGTGCTTCCGGTTTCAAATCCTCGGTGCCTCCGGCTGCGGCTCCCGCCCGAACAGCGGCTTCGGTCAGCACTCCGTCGTATAAATCTGCACCCGCCACGAAGACCGGGTCGGCAGCCGGATTGACACCTCCGACCATTACGAAGTTGAACGAGGCCAGCAAGATTCTAACAAACTACGAGGAGTTTCGGGCGGAGGAATCTGGAATGGGACGACGCGGGGGCTTGTCTTCATCGACTCCGAGCTTCAGCAGCCCTTCGTCCAGCGGCACAACCACGGGCCCCTCCGCGCCACCTCCCGGTGTTACGGCCGGAATATCCCGGAGCGTGGCCTCAATCGAAGGGGATATCGAGTCGTTGGCGATGAGGCGGGAAATGGGGAAGCTGATCGACCAACAACAGGATATCGGGCTCGAGGCCGACGCGCTACAGCGGCAGATCGTCACGAAGCAGCGTGAGCAGGCCGCTCTCCTGCGTATGGATCAAGGCGAGCAAGCCGACGCCTTGCAGGCCGAAATCACCGAATTGACCCGGCGTGCTCTTGCGGCACAATCCGAGAACGCGAGAATTCAACAGGCCTCCCAACAACTTGCCGATCAGGTTGCGTCGACTGTCCCGGCCGACGGTGTTGTTCCGGACAATTCCGGCCTTCAGTCGATGGGCAGGGCCGGTTCTCCGATTCCCGACGACGGTCGTTTCAAGGCGGGTGACAAGCTCCAGCTCATCGTGACCCAGGACCCGTCATTCAACGGCACCTTCGACCTTTTGAGTTCCGGGGTGGTGCTGCCAAATCTGGGGCGCGTGGAAGTGATTGGCATGAATTCCGGTGAAGCCGAGCGGGCGATCAAGGCGGCTTTGGAGGCGAGTTTCCTGCGCCAGGCGACCGTCACGGTGGAAAGAATTCCCGCGCCGGTTCAGCAGCTGCCCGCCGGCCCGGTCCTTCCTCCCGCGCCGGTGCTTGAGCGCTATCAGATCATCTACCTCGCCGGTGAATTCATCACGCCAGGCCCGCTGCGAATCCCGGACAATGTGCGCCCCACCTTGCTTCAGACCATCATTCGATCGGGCGGGATCACACCATCGGGAGATCTGACCCGGGTGAAGCTTCTACGGATCGTCGAGGGACAGGGTGCTGTCGAGGAGATCAACGTATCCGCCATTCTTTCCGGGGAGATCAAGCCGTCGGACATTGTGTTGCAGGATGGCGACATCATCGTGATTCCGCCTTTCGCGCCGGTGGTCTATGTGACCGGCAATGTGGAGCGACCGGGCACGTTGCGCTTGTTTCAAGATGAGACCCTCACCGCCTATGCCGCGATTTTGCGGGCGGGAGGTTTCGCGCGCTTCGCCAATTTGAAGAAGGTTTATGTGGTTCGAGATCTCGGAAACGGGGAGAAGGCCCACATCCCCTTGAACATCAAGGATGTCCAGCGGGGCGAGGCTCCCGACATCATATTGCAGGGCAAAGACATCGTTGTCGTCCCCGAGCGTTTCTTCAGTTTCTAAGCCGATCCGCCAAGCACGCACATGACACCCGGGATGGAAAAACGAAAGGTAGATTTCACCGACTTGGTGTTCTACCTGGCGATCGCGTCCAAGCACGCCCGCTTAATGGTCCTCTTGGTCTCCTTGTCGCTCATCGGCGGTCTGGTCTACTACGTTTACGCGCGCCCGTTGTTTTACTCCCGTTCGGTTGTGAAATTCGTCGACCTGAAGCCGATCGGTCAAGATATCGACGAGGTTCAGGGCAACCGATTCTATCGACAAAACATTTTGAGCGAGTTGTCGGATTCGGCCCACGTCATCCGACGCGTATATGATCGCCTTGGTTATGTGGAGACGCCCGACAATCCGGGCCGACCGATGCACAAAAAGGTTTCCGCGAGCTTTGATTCCGAAAACAACATCCGATTGGATGTCTGGGTATATGATCCGAGTTGGGCGGAGCCTTTTCCTGAATACCTCGTGGAGGAGTTCATGGCCGACCGCAAGAAGCGGGCGGAAGAGTTGAAGACTTTGGTTGAGACCCGCTACTCGGCTGAGCTGGAGCGGATTCAGGCAAAAATCCGGGAGGAACACGAAGAGCGAGCCAAGCTCGACAAGACCTACAATCCGGATCAGTTGGTCATTGAAGTTGAACAGTTGAGCGCGATTCCCAAGCAACTGTTTCAGGTCAACCAGAAGCTGGACCAGATCGAACGGGTCCGGGCCCAACTGCTCACCTCAGCGAATCTGACCGTGATCGAACGCCTGACCCTGTATCACTCGGTCGATGCCGGATTGAGGCCGGGGATGATCGTGCCGCAGTTGGACACTTCAGCGGGGACGGGGACGGGGACGAGCGCCGGGGCCGAACCGCGTCGTCGCGGGTTCCTACTACCCAAAGACGGGGAAGGGATGTTGGGCGGAGATTCTACACAGCACGGCTCGCGGGTTGTGTCGCGGGAGGTGTTGAATGAAAACCCGATGGTTTGGCAAACGCTGCAGCGCGATCTGTTTCGGCTTGAACAGGAGCTGCGCGAGAAGAGCCGGATGTTTCTGGACAAACATCCCACGATCGTCGAACTGCGGCGGCAATTGGACGGAGTCAAAAAGGCGTTGGACAAAGCCTTGTATGACGCAGCCTACCTTTTCGAGCTGAGCTACGCGCGGTTGAGGGATCAGAAAAAGAGCTTGGAACTCCAAATGCCGCAGTACGAGGACGCCCGCGCCCGGCTGAACAAATACGAGCAGGACAAATCGGTGGCGGGACAGGGCAACGACTGGACGCAGCTGATGGTCGAGGCCAGGAAGAAAATCGAAAACGCCGTCTATGCCGCGCAGGAAGACCGTGTGGAACTGTCATTCGTCGGTCATCAACTCGTCCGCAAACAGGTGCCGGTCTCGCCCAACCGGATCAAGCTGGTGGTTTTCTCGTTCGCTTTTGGGGTGGCGCTCGCGATCGGTATTCCCTTCCTGATTGAATTCCTCGACCAGACCGTCACGAACATGGACAAGCTGGAGGCGGAGACGCACATGAAGGGACTGGGTCTTGTGCCGGACTTCGAGGACACGATTGCGGAAGCCTATCCGCTGCTTGGATCGGAGAACATGACCGATCCGGACATGCTTGAGAACTTCCGTGTGATCCGCACAAACCTTGTTTCGGCGGCCGCGACCTCCAAGTACCCGCAGGTCGTCATGGTGACCTCGACCGGGCCGAAGGAGGGCAAGACGGTTGTTTCCTCCAATTTGGCGCTGTCCTTTGCCCAGATGGGAGACAAGACGCTTTATATCGACACAAATCTGCGACGAGGTCTTGTGCATCACCTCTTCAGCGTTCGTTCCTCGCCCGGTCTCAGCAACGTGCTGGTGGAAAAATTGGACGTGAGCGAGGCGATTCGCGAGACGGCCGTCGAGAACTTCTCAGTGTTGCCCGCAGGGGATCACCTTGACGGGGATATCGAGATGCTCGGCTCCCAACGCTTCCAGCAGATCATGGAGGAGTTGCGTGGCAAGTATCAGCGCATCGTCCTGGACGCGCCGCCGGTGCTTGGTTTGTCCGAGACGGCCGTCATTCAGCCGGTCGTGGATGGCGTCGTTTTGGTGATCTGGAGTGCCTTCACATCGACGCGGCAGATTCGCACCGCCATGGACATCCTGAATGACAACCACGCGAACATGTACGGCTTCGTGCTGAACCGCCTGGATCTGACGGCGACGATGAACCGTTTCCACTACTACTACTACTCGAACCACTACTACAACCGCTACCAATCGATGGCACGGGTGTAGCCCCGGAGAGCTTGAGCGCCCGGAACCCCGCGACGGGACCGGTCTTTCGTTTCACAGATGACGGCCAGCGGCAAAGAGATCAAGGACGAGGACCTGCCGGGGGTTTCCGTTGTCATTCCGGCGTACAACTACGCGCGATTTCTTCCCTTCGCCGTGGAATCCGCGCGGAGCCAGGATTACCCGAAATTCGAGGTGATCGTCATCGACGACGGTTCGAAGGACGACACGGCCGAGGTGATGAAGCAGTTCGGCTCTCCCGTTCGGTATGTTTTTCAAGAGAACGCGGGCCTGTCCGCCGCGCGCAATTCCGGCATCCGGGAAGCCCGATATGACTTCGTCTGTTTTCTGGACGCCGACGATGAGCTGATGCCCGGGATGCTGCGCGCGTCGATGGGTCGCATGGCCGCTTTGGAGCGCGATTTCGGCATGGTCGGATGCGATTGCGTCAATATCGACATCGATGGAAAACCGTTGCCGGTCACGAAACATGCCCCTGAGAAGGAAGGCGAAGTGACCGTTCGTGACATTCTTATTCGCACGCGCTTCTCGCCCACCGGCGCGGTCTGTCGCAAGGAGGTGTTCGAAACCTGCGGCGGGTTTGACACCTCGCTCAAGAGCACGGAGGACCGCGACATGTGGATTCGCATCGCGACCCGTTATCGCGTCTGGCACGCGGGGCGCGAGCTGGTGCACATCCGCAAACATGGCGAAAACATGAGCAACAACGCCGCCCGGCAAAGCGCCAACATGCTGGTCGTGCTCAACAAGGCGTATCGCTCAGGCGCGGTTCCTCGTTCGGACTTCTGGTTTTGGCGGCGGGTGTTCGCATATCAGCGCTTTCAATCGGCTTTGATCTACAACGGCATCGCGAAGCCTCTGCCCGCGTTCTGGCAGCTCTTCCGCTCGATTGTCTCCTGCCCTTGGTTTGGCGATGCACGGTATTTTGGTTACCCGTTCCTGTTTCGTCTGCGCCACTTCGTGCGCTTCGCCTTGAACGCGATCACCGGCAAGGTGAAACGCTGAATCGTCCGATGAGCAAAGGTCGGCGAATCCGCGTGCTGCACGTGCTTTTTTCCCTCGATCCGGGTGGAATGGAAAACGGGGTGGTCAACGTGGCCAACCGCCTGCCCGAGGAGGAGTTCGACGTGTGGTTCTGTTGCCTTGAGAAGGGCGGGGCCTTCGTCGAGCGGCTCAAACACCCGGAGAACGTCGTGGTGCTCAACCGCACGAAGCCCGGCTTTTCCAAGCGGACCGTGCTCGAACTGATGTGGACGGTTCTGCGATTGCAGCCGGACGTGGTGCACTCGCACAACATGGGGCCGCTGACCTACGCCGTTTGCGGAACTCTTTTCGGTTTGTTGAAGCCGGTGTTACAGGGCGAGCACGGTGTATTTCAAGGAGATCAACGGGAGCCCCACCGCATCAAGGCGCGCGGCCGGCTCTATCGGGCCTGCCGAAAGATTCAGGCGGTGAGCGAGGGCTTGCGCCAGTTCTTGATCGAGCAGGGGTATGACGGGTCGAAGATTGTCTCGATCATCAACGGCGTCGACACGGACCGCTTTCAGCCGGTGGACCGGGCGAAGGTGCGGGCCGGACTCGGCCTCGCCACGGAGGGGCCATGGATGGGTATCGTGGGACGCTTTGACATCAACAAGCGCCATCTCCTTTTGATCGATGCATTCAATGCGGTCGCCAAGGAATTCCCGACGGCGCGGCTGCTGATATTGGGGGACAAGGGCAATGAGCGGGAAAATATCCACCACGCCGTGCAGGCCAGTCCCTTCTCGAATCGGATTCATCTCGCGGGCTTTCAATCGAATCCCCTGCCTTACTACCAGTCCCTTGACCTCCTGACCGCCCCGTCACCGATGGAGGGGCTTTCCAACGCGGTGCTTGAATCGATGGCCTGCGGCGTGCCGGTGCTTGGTCATCTGGCATGCGGCAACACCGAGGTCGTGACGAACGGAGTGGACGGATTCTTGTCCGAGGTCGATACGGAGGAGCAA
>JADHOF010000043.1 GCA_016779125.1 Verrucomicrobiia bacterium | reverse complement strand
TGTCGCGCGGCAACCTGGCGGCGAACGGTTGGCTGGTGTCCAGCAACGGTCTCTCCCTCAGCAACAACATCACCCTGCCCGGCACACAGTATTATCAGACGCGCGCGCTCGGCGATTCACTCTATATCGTGGCCATTTCGGATGGCACCTACCCGACCATCACGTCGCAGGCGATCACCACCGTGCCGGTCTCCGGTCAGAAAATCGTCCGCACGGTCAAGGTTTCCACCGCCGGCGGCGCCACCTTCGTGCGGGGGCTGATCGCCAAAGGGGACATCGATTGGAGCGGCAACATCATGTCCGACAGCTTCAACTCATCCGATCCGGCACAAAGCACCGGAGGACGCTACGACGTCACGAAACGAAAGGACAACGGCTCCGTGAGCAGCGTTTCCGGCAGGCTCAGCCTTGGAGGTGGAACGATCTACGGAAGCGCCGGAATCGGGGAAACGGGAACATTTCTCAGCGAAGGAGGTATCGTTGGGGATGGAGCCTGGGTCGACGGCGGAAACACGGGAGTCCAGCCCGGGCACCTTGAGACGGACGTGAATCTTTCATTTCCCGATGTCACACCCCCCTTCACCACCGGCGTAATTCCACCCGCCGGCGTCGTCACGAACTACAGCTTCTACACGAACACGGTTCCGGTCTCCACGCTTGCCTATCCTCTGGGCCACATTGGATCCATGGTGACCAATCACCCCACATCCGCCACCTACCCGGCAGGCACCCTGCAGCCGGTCACAACGAATTCAGTCACATCGACGACCGGCAAGGGCAGGCATGCTGTGACGACCACCACAACGACCTACACCTACACGGAGTTCATCTACTACACGAACACCGTGTCGACCTCCACCAACACCACCTACTACGACATCATTCTGGATTCCGGCGACTACTACGTTTCCAACATTCCGAACGGAAGCCAGGTGCTCGTGCGGGGCAACGCGCGTCTCTATGTCGAGAACGACATTGAAATGAGTGGCCAATCTCAAATCACAATCGGCACCACCGGTTCCCTGAACCTCTACTGCAACGGCGACGCAAAGCTCGGCGGCAACGGGGTCGTCAATACGACGGCGGAATCCACAAGGTTTTCGCTTTGGGGAACACCCGGCTGCAAAGAAGTCCAACTGGGCGGAAACGCCGAATTCACCGGCACCATTTACGCACCTCAAGCCCATCTGCACGCGGGAGGCGGAGGAAACACCCGATACGACATCGTGGGCGCAGCAATCGTGAACAGCGCCAAGTTGAACGGAAATTTCCAATTCCACTTCGACGAAAACCTGGTCGTGTCCGGCGCTCGCAGCTCCTTTATCGTGACCGGCTGGAGCGAAATCTGACCCCCGGCCACCCTCAAGCGGCGGAACGCCATCCGCGCCGCTTGATCCTGTCCATCAGAACCGCCATGAGGATCACACCGCCAAGCACGACCTTCTGGGTGTAGGGCTCCACGTTCGTCAGGTTCATCCCGTTTTGAATCACCGCGATGATGAAGGCACCGATCAGGGTGCCGAACATCCTCCCTTCGCCTCCCGCGAGACTGGTCCCGCCCACTACCACGGCGGCGATGGTGTAGAGCTCATACATCTGCCCGTAAGTCGGTGAACCGCTCTTGAGCTGCGACGCCATCAACACGCCACCCAAACCGGCCAGCACACCGGACGCCACGTAGGCGAACAACAGCACCCGGTTGACCGGAACGCCGGATAGGCGGGCCGCTTCGGGATTCCCCCCGACCGCGTAGATGTGTCGCCCCAGTCTGGAGCGGGATAACACGACATGGGCGATCCCGTAGAGCACCAACATCAGCACCACCGCGTTTGGCAACCCCGCCAGATCCGCGCCGCGTCCCAGGCGCACGAAAGAATCCGGCACCTGATAGATCGAACCTCCTCCCGCAACGATGTAGGCGATTCCGCTCGCGACCATCATCATCCCCAAGGTCACGATAAACGGAGGCACCGCAAATCGGGTGACCATCAATCCCGTGAACAGACCGATCACGCCGCAAACCGCAACGCCGGCGGCGCCGGATAGAATCATGCCGACAGTCCCGGCCGACTCCGCCCCGGCATGGTTTCGAATGAACCAGGTCGCCACCACGGCCGACAGCGCAATCAGACTTCCCACGGAAAGATCGATCCCCGCCGTGATGATCACGAACGTCATCCCGATCGCGAGGATTGCGATCACCGAGATCTGGTTGGACACATTCAGCAGGTTTTCCCGCTTGAGGAAATTCGGCCAGCGATAGCTTCCCGGTTGAAATATTTCCGGCGTGCCCAACTCGGGGAAGTCCGTGTTCAAATCGGCGAAGACAAGCCAGGCGGCTGTCACCTGATTCCCGGCAATTGCATCCAATCGCCGGCCACTCGCGGCGATCCTTTGCAGGGCCTTTCGCGCGTCGCTCGGCTCACCCGCGACGACCTCCAAAACGTCCAATCCGCCCTCAATCGCCGATTCACGAAGACGCCCGGCGAACGCGACGTCCTCGGCGTGTCCTCTCGCGGCGATCATCACCGTCGCCCCCGCCCGCAATTCACGCTTCAGATCACGGGCCAAAACAACCGCGCCCCCCACTCCGCTCGGATGTTGTTCGCTGTGGGTGAGCACGCTGAAGAAAGCGCACAACGCCAGCAGCACGAACAACATGCCGTAATCGTTCAACAGTCTTTTCATGGAACGCCCCGGATCTTCGCGAACAGCCTGTGCGCTTCAACTCCCATCTTCCCCGATCCCTCCGCTTTTCCTAAGTTCCCCGTATGCGCAGTTGCCCGATCGTTGTCGGTCTCGGTGAAATACTCTGGGACATCTTTCCGAACGCCCGGCATTTCGGAGGCGCACCCGCCAACGTCGCCGCCCATGCCAGGGAACTCGGCGCGCAGGGTGCCATTGCCAGCGCGGTGGGACGCGATCCCCTCGGTCGGGAAGCCCGCGAAGTGATGTCCGCACGGAACCTCGACACCTCCGCCGTGTTCGATTCGGACTATCCCACCGGCACCGTGACGGTGCGTCTCGACGCCGCCGGAAAAGCCTCATACGAATTCGCCCCGGACACGGCATGGGATCACCTCCGTTGGACGGACGAATTGGCCACCTTGGCCGCACGGGCGGACGCGGTTGTCTTCGGAACACTGGGACAGCGCAACGCAGTCTCCCGCGAAACCATTCACCGTTTCCTCGCTGCAACCCGCCCCGACTGCATGCGCGTGTTCGACGTCAACCTCCGGCAGAATTTCCACAATCCGGAAATCATCGACGCCTCCCTTCAGTTCGCCGACGTCCTCAAACTAAACGACGAGGAATTGCCGATCGTGTTCCCGGGTGCCGATGAATCGGCGCTCCAAGCTCTGGCCGCGAAACACAAGCTAAGCCTGATCGCACTGACCCGGGGCGGCGACGGCGCGGTGCTGACCGCTGCGACCGAACTCTCGGATCTGCCGGGGGTGACCGTGGAGATCACGGACACCGTCGGGGCCGGTGACTCCTTCACGGCCGCAACGATTCTCGGACTGCTCGCAAGGCGCCCGCTTGCCGAGATCAATCGCCACGCATCCGCCGTCGCGGCGTATGTCTGTTCACAACCCGGCGCGACCCCCAGGCTTCCGGAGAATCTCCGAAACCTTTTCCAGTAAAGGCACGCCGGCTGCGTTTTCGGACACAAACCTACATGGCACGGAAATATTTGTTCATGGTTGAGGTGTCCCCGAGGCAATAGCCTTTCCCCGTGTTCATCCAGCACTGGCAATCCAAGGTGGCGACGCTTCGATGCGGCTTCATTCTGCTCGCAGCTTCCGTTTCCCCGGCGGCCACCGTCGATTTCTCCCGCGATATTCAACCCCTGCTGGCGCGAAACTGTTTCGCCTGTCACGGACCCGATCACCACGAACGTAAAGCCGACCTGCGACTCGACACCCCCGAGGCCGCCACAGCCATCCGCAAGAGTGGACGGGCCATCGTCACCGGCAGACCGGCTGACTCGCTGCTGATCCGGCGAATCGAGCACGCCGATCCGGAAGACCGGATGCCTCCGGCCGATTCCGGCAAGTCGCTGAGCCCCGCGCAGAGGCAATTGCTGCGCGATTGGATCGAGCAGGGAGCAAACTACAGCGGACACTGGGCCTTTGAACAGCCGGTCAAATCCCTTGCGTCAGTCCCACCTGAATTGGCGGCCACCGTCCATAATGAGATCGATCGTTTTGTCGTCGCGAGACTGGCGACCGAAAAACTGAGTCCGGCGAAGCCTGCCGACCGAACCACTCTTCTGCGACGCCTCGCGCTCGATCTGGTCGGGTTGCCGCCAACGCCGAAGGACATCGACGCATTCCTAGCCGACAAGTCGCCTCAAGCCTACGAGAAACAGGTCGATCGCCTCCTCAAATCCAGGCACTTCGGCGAACGCTTCGGGCGACTCTGGCTGGACGCGGCCCGCTACGCGGACACCGACGGATACGAAAAGGACAAGCCGCGAACCGTCTGGTTTTATCGGGATTGGGTCATCAACGCTTTCAACCGGGACCTGCCCTACAACCAATTCATCATCGAGCAGATCGCCGGCGATTTGCTGCCCAACCCGACGCAGGACCAGATTGTCGCCACCGGTTTCCTCCGAAACTCCATGCTCAACGAGGAAGGCGGAATTGATCCCGAACAGTTTCGAATGGAGGCGATGTTCGACCGCATGGACACCATCGGCAAGAGCGTGCTCGGTCTGACAATTCAGTGCGCCCAATGTCACGATCACAAATACGACCCGCTGTCACAAAAGGACTACTACCGCCTGTTCGCCTATTTGAACAACGACCACGAGGCCATGCCGGTCGTTTACACAGGGGAACAACTCCAGGCGATCCAGTCGATTCAATCCCGGATTCGACAGCTGGAAACCGGCCTGAGGAAAAGTCTTCCCGATTGGCGAGAGCGGATCATCGCGTGGGAGAGAGCCCGGCCCAAGGACCCGGAGTGGATTCCGTTGGACATCATCAACATCGGCAACAACGCCCAACGATACGAGGCCATGCCCGATCATTCCCTGCTTGCGGGGGGCTGGTCTCCTCCAAGATTCACCGCGAATTTCGCCCACACCAACCACCTCGAAAACATCACCGCGATCCAGATCGAAGTGCTGACGGATCCAAACCTCCCCGGCGGGGGGCCCGGTCGCGGATACGATGGCAATTTCGCCCTCTCGGAACTCAAGCTGCAGGTCGCCCCCTTGACCGATCCCAAGAAAAAGACGGCCACAAGCTTCGCCCGTGCCGCCGGCGATTTCGATCAACCGGAGGCCGAACTTCCAGCGCGCTTCACCGACGGCACCAAGAACCGTCGCGTGACCGGTCCGGCCGCCCTCGCCATCGACGGAAAGACCGATACGGCCTGGGCGGCGGACAGGGGGCCCGGTCGCCGGAATCAGGCAACGACCGCGATATTCGAACTCAAACAACCGATCGGCACAAAGGCGGGGAACGTTTTTCTCTTTGACCTTGTCCAGATGCACGGCGGCAAGAACGGAAACGACTACGTCACCAAAAACCTAGGACGCTTTCGCGTCTCCGCCACCACGGCCTCACCTCCGCTGGTAAACCCGACGCCACCATCAATCCAGACGCTGCTGAATCTCCGCCCGGAGGACCGATCCACATCGCAATGGGAGCAGATTTTCAGCCACTGGATCGCGACGGATCCCGAATGGACCGACGTTGCAAAAGAACTGGAGGGTCTCCGCGACCAGTGGCCCGAGGGAACCACCGCCTACGCGCTAAACGCCCGCTCTGATGTGAGACCCACCGCGATTCTGAAACGCGGCGACTGGCTCAAACCTGGCGAGGAGGTTCTTCCGGGAATTCCACCCTTCCTCAACCAACTGTCCCCTGAGTCACCGCGATCCCGGCTTGAGCTCGCGCGATGGCTCGCGGCCGACGACTCCCCCACCACGGCCCGCGTGTTCGTGAATCGGATCTGGCAGGCCTGCTTCGGCAACGGTCTGGTGAGGACACCCGAAGACTTCGGGGTGCAAGGCGAACCTCCCTCGCATCCAAAGCTTCTCGACTGGTTGGCCGTTGATTTCATGGAATCCGGTTGGAGCGTCAAAGGACTGATTCGACGAATCGTAACGTCCGCGACCTATCGACAAAGCAGCCATGTCACTCCGAAGCTGCTGGAAACCGATCCCTACAACCACCTGCTGGCGCGTGGCCCTCGATTTCGGGTCGACGCTGAAATCGTCCGGGACATCACGCTCGCCGCGTCGGGACTTTTGAACCCCGAGATGGGCGGTCCGGGTATCATGGTTCCGGCCCCCGAGTTTCTCTTCAAGCCACCTGCCAGCTACGGCGATTTCCCGTGGTTCAACGACACCGGCCCCGACAAATACCGAAGGGCGGTCTACACCTATCGACGGCGATCCACGCCCTTTCCATCCCTCACCGTTTTCGACGCGCCTCCGGGCGATTTCTCCTGCGTCAGCCGACAACGATCCAATACGCCGCTTCAGGCTTTGACCACGCTCAATGAACCCCTCTTCGTCGAAGCGGCCCAGGCCTTGGCACGCAAGACAATCGCGGAAGGCGGTGCAGCGGACGCTCAGCGAATCAAATACGCGTTCCGCCGTTGTGTCGGCAGAGTTCCCGCCTCAAACGAAACCGAAACCATTCTGGGCCTGCTTGAACGTCAGAGGACTCGTTTTGCGAACGACGCCGAGAACGCCAAACTGTTCGCAGGGGAAGGTCCGGATGAATCCCCGTCCGTCGATTCTCCCGAGCTCGCGGCTTGGACGGCCGTCTCCCGCGTGCTTCTGAACATGGACGAAACGATCACCAAGGAGTAACCATCCCACTCGACCACATGCATCCATTCGATTCATCGCCCAACCCGGATTTGCTCTCCCGCCGCTGGTTTCTGAAGGATTGCGGAATCGGACTGGGGTCCATGGCCTTGGCTTCCCTGCTGAAGGAGGATGCCCGTGCGCTCAGCGCCGAGTCCGACCCCCTTGCCCCCCGCACCCCGCATTTCGCCCCCAAGGCCAAACGCGTCATATTTCTCTTTCAGGCCGGTGCGCCCAGCCATCTCGATCTTTTCGACAACAAACCGGCCCTGACCAAATACGACGGCACGTTGCCGCCACCCGAATTGCTGGAAGGCTACCGCGCCGCCTTCATCAACCCGAACTCGGCGCTCATGGGCACACGCTTCAAATTCGCCAGGCACGGGCAGTCGGGTGCCGAATTGTCGGAGTTGCTGCCCCATCTCGCGGGCGTGGCCGACGATCTTTGCATCATCAAATCGATGGCGACGGACCAATTCAATCACGCGCCCGCCCAGATCCTGATGAACACGGGACATCATCTCTTCGGACGTCCCAGCATGGGAGCCTGGTCTCTCTACGGACTCGGCAGTGAATCGCGAAACCTGCCGGGCTTCGTCGTCTTCAGCACGGGAACAAAGGGCACCAGCGGCGGCGCTGGGAACTGGGGAAGCGGCTTCCTTCCCAGCACCTATCAGGGCGTCATGTTTCGAAACACAGGTGATCCCATCCTTTACCTTTCGAATCCCCCGGGCGCAGATCGCAAACTTCAGAGGGACACTCTCGACACGCTAAATCAGCTGAACCGAGGCCGCTTTGCCAAGGTCGGCGACCCCGAAATTGCCGCTCGCGTGAACGCCTACGAAATGGCGTTTCGCATGCAATCCAGCGCCCCCGAGCTGATGGATATTTCGGGCGAACCCCAACATGTTCTGGACCTCTACGGGGCCGGCCCCGGCAAAGGTCCTTACGCGAACGCCTGCCTGCTCGCCCGACGCATGATCGAACGCGGTGTCCGCTTCGTGCAAATCTTCCACGAAGCCTGGGATCAACATGGAAACCTGACGAAGGATCTGACCAAGAACTGCAAGGCAACGGACCAGCCGACGGCGGCCCTCATCGCGGACCTGAAGAATCGCGGCCTGCTGGAGGACACGCTCGTGATCTGGGGCGGCGAGTTCGGTCGAACGCCGATGGTGCAAGGCGGCACCAACGACGGCCGGGATCATCATCCAAACGCCTTCACCCTTTTTCTGGCCGGCGGGGGGGTGAATGCCGGAACCACCCTCGGCGAGTCCGACGAATTCGGATTCAATGTCGTCCGCGATCGCGTCCACGTGCATGATCTCCACGCGACCCTGCTCCATCTGCTGGGCTTCGATCACACACAACTCAACCACCGTTTTCAAGGCCTCGACATGCGCCTCACCGGCGTCGCGGGCGAATTGGTGAAAAAGATCTACTCATGAAAATCAACGACATCCGATTCGGAATCTTGACGCTCGCCGCGATCCTCTCGACCGCGCCCCGCGCCAAGGCCGTCGACTCCCGGTTCATCTGGCCGGATCTGGCCCCGGGGGAAACCTCCCGGGCAACCGGCGTGAACGAGCCTCCCCGCAAAGGGGAAGATCCGCCCATCACCCGTCTGGTCAAGGTTCGCCGCCCGAGCATCGAGGTCTACCTCCCTCCGAAAAGCACCAAGCCCTCGCCGGCCGTGGTGATCCTCCCGGGCGGAGGCTATGGTAAGGTCGTGCCGGACAAGGAAGGCAACGAAACCGCACCTTGGCTGAATCCGCTTGGCGTCGCGGTCATCGTGCTGAAATACCGCACCAACGAAGCCACCCCCAAGGACGAGCAGCCATGGCTCCGCCCTCTCCAAGACTCCCAGCGAACCATTCGTCTCGTTCGAGCCAACGCCGCGAAATGGAACATCGATCCGAAACGGGTCGGCCTCGTCGCGTTCTCGGCCGGCGGCCACGTCGGCGCGGTTCACCACACACGGGAAGGCATGGCCGATTACCCGCCAACGGATGCAATCGACAAGGAGTCCTGCCATCCGGACTTTTCACTGCTGATCTACCCGTGGCGCGTGCTCAACGACCTGACCGGCGAACTGCACCCCTACATCAAACCCGCCGCCACGTCGCCTCCCGCCTTCATCGTGCACACCAGTGACGACCGTTCCTCCTCCATCGGCAGCGTCCTGATCTACGCAGGTTTGCGGAAGCATAAGGTCCCCGCGGAACTCCATGTCTACACCAACGGCGGCCACGGCTACGGCATGCGGCCGGTCCCGGGTTCCGAAATCGGCACCTGGCCCGAACGAGCCACGGCCTGGCTTCGCCTTCACGGATTCACCAACGAGTGACCACCCCGCTTCTCCTCTTCGCACGTGAGCATGAAATCGCATTCGTTCTTTCCGACCTACGTCTATCACCAACCGCTTCAGCGTCAGGGCGCGGACAAGTTCAACCGCGAATTGATTCGCGAAACAGTCCAGATACGTGACTTCGACATTGAGGGGCAGCGCTGGTCGAAATCCAACTACCGGGGCGGTTACACCTCCTACGGCAGCCTGGACAAACTCCATCAGTTTTCGTCCACGTTTATGGATCTGCAGGGCAAGATCGACCGGCACGTGCGGACCTACGCGAACGAGCTGGAGTTCGATCTTGAGGGTCGGGAACTCATCATGACCGATTGCTGGGTTAACGTCATGCCCACGCAGACGGTCCACAGCCTGCATCTCCACCCGAATTCCACCATCAGCGGAACCTATTACGTCAAAACTCCCAAGGGCTGCTCCAACATCAAATTCGAAGATCCAAGGCTGGACCGCATGATGGCCGCCCCGCCGCGCAAACCGGATTGCAGGAGGGAGAACAGGCAGTTCATCGAAATCCCCGCCGAAGCAGGCAAACTCGTGCTTTTCGAAAGCTGGCTCCGTCACGAGGTCGCCGCCAACCCGTCCCGCTCCGAACGGATCAGCATCAGTTTCAACTACAACTGGTTCTGAAACAAAAAACCGTCGGCAGACCTAGGTCCGCCGACGGTTCGAATTCGCTCCCGGCTTCAACCCGGCAACAACGGGGCCTGCGAGCCCGCGTCCACGATCGGCGCGCCTGCCTTCGGTTTCGCGACCACCTTCAGCGGCACGGCAACTTTCGGAGCAACCGCGACAGCCGGGGCCGGTTTCTTGAAATCTTCGGGACGCAACAGCACTGTTTCACCTTGTTCACCAGCAACGGGTGCCTTCTCCGGAGCCGATCTGCCCAGATCGGTCGGGCTCAACTTCACCGTTTCACCCCGCGTAGTGTCGGAGCCGGTTTCCTGCCTGGCGGCGGAATCGACGGCTTCTTCCGTCTGCGGCCGTTTGCGTAGAAAATGGACAAATATTGCCAGCAGCACGAACAAGGCGACAATTGACGTCCCAATCCACTTGCTCTTGTCCCAAATCGCCCATCCCGCGCCGAACAACGCGGCCCCGAGGGAAACCAACATGGCGAAATTGAACAGGAACCCGCCGAAGCCTTTCAACCGTTCCTCGCCCATCACCTTGCGATTGTTGATCAGCAGGAAGAAGCTCAGGTAGGCGATGGGGAGCAGCGTCAGACCAAAGACCGAGGTCGGCACAACCAGATAGAAAGCAGCCTGGCTCCAGATAAACGGCCCAAGCACACCAACACCCGCCAGCATGCAGCCGATGCGGTGCGGCCATCCGCTGTGAGGCAGCCCGAAGACCTCGCAGACCGTAAAGCCGCTGATCAGCATCAAAATGATGATCGTCGAGAGGGCCATGCCCAGAACGCCCAGACCGAAGATGTAATGTGAGAATCCGCGGCCGGTGAGTTTCTCCAAGGAGGCGGCGAGCTGAAACGCGTCACGATCGACAAGCATCGCAGCAATGTTCCGGTCCGCCTGAGGCAGCGCGCTGATCGTCTGGCCGAGCGTGCTTTCGAGCCCGACAACCTGCTCCAACGCCTTCTTCTGGGCGTCGGAGATCTTGGTGCTCGATAGATTGGCCGAGGCCTCCTTGCCGAGCGTGGTCAGGCTTTTCAGTTCCGCCAGACGTTGATCGCCGATCTGGCTCTTAAGTCGGCCTTCCAGGTAGCCCACGTATTTTTGCGCCATTTTCGGATTCGATCCGTCGAGAGCGCCGGGGTCCGGCACGGTGTGAAATTGCGCCGCCGCGGCGATCACCACGCAGCTGGTGGCGAGTATGAAAGGAAAGAACAGACCTGTCGAAAGGTCGAAAATCGCCAAGCCGCGGGACTCTTTATCCCACCCCTTCTTGAGCATTGAATAGGGCAACAGAAAGGTCATGTTGATCCCAACCGCTGTCGCGGCTGCTGTGATCATGATGTCGCGTTGTTTCGCAACAATGACCTCCTTCCAATACCCGGCGTGTTCACCCGTGGCGGCCAAAGCCGCCGCGAAGCTCGGCGCGGGTTCCTTCAGCAGGGAAAAGTTCGGAATGAAACCATTGATGATCTTCGACCATGCCAGACCGTCTTCTGACAAACCCATCTTCACGACCACGCCGAAGAAGCAGAGCATGATGCCGCCGACCATCATTTGAAGAATCCGCTCGAACAGTTTCACCCCAGAGCCACCCGAATCATAAAGCCAGATCACACCCACTGCGATAGCCAGCAGGGTGCCGCAAACCACCCAGGTGCTCAAATCCGGTGACAGGGAACCAATCCGCCAAACGCCTTCACTGTTCAGGAATCCCGGCAGCAGGTTTTGTTTGATCGCGGCGGTTCCGAGGCCGAACTGCGGCAGGCACCAGACCATGTTGGCCATCAAGGTCGCCAAGGCCCAACCCCAGCCGAGCACCGGATTGACATGTTCGTTGATCGCCTGAAACGGGCGCTTCCCGGTGGACAAAGTCACATAGGTGATCGCGCTCAGCATGATCACCCCCATGATCATGGCGATCATCTGCAACCAAAGCAGGCTGTATCCTCCCAACACGCCCAGATAGAGGCTTCCTCCGAGCGAGCCGCCCCCGAGCGTGATCGCCCCCTGCAACCACCCCGGTCCCGAGCATTTGAGGTAGGCCAACGGGACGGCGAGCCCACCCTTTGCCTTGGCGGCAGCTAAGATCTCTTTTTCTTGGGAAACGGCGTCGTTCGATTTGCTCATGTTGATCTTGATCGGGCTGTGTCGGGAAAAATACCGGGCTGCAACCGGTCTGGAAACGGGCCGGGATACTGCCAAAGCGAAGGGGGAAAAAAAGGGAAATCTTCCCCACTCGACGGACACCTGAGGCAAAACCGGGAGTTTATCCCGAATTGAAGTCGCAATCGCAGGCGAGGTTCCAACTCGGAAGACGACTAAGAGCCGGGAGAACCCCGCGTCAACTCAACCTGATCCACACCCTCGGATTTCGCGAGGAGTTCGCGGACACTTTCATCCCATCCCGGGAGAATAAGATCGGGAAGCAATTCAGCCAATGGCGCCAACACGAACGCCCGCCGGTGCGCCCGGGGATGCGGCAGGGTCAGTTCGGCGGTGGCGATTTGCTGGCCTCCGAAGCCGATCAGATCGAGATCCAGATGCCGCGCCTCGTTTGAAACCAGCTTCGGCAGTCGCCCGAATTCAATCTCCCACGCCTTCAGGATGCGGAGGATCTCAAACGGCCCGGTCTCCGGGCGGCCCTCGAAAACCACGACGGCATTCAGAAAATCGGGAGAATTCGGCGGACAATGTTCGGGCTTCGTCCTCCAGATCGAGGACGCCTTGAATGAGCCGGCGGCCAAAGCCCGCAGACGATCGATGGCCCGATTGAGGACGGCGACGGAATCTCCAAGGTTGGATCCCAAGGCGACAACCATCAACCGGTCCGCGTTCATTTCAACCCGAGCACATCCTGCATGTCGTAAAGGCCGGCATTCTTGCCGACCGCCCACCGGGCCGCCTTCAGAGCGCCGTTCGCAAAGGTGTTCCGACTGGAAGCCTTGTGGGTCAGCTCCACCCGCTCCCCGTCCGCGGCAAACATGACCGTGTGATCCCCCACCACGTCGCCCCCGCGCAAGGAGTGCATCCCGATCTCCTCGTTCGTCCGCTGACCGACAATGCCTTCCCGCCCGTGCCTGACAACGTCCCTTCCGCGATGCCGCACGTCCCGGAGGATTTCCAACAGCGTGGCGGCGGTGCCGCTGGGAGCGTCGCGCTTGAGGCGGTGATGCATCTCAATCACCTCCAGATCGAAACCTTCATCCAACACTTCCGCCGCCTTTCGCGTAAGCCAAAACAAGGTGTTGACGCCGGTCGAAAAATTGGAGGCCCAGACCATGGGAATCGAGCTTGAACAGGCCGCGATCTGGACGCGCACGGATTCATCGTGGCCGGTCGTGCCGATCACCAGAGCTTTGCCCCGCTCGGCGCAAAGCCGCGCCGTCGGCAGCGTCGCCTCGTGAAAACTGAAATCGATCACGGCGTCGGCCTGGTCGATCACCGCACCTAGATCATCGCCGGCGTCAACCCGCCCCACCACGTTCAGATCCGGCAATTCTGCAGCACACTCAAGGAGCGCCTGCCCCATCCGGCCCCGGTAGCCGTTGATTATTAGCTTGGTCATTCCGTTACTTGAGCACGCCGACCGCGCGCATGGTTTTTTCCAGCTTCTTCCGGCTCGCCGTGCTCACCGGCACCAACGGAAGACGCACATGATTGTGAATCTCACCCATCAGCGCCAAGGCCGCCTTGACCGGAGTTGGATTCGTTTCCACGAAGAGATCCTTGAAGAGCGGATAATACTTCGCGTGAATTTTCAGCGCCACGTCGGCTTTGCCCATGGCAAAGGCACTCACCATGTGGCTGACCTCTTTCGGAATCACGTTTGAAGCCACGCTGATCACGCCGTTGGCGCCCACGGCCATGAAGGGCAGCGTCATCGCATCGTCCCCGCTCAAGATGTAAAAGCCTTTCCCCATGCGCTCCCGGATCTGACTGACCCGGTCGGGAGTGCCACCGGCTTCCTTGATGCCGACAATATTCACGCCGTCGTGGGCCAGTCGTTCAATGGTGTCCAGTTCGATTTCCACACCACATCGGCTTGGAATGCTGTAGAGAATCACCGGGAGACGGGTGATTCTGGAGACCGCGTGAAAATGCTGAAAGAGCCCCTCCTGCGAGGGTTTGTTGTAGTAGGGGGCCACATGCAGCAACCCGTCCGCCCCCACGCGATCCGCCGCCTGAGTCAGCTCGATCGCCTCATCGGTCGAATTGGCACCGACACCGGCCATCACCTTGATCTTGCCGGCCGCCGCCTTCACGGCGAGTTCGATCACGCGGATGTGCTCATCCATGTGCAATGTCGGCGATTCGCCCGTCGTCCCCACGGGCACGATTCCATCCACCCCCCCTTTGATCTGGGCCTTGACGAGCTTCTCGAACGCTTCCTCGTCAATCCGGTTATCTCGGGTGAACGGCGTTACAATCGCCGTGTAGGTACCTGTCCACTTCGTTTTCATCAATGAGCGGCGGACCGTATCAGCGGCACCGGAATCTCTCAAAGCTCGATTTTCCCGGAGAAGACGAAATCCGCCGGGCCGGTCAGACGCACGTCCCGAAACCCTTCACCCGCCGCCTCGAACGAGACCTCCAGCATGTCCCCTCCCTGCACCCGCACCCGGATCGGTGAGGCAAACCCGTGAACCTTGCTGGTGATCATCGCGGCTGCGGACACCCCGGTACCGCAGGCGAGCGTCTCGTTCTCAACCCCGCGCTCATAGGTGCGCACCCGGATGTGCCCGGGCTCCAAGACTTGGGCGAAATTGACATTGGTCCCCTTCGGCGCGAAATGCTCATGAAACCGCAGCTCGCGCCCGGTCAGCCAAACCGTCGTCGCGTCCGCGTCCGGCACAAAGACCACCGCGTGGGGCACACCCGTGTTCAGCGAATGCACTGTCAACTCACCGGCCGACGAATGAATCGACTCGTTCATCCGCAACCCGACCGGCGGCGTCAGATTCACGGTCACGCGGTCCCGGTCAAAGTCCGCCCGAATGACGCCGGCCAGCGTTTCAAAAGTCACGCCATCCTTCACCCCGACGACCTTTTGGATGAAGCGGGCGAAACATCTCGCGCCGTTCCCGCACATTTCGGCATCCGATCCGTCACTGTTGTAGAAGCGCCACGCCCAGTCGGCTTTTCCGGTTTTGCAGGGCACAAGCAGCATCAATCCGTCCGCACCGACACCGCGTTGGCGGTCGCACAACCGGGTTACCTGTTCCCGCGTCAGCGAGATTCGCTCCTCGCGATCATCGACCAGCACGAAGTCGTTCCCCGCTCCGTTCATCTTCGTGAATTCCAAATTCATGAACGCGAAAGCTAGTCCGCCCGGGCGATTTTACAAGATCGACCGAGATGCCGTCCGATCGAAAAATGCCTGTAATCCGCCGGACACTTCCCATAATCCCCCCATGCGTTTCCTGTTGCACTTCTGTTTCAGCGTCCTTCTGTGCCAAACCGGCTTCGCGGATCGGGATCCCATCCGCCTCACCCACGGTCCCATGCTCGGCCGCGCCTCCGCACACTCAATGCACGTCTGGGGGCGCACGTCCGATCCCGGCGAGTTCGAGGTGCGCTACGGCACAGCCGTTGATCGGCTCGACCAGACTTCTCTGCGAACCCTCACCCGCATCGAAAACGACAACACCGGCGTCGCGCGTCTGACCGGTCTCAAATCAGACACCCGCTACCACTACCAGATCTACGTGAACAACCGCCCGCACGGACTTCCCGGCAGTTTTCAAACACTCCCGAGCGAGCAGGACACGCGAAACGCGGAACACAATCCAAAGGGCCTCTTCAACTACCGGTTCCAAATCGGATCCTGCGCGAACCAGAATCCCATCCACGGCAACGGCCACCGCGCCCCAACCTACGAGAACCTCAACCGCGACTGGGCGGACAAGGTCCACTTTCATATCATGAACGGCGACTGGCTCTACGAGGAGCTGCGCGAATATCCGGTCGAGGCGTGGCGATTGATCCAGGGCGTGGAACAACTCCCCCGCAGTGTTCAGCTCATGCCCACGCTTGTCGGGGTCTGGGAGAACTACAAACTCTACCTCGACCGAGGCGAGGAACTCTCCAGATGGCATCGCCACGTCCCGAGCTACTTCACCTTCGATGATCACGAACTGGTCAACGACATCTGGGGGTCCGCCGAAGCCGGCAAGCGGCACCGCCGTTCCGTCTTTCGCGATATCGGCACCTACGCGTGGTTCAACTATCTCGGCTGGGCCAATCCCGTCGAGCACGAGCAGGACATCCATTTCAGCACCGGCACCATGCGGGCGGGCAGCGACCTGATCGTCGATGTCACCACCGATTTCACCCGGTTGCCGATTTCGGAAATGGGCACCCTGCACGTCCACTGGGGCACGAAAGAAGCCGGCGTCAACGACATGAAATACGACAACGACGACGGCCACCCCAACTCCTACGTCTACGACATCGTCAAAGTCGTCGACAAGCACACGCTCAAGCTCCACATGCCCGCCAAGACGAGCGACTCGGTGACCTACTCCATCGGGCGTCGCAGCTACGGCAAATTCACCGTCTCAAACTGCGATTTCTATCTGATCGACACGCGCGGCGACCGAGACATGCACGACGTCCGCGATCGCGGCAAGAAGGGCGTTTCAATGCTGGGCAAAGCGCAACGCGAATGGCTCCTGAACTCGATGCGCAAGAGCAGGGCCGACTTCAACTTTGTCATCTCCACGGTCCCTTTCATGATCCCCCACAGCGGAGCAGGTGGATTCGAGGCGGATGCCGCAAACAAGGAGGAGGCTTGGACTGGATTCTTCGACGAGCGGGAGATGCTGATCAACGAGTGGGATCGCATGAAAAAGAAGGTCTTCGTCATGACCGGCGACCTCCACAACAGCTTCGCAATCAAGGTGACGGACAACGTGTGGGAATTCTGCTGCGGTCCGCACAACAGCGTAAACCACGTGCCCGCCTTGGACGAAAGCGATCGTCCCGCCACCGGGAAATGGAAATTCGGACCACGGGAATGCGACATCCGTTGGAGCAGCTACATTCTCCCTGACCTGCCCCGACTCGAACGCCTCTATCCGCACTATTGCGTCGTGCAGGTCAACAACGTCTTCAACATGCCCAAAAAGCTCGGGGACCAGCGCTGGGTCGCCTACCCGCATCCGCAGGTCATTTTCCAGTATTTCGACGGACGCACCGGCGATCTGGCCTACGCCGAATCCGTCACCGTCGATCACTAAGCCCCCGGGCGGCCAAGCTCCATCGCCCTCAACTCGTTCCTCCACCCCTCCCGCTCCGCGTCGCTCACGTCCGGATCGGGCAGCAGCTGGCGGCGCGTGCAATTCACCAAGGCCTGCAACGTTTGGTACCGCCGCGCCTCGGCGATGTCGGACGGCAGGTGATCTTTGACGACCGCTTCAATCTCCCCCGGTGGCAGGTTTCCGCCCCGCAGCTTCGCCAACGCCTTCAACTCCGAGCGCACGGCGGCGAAGGCCGCGGCGGAATAGTCTGCCGTCATTTCAACCAGCCGCTCCCGCGTCGCCTCGTCGATCGAATCTCCGGGTTCAACCATCCAATCGACAAACGCCAATCGATCCGCGCCCTCCGGGTCCAGAACTGGAATGATCAGATCGCCCACCCGACCGGGCCGTCGCAGATCCGGTGAAAGCCGATGGATCCGGGCTGTTGCCAAAAGCCAAAATACGCGTCCGCGCAATGCAGGATCCGACATCATCGCCTGGATCTTTCCGGTCAGGCGCCGCTCGGTTTCATGCGAGCCCGCGTCCACGGAACCGAACTGGGTATCCGCCTCGTCCACAAAAATAAGCACCTTCGACAGCGTGTTCAGCACTCGCCGAAGCCTTTCAAAAATAATGTCCGTTTCGCCAAACCATTTGCTCCGCAGATTCCCCAGAGTCAGCACCACCATTCCCACCTCTGCGGAAACCGCCTCGAACACAAAAGTCTTGCCGCTCCCGATCGGCCCGCTCACAGCGGCTCCCGGGAGCGCTTCCGTTCCGTCCATTCGGAATCGCGGAATCAACTCCTCTTTCAGAAATGCCTTGAGACGCGAATAACCCACCACATCGTCCAGCCTGTGTTCCGGCTTCGTGAATCCCACAGCGTCCGAACCCAGCTGCGCCCGGATGTAGCTTTCAACCTTCGCCGTCACCTCGCCTTCCGAAATCGTCCTTCGCTCGTGACGTCCTGCCTTGAGCAACTGCATCAAGGCGTGAATCGAAAGGCCCGCCGTTGCCCGGGCGAATTCTCGTTCGTCACCAAAATGCCTCACCTCGCCCCCCTGCCCTTTGAACCAGCCCAGGAACGCCTCACGCTCGACCTCACCGGGAGCGGGAACTTCGATCTCCACCACCTGCGGCAGACGCGCGATCCGGTGGTGCAGCAGACTGGCGGATTCCGCGATCATCACCACCGAATCCTCCCCGTTGAGAAACCCCGGATCGCTGAACCAATCGTGGATGATCGCAAGCCGTTGCCGGTCGGAGTCCGAAAGGCGCGATATTTCGGTTTCCGGAATCAACAAATCAGCCCCTTCGATCAGGGTCAGCAATCGGCGTTTCAGATTCCTTTCACCTTGAATCTCCGCCCTTCCGCAGTGGCAGAGCCGCCGCAGGAACTCCAACGCGGCCGTCGGATCGTTCGCGGTCCGGCGCAGTCCTTCATCGTAGGTCCGCCGAGCCGTCGCCAATCGCGCGTCTGCATCCCCGGCATCGAGCATTCGCCGAATGTCGATCTGGTTTCCATCGAGCCCGGTTTCAAACCGCAGCCAGGCGTCCCGTATCAGCGCGGCATCGGCATCACTCTTGAATCGAATGCCCCCATTCAGCTCGTAGGTGACAACAATATATTCAGGCAGGTTCCAACTCGCAGAAAGAAAGGGTAGCAGAGGGGTGTAGGCCCCGCCGTTTCGAAAGAGATCGTAAACATTGCCCGTCAGCAACAAGGCGCGGGATTGGCCGGCATTAAGAATTCTGCCCGCCTGCCGGAGAAATGCGGGGGAGTCCGTCATGACCTGATCCGCCCCGCTCACTCGGGCAACGAGGTTCCGGAATCGTGTTTCCGGTCCTCCTCCTTGAAGTCCGACAGTCCGATCAGCGAATCAAACTCAC
>JADHOF010000042.1 GCA_016779125.1 Verrucomicrobiia bacterium | reverse complement strand
GGAGGACTCGGGCACGTTGACCTCGCCGCTCGTGCCTTGGAACTCCTGCGGCAGCTTCATGGCGGGGGCGCTTCTGGTCTCACCGCTGGCCTATGCGCCGTATGCCTTTCTAAACCTGATCTGCCCGTTGCTGGCGATCATCTACGGCTACGCCGGCTGGAAGATCGCTGCCGCCGACAAATAGCGTTTCGCGCGGAACGCCGGGTTATTTCGATTGCATCGCGTTGGGGTCTTCGAGGTAGCGGGTGATTGCTTCAGCAGCGGGCGGGGTGGTGCCGTAGGCCCAGCGGTTTTGCTGGAGGTTGTAGCCGAAGCGTTCGAGCTGACCGTCCTGGTTTTGAGCGAACACGTGCGCCCATTCGTTGTCGCCCCATGAGACGACGCATTCCAGATCCTCCGCCTTGAGCAGCTTCCAGCTTGGCACCGGGGAAAGACTGCGATTCATCTCGGCGTGATGCTGGACGAGTTGGAAGAGCTTGGAGTTCCACGCGAGCTTGGGGATCTTCTTTTCGATCGTCGGCGAGTCGAGCGCCTTGACCATGTGCTTGCATGCGCGCCCGAGGGAACCTTCGGGAAGAAACTTCCGCTTGAACGCGAATTCGGCGCAGTCGCACTCGTGCTTGGCCAGGTTGACCCGGTGGGTTTTCTCAAACTGCATGGAGGGCGGCACCTCCACCTCGTCGTTGAGGGCCGGCAGGCGGAATTCGATCACGTCGAAGCGCAGGTCCGCCGGATAGTCGGCAGCCGGTTCGGGCTCGTCGTCGCGGCCGGAGAACGAGCATTGCAGTTCTATTCCGCGCAGGTAGTAGCCGATGGCTTCGACCTCGTGGGGATCAAGCCGACCGTCATCGAAGGCGTGTTGAAGGATTTCGAACAGGATGTTTCCGGGCCAGTTGTTCTGGGCGTCGGCGTGCTCGTTGAGAAAATTGCCGAGGCTCCAGATTTCCTCGTCGGTGAGAACGCCGTCTTCGGTGATCTGTCGGATGAATCGTAAGGTGTCGGGGTTTGGCTGCATGTGGTTCGGGGTTGGAGCGATCGAGATTTCTATCCGGTCAGCAATTCGAGGAGTCTGGGCCAGAGATGATCGGTGGTGTGGTGGCGGGTGAATTGGGCGAGGCCTGTGGTGGCGATTTCTTTTCGAAGGATTTCGTTTTCGATCAGCGCTCCGACGGCGGTGATCCAATCGCGGCCGGCATCGACGTAAAGGGAGTTCACCTCATCGACCATGATCTCGCCGGTGGCACCGACGGGAATGCCGGTGACGGCGACGCCGCAGGAAAAGTATTGCAGGGTCTTGATCGGGGATTTTCCCCTGGCAAAGGGTTCCTCGGGAAGCGGGAGGAGGCCGATGTCGAACTGGCTGACGGCGAGCGGTTCGCCCGCCTGGATGAAGGGGAGATAGTCGAATTCGAGTCCGGGCAGTTCAGGGTATTGCCCCGAGTGAAAGCGGAATCGGACCTCGGGCCAACGGCTTTGGATTTCCAGAAGGTCGGGAAGGATGGCGCGGAGATAACGCAGGTTGCCGGGTGAGCCGGTCCAGCCGATCACGAGTGCTTCGTCGGTGCGTTCGCGGCGATGCCACTCGGCGGGATCCAAGGCCATGGGCAGGACCCGGATGTGCCCCGCGCCGGCTTCCTCCAGATCCCGTGCGATGACGTGGTTGGCCGCGATGCAGAGATCGGCCACCCGGGCGACGGCTCGAAGTTGCTGTAGTTTGCCCTGTCGCGTGAGCCATCCATGCGGTTGTGATCCGGGGGAATGCCAGATGGTGTCGTCGATGTCGTAGACGAGGCGGCGACTGTGGGCGCGAATCGATTCGACGCGATCGGGTGGGAGAAGAAATTTCTGGATGACGACCACGTCCGCTTCGCGGAGGCGTTCGAAGTCCGTGAAATCGGCGGCGCGGGCGTATTCGAAGGCGACTCCGCCGCGCTCCATCAGGGGGCGGAATTGCAGCAGGCGGTAGAGGGTGCTGGCGCAGCTCACGTCGCCGTTGGTGAGCGCGAAGAGTTTCATCGTTTGGCCGGTCACACGCGATCGCGCCAGTGATAGAGGCGACGGGCGTTTTCGCTGAAGACCTTGCGGAGCGGGCGTTCTCCCTTGGCACTGAAGTAATCGTGGACCAGTGACTGGACGGTGGTCAGCGGGGCGAACCGGGAGCTGACGGGCCAATTGCTGCCGTAAACGAGACGATCCTCACCGAAGGCGCTCCACACCACATCGAGCCACGGGCGATAGAATTCCACGTCGGCCGGCGCGTCGGCGTTTCGTCGGCCGGTGCCTTCGACCAGACCGGACACCTTCATGTAGACGTTGGGATTCCTGGCGACTTTGCGGATCTCACTTTCCCAAATGGGATCCATGTTTTTGCCGTCGATTCTTGTGTTGGCCAGGTGGTCGATGACGAGGCGCAGATCCGGGATTTGTCTGGCGAGGCGATCGGTCTGGTCCAGGACGGGTGTCTGGCCGAGAACGTCAAGCTGGCGGTCCGCGTCGGCCAGTCGTTTCACGTCGCGAATGAATTCGGGGCTTTGCAAATCCTTCGCAAGGTCTCGTCCACGATGGCGCATGCCGCTCCAGAGCGGGTTTTGAGTGAAGCGCTTGAGGTGGGAGGTAAACTCGGGGGTGCCGAGCGGAAGGTTTCCGGAAAAGCCGACGATGAACGGATCGTCCTTCGCTAGATCGAGAATGAACTGGTTGTCCTCGACGAGATCACTGGCTTCGACAACCACGGTGGCCGTGACGGGGCGTCGGACGGGTTGCGCGCGGTAGTGTTTCGGCAGTGTTGTGCGGCTGAGAAGTTGGTCGCTCGCCGGAGGCCACGGAACGCCGCCGGGCCGCGTGGGATCGTAGAAGTGGGTGTGGGTGTCGATGATGACGGGTCCCGCCGAAGGGGCGACGGATTTGCATCCGATGCTTCCCGCAGCTGCTGCGGCTGTGGCAATGAATTGGCGGCGGGTGATCGTGTTCATCAGCGTTGCAGGTAGCGGGATCCGTGGGCGGTGTCGTAAATGATCCCTCGGGCGTCAATGTAGAAGGATTTGAAATACATGCGGACGACAGGGCTTTGAACGGCCACCTGTTTTTCCCGCGTGGTTGTGGTCGTCTTGCCGTCCTCCAGATTCTTGGCGACGGTCTCGGTCTCTTTGGCGACCGGGTTGGAGACGCGCTTTTCCTGATAGATCCAGATCTCACCGCCGCGCTCGTCTGGCTCCTTGACGTCCGGTTGTCCCATGCGGCCGAGCAGGCGCGCCTTGTCGAGCCCGTGAAAGGCGGCGAGTTGTTCTTCCGTGGTCTGGCAGGCGGCAAGGCTTGTCAGGAGAAACGAGAGGAGGAGCGGCCGGAGTTTCGTGCGCATGGCGGGGATTAGAAATCCATTTCGAAATGCCAGCGGATGTCATGCTCCTCCGCGAGAGCGAGGATCTTGATGAAGGTCTCGATTTCCTCCTCGACGCCTTCGGGTGCCTCGGCCGGATGGTCCTCGAAATGGTGGAGCAGGGCTTCCAGGGTGGCGTGTCCTTCCGAGGCGTCGAACCAGAGTTCCTCTCCGTCGTCGTCGCCGTCCTCGTTGTAGTCATCCTCCATGAACTCCTCCATGTCTTCCGCAGACTTGTGGAAGAAATGCATGAGCGGAGCCACGTGGGCACCGTCGGCGATTTCCTCAAGGAACTCGCTGTGTTCGACGAGGTTGGTTGCGTGCGGGGTGAGATCGATGTCGTCGATCTCGTGTTCAAGGGCGATGAATAGGGCTCCCATGTCGCTAGATGATGAAGGCGGCTTTCTAGCATCCACCCGTCGGGATGGGAAGGGTTGAGAAAGGGGAATTCCGCGAGGCGGAAACCGGCTACGGTTTCTCCTGCTTGTAGGCGGGATCGAGAATAACCGTGCCGAATGCGGCCCTGATTTGCCGGGTGTAGTTCGGGAGGATGGCTTCGGCCTTGCCGTCGATGACGGCCTTGCGAACGCGGTCGACGGAGGCCTCGTAGGGAAGGGTGCGGCTCGGGCGGCGATCCAGCATCTTGATGACGTGAAAGCCGTAGCCGGTTTCGATGACGTCGCTGAGTTGGCCGGGTTGCAGGGCGAAGGCGGCCGTTTCAAACTCGACCGCCATCTGTCCTCGCGCGAAGGCGTAGATGCCGCCGTGGCTCTTCGAGCCCGGGTCTTCCGAGAACATTTCGACGAGCTTGGCGAAGTCTTCTCCGGCTTTGGCCCGCTTGAGGAGAGCTTCGGCCTTGGAAAGAGCGGCGCGTTTTTCCTGGTCCGTGAGGGGACGGTTTTCCCGGGAATTGCGGGTTGAGACGAGGATGTGGGCGACGCGGACCATTTCGGGCTGACGGAAGGCCTCGATGTTGTCGAGGTAGAAGCGTTTCATCTCGTCGTCGGAGGCGGTGAGCGTCTTGTGGACTTCGCGAAGGAGGACTTCCTCCACGACGGCCTGCTCCTTGAACTTGTTGTGAAACTCGGCGTAGGTGAGGTTGAGAGAGGCGATGTAGCGTTGAAACGCGTCCTCAGAGGAGGAGCGTTTTTTGAAGGCGGCCAACAGTTCGTCGGCGCGTTTTGCACCGGATTCCTGATCCTCGGACGTGGCTTTCAGCAGCATGATCCGCATGAAGACGAGCTTGTCCAGCAGGCGGCTTTCCAGGTTCTCGCGATCGGCGATATCGACCTGCTGCCCGTTGGCCGCCGCCGCCGTGGTGTAGTCCAGATAGGCCTTTTCGACGTCCTTTTCGGTCACCTGAAAACCGTTTCCCTTGGCGACGACTTTCGGGGGGAAGAGTTCGTCCAAGGGGATCGGCCTGGCTGCGGAAACCGTGATGGCGGGCGTCAGGATCAGCAGGGCGAGGACGGCGAGTTGGTGGATACGGTCGTTCATGGGAATCGAGGGCGTATGCTCAGAGTGTGGCGACACGGACGTTGCTGATATCCGCGTCCTTGGCGACCTCCTCGAAGAACGCATCCGGCGGTCGGCTGTCCAGGTTGAGCACGGTCAGCGCCTGCCCGCCGGCGCAGTCGCGGGCGAGGGTCATGTTCGCGATGTTTACGCCGTGGCGGGACATGAGAGTGCCGATGTGGCCAACGATGCCCGGACGATCCTTGTTGTTCATGAGGAAGAGGACGCCCTCGGGAACGATCTCCACCGGCTGGCCGTTGAGACGCACGATGCGCGGTTGGTGATTCTTGCCAAAGATGGTGCCGCCGGCTGAAACCTTGGTGTCTCCGGAATGGACCGCAACGTGAAGCCATTCGAGAAAATCGGTGTCCTCGTAGGATTTCACCTCGTCGACCTCGATGCCGAGGGAATTGGACATGCTCAGCACGTTGACAAGGTTCACGTCCTTGCCGCCGGAGTGTTCCAGGAAGCCCTTGAGCACGTAACGCATGACGGGATCGGAGGGAATGTCCGCCGCGCCGCCGCCGAAGGTGATGACGATGCGGTCGTTGCGTTTTGGCGCGAGTTGAGCCAGGAGACGGCCCAGACGCTCGCCGAGCGTGAGGAAGGGTTTCACGGCCTCGAAGGTCTTGGCGTCGAGGCTTGGCATGTTGATGGCGGTGCGAACCACGCCGTGCAGGAGATAGTCCGTGATCAGCTCCGCGATCTCGATGCCGCAACTGTCCTGCGCCTCGGTCGTGCTGGCTCCGAGGTGAGGCGTCATGATGACCTCGTCGAGCGATCGGAGTCGATCGTCCGCCGGAAGCGGTTCGGTGTCGTAGACGTCGAGCGCGGCGCCGGCGCATTGGCCGGATTCGATGGCGTCCGCGAGGGCGCTTTCGTCCACGATCCCGCCACGGGCGCAATTGAGGATTCGGACGCCTTTTTTCATTTTGGCGAAGGCGTCCGAGTTGATCATGCCACGGGTGTCATCCGTAAGGTGCATGTGCACCGTGATGAAGTCGCAGACGGGATAGAGCTCCTCCAGAGACTCGAACAGGCCGACCTGCACGGCCTTGGCGCGGGCCTGCGTGACGTAGGGATCGTAGGCGACGACCTTCATGCCGAAGGCTTGGGCGCGTTTGGCGACTTCGGTGCCGATGCGGCCGAGGCCGAGGATGCCGAGTGTCTTGTTGCAGATCTCAGTGCCCTTGAAAGCTTTGCGGTCCCAGCGGCCCTCCTTCATCGACGCGTGCGCCTGCGGGATTTTTCGGGCGATCGCCATGAGCATGGAAAAGGTGAGTTCCGCCGTGGAAATGGTGTTGCCGCCGGGTGTGTTCATGACCACGACCCCGAGTTCGGTGGCGGCCTCGACATCGACGTTGTCCACACCGACGCCGGCGCGGCCGACGACGCGGAGGTTCGGGGCGGCCTCCATGACCCGGCGGGTGATTTTGGTTTCGGAGCGGACGACCATGGCGACCGCATCGGCGGCGATGGGCAGCAACTCGTCTTCCGACAGCCGTTTGTCGAGCACGAGGACTTCGAACTCGTTCTGGCCTTGAAAATGGGTGATGCCCTTGGCGGCAATCGGGTCGCAGATGACAATCTTCATAAAAACAGGGCGCGGAGTTTAGGAAAGGGGTAGTGGGCGGTCAAACCTTCCGCTGGGAACGGTTTGAATCATTCAACCGGCGGTCGCACGCGGCTGATCAGGGATTAAAAGCGGGCCTTGACGAGATAGCTCAGGGATTTCACGGCGAGCTCGGTCGAGAGAAAGGGTTTGCCGATCAGATCGCTGCCGCCGCTGAGGGAGCTTTTCGCTTTTGCCATGAAATCATTGAGTCCGGTGACGAAAATGACCGGGGTCTTGTTGTTGGTGGAGGTCGCCCGGATCTTTTTGCAGAGTTCGTATCCGTCCATGCCCGGCATGTCGATATCGAGGAAGATGAGGTGGAAATGTTGTTTTTCCGCCAGCTCCAGCGCGACGCGCGGGTCGGCGACGTCCTTGGCGGTGAGTTCCGCCTTTTCAAGGCCGCGCATCACCGCTTTGCGAGAAAGCGGTTCGTCGTCCACGACCATGATGCTGACGTTTGAAAAGTCGCTTGTGTCGGGGTTGTCGGCCTTTTCGAACAGCTGACCCAGAAAATCGACCGTGCTGACGATTGTCCGCGTGGTGGAATCCGTGATCTTGTCGGGATTCTCGGAGAGTTCGGTGAGCAACGCCTCAAAGGCGGCCGAAACGCGGGAAATGCGAAGGCAGCCGCAGGCACCAGAACCCGATGTAACCGAGTGCATGCGCCGGTACATGTCGAATAGAATGGCGCTGCGATCCTCCGTCCATCGGAGCGAGGAGGGGTCGTTCTCGTTTTTGACGAATGCCTGCAGTTTTTGCCGCACGTAGGCGAGGGAAGGGGGCAGGGACGATGTGAACTCCTTGCGAAGCTCGGCCTGGAATTGCTCCTCGCTGGGAATCGTCGGCTCCACGGGAGGGGCGACCTGGGTGAACTGCGGCATCCTGGGTCTGCGGGGCGCGCGGCCGGGTGGTGCCGCTGGCGGTGAGGGTTCCGGCGGTGGCGCGCTGGGCTGGGGAGAGGGCGTCGCCGCGAGCAGGTCCGCCAAGGCACTGTCCATCTTGATCACGTCCGGCGTGTCTGCCGCCGGAGGCGCGGAGCGGGGCGCGGATTCCTGTGGAGGCGGTTGTGATCCTTTAGCCGGTGCGGCCACGAAGTTTTTCGCGGGTTCGCCACCAGGCGGTTGCCCTTTGCCGCCGACTCCGATGTCGATTCCTTCCAGCGTGGCCCGGAGCACATCGGCAACCTGCTTGGGAGTGCAGATGGCCTTGGTAAGGCATTTGGTTGCGCCGGCATCCCAGGCGGCCTGAACCATCTGACCCAGATAGGCGTTTGTGAAGACGACCGCGGGCACATTCCGAGTCGAGGACTGGCTGCGGAGGTAGAGAAGGACGTCGATACCGTTCTTTTTCGGAAGCTGGAGGTCCAACAAGACGATGTCCGGAGGGTCTTCGCGGAGTTTCTCGATGGCGATTTCGCCATCGGCGGCGTGGGTCACCTCAAAATCGGCCGACTTCAGCTTGCGCTGATAGATGCTGGCGATAATGGCGTCGTCTTCAACTAGCAGGAGTTTGCTCATGCGGCTGGGGGACCTCTTTGGGAGCGTCCGGAAGATGGGCGGGGATGGATACGGTGACGGTGGTGCCGTGGCCTTCGCGGCTTTCGACCTCGAGTTGGCCGCCGTGAATCTCGGTGAGCTTTTTGCAGATGGCCAGGCCGAGGCCGGAGCCCTGTTGCTCGTGCATCTTGCGGTCGAATTGAACGTACGCGTCGATTTGTGCGACGTGCTCGGGCTTCATGCCGCGACCCTCGTCCTGAACGCTCAGAGCCACGAATTTGCCGGCGAGTCGGTTTTCGACGCGGATGGGGGTGCCCGGTTTTGAAAACTTGATGGCGTTGTTCACCAGTTCCTCGACGATCTTGCTGAGGAGGTCCTCCGCGATCGCGGCCGGAACTTCAGTCAGTTTTTCGGTGATGTCAGCTTCCCTGTTCGCGGCCTCGGCACGGGCGCGGGTTGCGAGTGTGATGACGAGGGCGGTGTTGTCGGTGAGCTTCTTCCGCATTGCGGCCACCTCGGCGGGGTCCGCGCTGACCAGTTCGAGCTGGGCGAAGATGAGGAAATTCTGGATGAGCTTTTGCAGCCGCTGCCCGGACTCGAGGATGTTTTTGCCCATCTCCTGAAGCTCGCCCACGCTCAGGGTGTCCGCGCAGCTGTGGATGATTTCGCCGAAACCAAGGATGCCGACCAGCGGGGTGTTGAGCTCGTGCGGGAGCATCAGGCTGATGTTCTCCCGAAGTTCGGAAAGTTTCCGCTCGGCCGCCGTCCGGACAGCCTCGTGCTGGCGAAGCCGGGCGTTGATGGCGTTGAGCAGCTCGGGCATCGTGAAAGGTTTGGTCAGGAAATCATCGGCCCCCAGCTCCATGCCTTTGCGCATGTTCGAGTCCATGTCCCCGGTCATCAGGATCAATGGAATGGCGGCGGTGGATGGGTCTTCGCGGAGCTGCTTCAGGGACGCGAAACCATCCTGGCCGGGCATGTTGATGTCGCTGATGATGAGGTCCGGGAAATGCGTTCGCGCCATTTCGAGAGCCGCGACGCCGTTGTTCGCCTCCAACGGCGTGAAACCGCGCAACTTGAGGACCATCATGATGGTCTGGCGCAGCTGATCGTCGTCGTCAACTATGAGGATTTTGGGCATGAACATCCACGGGTGGATCGCGTCTCCCACCGGATGGGCACCCGCTGGGGAATCTTTCGCAGCATTCGGAAATGTTTCAAATGCAAATTGTTATGGCGTTTTTGGTCCTCTCACCGCCTGACGTTCCATTCACCATCTTGCATGCCGGAGGGCGATGTCCCTACAGTTGCCGGACATGAGCAAAGTCGGGAAAGTATATCTGGTTGGTGCGGGTCCCGGGGACGCGGGGTTGCTGACCCTGCGTGGTGCGGAGCTGATCGGGCGGGCCGAGGTGCTGGTGTATGACGCACTGGTGCATCCGGATCTGTTGCGGCTGGCTCCGGCGGACTCGGAACTGATCTATGGGGGCAAACGCTCACGTGATCACGCGATTCCGCAGGGGGAGCTCAACCAGCTCCTGATCGACAAGGCGAAAACGGGCAAGACGGTCGTGCGCTTGAAGGGCGGCGATTCCTACCTTTTCGGCCGCGGTGGCGAGGAGGCTGAAGAGCTTTTTGACGCGGGGGTGGAGTTTGAGGTTGTGCCGGGCATTTCGTCCTTTTACGCCGCGCCGAATTACGCGGGCATTCCGGTGACGCACCGCGACCACTGCTCCAGCTTCACGGTGCTGACCGGGCACGAGGATCCGACCAAGGAGGAGTCGGGCATCGACTGGAAGAATCTGGCCGAAAATCCCGGCACCAAGGTCGTGCTGATGGGGGTCGAGCGGATCGCCAACATCACCGCTCAACTGATCGCGAACGGAGCCGATCCTGCGACGCCGGTGGGGATGGTGCGATGGGGCACGCGGGGAGATCAGGAAAGCATCGAGGGCACTCTGGGGACGATCGCGGATCTGGTCGCGGAAAAGAAATTCAGGTCGCCGGCCGTGACGGTCATCGGTGGCGTGGTGGGGCTGCGCGCGAAGCTGAACTGGTTTGAAAAGCGGCCGTTGTTCGGGAAGCGCGTGGTCGTGACGCGGACCCGCCAGCAGGCCAGCCAGTTGTCGAGGCAGTTGCAGGAGCTTGGCGCGGAGGTGTTGGAAATCCCCACGATCCGCACGGAGGCTCCCGACGATCCGCAACTCGTGGTGGACGCGCTGTTGGCCTTGAACACCTACAGTTGGCTCGTGTTCACAAGCCCGAACGGCGTGGATGGTTTCTTCGACTTCTTTTTCAAGGCCTTCGACGACCTTCGGGATCTGGGCGGCACGCGTATTGCGGCGGTCGGTCCCGCAACGGCGGCCAAGCTCAGGGCTCTGCGGCTCAAGGTGGACGTGATGCCGGAGCGATACGTGACCGCAGACGTTGCCGCCGCGATCAACAAGTTTGAGAATGTCGAGAACCTGAATGTCCTGCTGCCTCGGGCTCAGGTTGCGAATCCGGACCTGCCCGAGGAGTTGGAACGGTTGGGCGCGATCGTGGACGACGTGCCGGTGTACAAGACCGTGCCGGAAACCGGGGACGCGAGCGGGGCTGCTGAAAAGCTGACCGATTCCGGAGCGGACTGGATCACCTTCACCAGCAGTTCGACCGTGGAGAATTTTCACGCCCGCTTCGATTTGCCGGATCTCCTGGAGACCTACCCGGATATCAAGATCGCCTCGATCGGGCCTGAAACCTCCAAGGCGTTGCGGGCTCTTGAGATCGAGCCGAGCGTCGAGGCGGCCGAGCACACCATCGACGGTCTGGTCGCGGCGCTGAGCGTCGCCGCCAAGGGATGAGCAGATGAAGCCCACCGACCTGCGCGGCATTTTGCGATACGTCCCCGCCTTCCGGGACCGCATCTTCGTGATCGCGTTGGACGGCGTAATCGTGAGCGACGAGAACTTTGCCAACCTTCTGCTGGATGTGGCCGTGCTTCGTTCCTTGAACATCAAGGTCATTCTGGTGCACGGGGCGGGGGCGGCCATCGCGGCTGAAGGGGCTCGGCGTGGTGTGCAGGTGAGTGACATCGACGGCTGCGGCATCACGGACGACGTGACGCTGGACATCGCGGTCACGGCCGCCAACCGGCTCTCCCATGAGATTCTGAAAGGCCTCGCCGGTCACGACCTGCGGGCCGTCTGCTCAAACTGTGTCACCGCCGGACCGCTCGGCGTGATCAAGGGTGTGGACCACCTCCACACCGGCAAGGTGGAGCGGGTGGACGTCGAGTTCCTGAACCGTCTGTTGGAAGACGCTTGCGTGCCGGTGATTTCTCCGGTCGGCATGGATGGCGCCGGTGGGAACTACCGGATCAATTCCGACGCGGTGGCGGTGGCGGTGGCGCGGGCGATGGGTGCGATCAAGTTGATATACGCCACGTCCTACGACGGCCTCGTCGTGGACGGTGAACTGCTGAGGCAGACCTCTTTTAGTGAACTCGCGGATGTTCTCAAGACAGCGGGTCGCGTGCCTGAAACCCTTCGCTCGAAGTCCACCCACGCGGTCGAGGCCTGCGCCGGTGGTGTGCCCCGGGTGCATGTGATCAACGGGCTTGTGGACGAGGGGCTGTTGGCCGAGGTGTTTTCCAACGAAGGCATCGGCACGTTGATTTACGGCAACGAGTATCAGGGGATTCGCCGGGCGCGGAAGTCGGACATTCGGACGCTTCGCAGGATGACGCGGGCGGCGGTGGAGAGCGACGAGCTGTTGCGTCGGACCCGGGCGGCGATGGAGCAACATTACGAGGACTACTACATTTTTGAGATCGATCACAACCCGATCGGCTGTGTCGCGCTGCACGAGTATCCCGAGGAGAACATCGGCGAGCTGGCCTACCTTTACGTGGCCCCGTCGCACGAGAATCAGGGTCTTGGACGCAAGTTGATGAAGTTCGTTGTCGCCAAGGCCCGGAAGCGCGGATTGAAGAAGTTGCTGGCCTTGTCGACCCAGGCCTTTGCGTTCATCAGGAACAAGGGCGGGTTTCAGATCGGGCAGGAAGACGATCTGCCGGCGGCTCGTCGCGCGCAGTACGACGCCAGCGGCAGGCGCTCGAAAATACTCTACGTCGATCTGCGATGACGGCGTTGCCCCCAGACCTGCTTGGGCGTTGCGGGGAACTCGCGGTCGAGCTGACCCCGCACGTGTTGTGCGTGAGCACGGAACGTCAGCGTCTCTTCTGGTTTGAAAAGGGCGGGGCCGGTCACGGATTGAGGGCGGAGCTGGTCTGCTCCACGTCGCGCTTTGGCATCGGGCAGGACGAGGGATCGAATCGCACACCCTTGGGGCTTCACCGGATACGGGAAAAGATCGGCGGCGGCGAGGAGGTTGGAACCATTTTCAAAGGGCGCGTGCCCGTCGGCCATGTCCGGGACGATCCATCGGCCCGAATAACAACTCGAATTCTTTGGCTCGACGGTTTGGAAGACGGATTCAATCGCGGAGGCAAGGTCGATACGCACCGCCGTTATGTCTACATCCATGGCACGGGCGATGAATCGACGCTCGGTCGACCGGATTCGCACGGATGTGTGCACCTTGGCGCTGCGGATCTGGTGCCGCTGTTCGACGCTGTTCCTTCGGGGACGCTGGTCTGGATCGCCGCAGGCTGAGGCGATGGCCGCCTACTCGTTCCACTTCTTCTTTTCGCGCGGCGGCGGAGGCGGCGGCGTGACACCTTGGGCGAGCATCACCTCGCTGATGGCTGAAATCGTGGGGACCGATGGTTTGAAATTTCCGGGGCGGAAGCCTTGCGCGATGATGAGCGGGGTCCAGCCGTATTTGTTCTTCTGATTCCACACCCGGATGTCCGCGCCGTGCTTCGCGAGAAAGCGCGCCATCTCGGGAAAGCTCGCGTAGGCCGCGCCGTGCATCACCGTTTCGCCGTTCTTGTCGATCGTGTTGAGGTTGGCCCCAATCGAGAGGAGGAATTTGACCGCCTCGATGGATTCCTCCTCGGTGCCGGCCTCTTCGCCTGGCGCGCGCGTGCCGAGTCCCGCAGCGGGGAGCAGCGGCGGGCAATCGTCCTTGTTGGGAATCGACGGATCCGCGCCGAGCTCAATGAGCAGTTTCATGTAAGGCAGATCGGCGGTGTCGGCGGCCATGAAGAAGGGCGTGGCACCCGACATCGTGAGACGGGCTCGTCCCGACGCGCCGCGTTTCAGCCGGGCGTTCACATCCGCACCGGACTCCACGAGCCTGCGGGCGAGTTGCAGGCTGCCGAGGTTGCCAGAGCCGATCGGGGAGGGGTTGCCGGAGTCGTCGTCGCCCTTGTTCGGTTTGCGGACCCAGGTGAGATTGTGCAGCGGGGTGTGGCCGGAACGTTGGTCGTTCGGATCGGCACCGGCCTTGAGAAGTTCGTGGGCGAGTTCGAAATGTCCGTTCTCCACCGCGAGAATCAAGGGACTCGAGCCGCGCGTTGGTCCCTTGTTGGAGCCCTTTTCGGGAGTGAACGCGGCGTTGACGTCCATGCCGGCTTTCAGCAGCGCGAGGCTGGCTGCGATTCGGCCCTCGCGAACGGCGAAGAAGAGCGCGTTGAAGCCGGATTCGAGCCTGGTTGCCGGATCGGCTCCTGCGGCGATCAGGAGTTTCACCGCGTCGGCATGACCTTCGGCCGCGGCCCACATGAGGGGTGTTTGTCCGCGATGCTCGGTGGCGTCGACTCTCGCGCCGTGATCAAGCAGGGCTTGGATTGGTCCGGTTTTTCCCGTGCGCGCGGCGGTGTGAAGAGCGGTTTCGTTGCCCGGCAGCGAGGCGTTGGCGTCGGCGCCGGCCTTGAGCATGGCCTTCACGAGTACCGTGTTTCCGTTCAGGCAGGCGATCGAGAGCGGGGTGACGCCGTAGGCGTTTGCTTCCGTGGCGTCCGCACCGGATTCGAGCAGCGCGATGGCGGCCTGCTGCCTGTCCTGATGCACGACCTCCAGCAGCGTGGACTGGCCGGCGAGAAGAACCGGGGAGTTCAGCAGCAGGGCTGTGAACAGGGATGCCGATGCCTTCAAGCGTTTTAGAGGGAGAGGGGTTCGAAGATTTCGTTGATCCGCCCGTTGCTGTCGGCGAAGGCGTCGAGGTTGACGCCGGCCTTGTTCAGCAACGAGAGGTGGAGGTTGGCCAGGGGCGTTGCCTGGTTGCAGCGCACGTGGCGATTGCCCCGCAGGCCGGCGGCCTGGCCGCCGGCGACAAGGACCGGAAGGTTCACGTGATCGTGTACGTTTGGATTGCCCATGCCGCTGCCGTAGAGATAGAGCGTTTCGTCAAGGAGCGAGCCGCCGGCCTCTTTTGTGTCGCGCAGTTTTCCGACAAATTCCGCGAACAAGGAAACGTGGAACTCGTTGATCTTCGCCATCTTGGCGACCTTGGCCGGATCGTTGCCGTGGTGGGTGAGCGGGTGATGCGGCTCGGGTACGCCGATTTCGGGGTAGGTGCGGTTGCTGGTCTCGCGGGCGAGCTGAAAGGTGACGACGCGGGTGATGTCGCCCTGCAGCGCCAGCAGTTGGAGATCGAACATCAGGCGGGCGTGATCTGCGTAGGCGACGGGTACGCCCATCGGACGGTCGAGATCGGGCAGGGGATTTTCACTGGCGTCGGACTCGGCCTTTTGAATGCGGCGTTCCACTTCGCGGACGGTGGTCAGGTAGTCATCGATGCGGGCGCGGTCGGTCGGGCCCACTTCGCGCTTGAGGCGTCTGATGTCGCTCTGCACGACGTCGAGCAGGCTCGCCCGTGTGCGAAGCGCGGCCTTGCGTTCGGCCGCGTTTCCGCCGTCGCCGAAGAGGGTTTCGAACACGAGGCGCGGGTGGGCTTCGGCGGGAAGAGGCGTGGTGGGGGAAGACCAGGAAAGGTTGTTTTGGTAGACGCAGGCGTAGCCGTTGTCGCATTGGCCCACGATTTCGAGCAGGTCCATGGCGAGTTCCAGTGAGGGAAGCTGCGTGGTCTGCCCGATGTGTTTTGCCGCGATCTGATCCACGGTGGTGCCGAGGAAGTAGTCGGTGCTTTCCGTTCTTTTGGCGCGGGCGGCGCTCAGGAAAGCGGCGTTCGAGGTGGCGTGGGTGCCGGGGTAGGCCTGCTCCAACTCCATGTTGGTCAGCACGGCCATGTGATCGCGCACGGGTTTCAGCGGGCGAAGAATCGGGGACAACTCGTCGAGCGTGTCGCCGGTCGGGGTCCATCGGTTGATGTCGCAACCCATGGGCATGAAGACGAAGCCCAGGCGTTTGGCCGGCTTGGCGGGCGTGTTCGCCCAGGTGGTGGCCGCCGGCAACATGGCGTCGAGCAACGGCAGGGCGAGCGTCGTGCCGAGCCCGCGAAGGAAGGTGCGGCGGGGTAGGGCTTTCTTCGTGATGATCATAGGGCTTTCCTCATTCTAAAGGGCTGGCTCTTCACTATACCAAGCACAATTGCGGGGAGTCGATATTCGGAGGCGGCCGCCTGCCGGACGATCTGGCGAATGGCGGCTGCGTCGTGATGTCCGGTTCCTCGACCGAGTGCGTAAACGAGGAGCTTTTCCGTCAGGACTCCGGCGAACAGATCGGGGTGTTTCAGGAGCGCACTTTCAAGGCCCTGCACTCCGACGAATTTGGATCCGTCCGGCAGACCGCCCGCAGCGTCGATGAGTTCGCCTTCCTCGGTTTCGCGCCAGCGGCCGACGGCATCGAAGCGTTCGAGGGAGAAGCCCACGGGGTCCATGAGATCATGACACGCGGCGCAGGCGGGATTCGCGCGATGCTCGGCAAGACGTTGGCGGATCGGAAGGCTGGCTGAAACGGTGTTGTCGTCCAGTCCCGGTACGTTGGGCGGCGGCGGGGGGGCGGGCGTGCCCAGGATGTTTTCCAGAATCCAATTGCCGCGAAGAACCGGCGAGGTGCGGGTGGCGTAGGAGGTGACCGTCAGGATGCTGCCGTGTCGGAGGAGTCCTCCGCGCACCGAATCGGCCGGGAGCGCGACCTTGCGAAAGCGGCTGCCGTAGATGTGGGGGATGCCGTAATGCTTGGCGAGGCGTTCATTGAGAAAGGTGTGGTCGGCGGAAAGCAGGTCCGTGACCGGGCGGTTTTCCGTGAGCACGCTTTCGAAGAGCAGTTCCGTTTCCCGGCGAAACGCCTGGCGAAGATTGTCGTCGAAATCCGGGAAGAGTCGGAGGTTGGGGGTGATTGATTCGAGGTTGCGCAGGTGGAGCCATTGGCCTGCGAAGTTGACGGCGAGCGAGGTTGAACGGGGATCGGCGAGAAGGCGTCGTGTTTGCTGTTCCAGCTCCTTCGGCCTGCCCAGTTCATTTCGCTCCGCCAAGGAGAGCAGTTCTTCGTCGGGCAGGCTGTTCCAGAGGAAGAACGAGAGGCGGGAAGCCAGTTCGAGATCAGGCACCCGGTAGGCCTGGCCGGATTTGGCATCGCTTGGATCTTTCTCCACCCGGATGAGGAAGTTCGGGCTGACCAGAATCGCGCTCAGTCCCATCTCGATGCCGGCTTCGAAGCCGTCCTTCAATTTGGCTTCGTTGTAGAGCCTTGTTGGCAGGATGAGATCCTCCGTCGTCACGGGTCGGCGAAAGGCTTTGCGTGCCAGTGAGGAAAATATCTCCTTTGCGCAGGCGTCCTCATCGTCCTTCCCATCCGGCATGCGGATGAAGACGCGTTGGCGGCTTGGTGAGGATCCCGGGGCGTCGATCTGAAAGGGGCCTGTGATCGAAACCTGAAAGATCGCCGGGCTCAGGCGCGGATGACGATGGAAATTGTAGTGTGCCTGGTAGGGTTGGCGCTTGGTGGTTTGGAGGGAGAAGGGCTGCTTCAGAAAGGTGACGCCCACCTCGTGCTCGCCGGCGGAGGCTTTGAAGCGGGCCTTCAGATGCAAATCGACATCTTCGTGGCGAAGGCCGTTGCGGGCGGGTTTGACCGTGAAACGCTCCACTTTTTTGCCGTTGTAGAGCACGTCCAACTGGTGCGGTTGGGAGAGTCCCTCGACGTGTTCGTTGCGGTCCCGCATCAGCCGGATGGTGACTTCGTATTCGCCGTCGCTTGGGAATATGTGATGAATCAATGTGCCGCCGCGGGTTCCCAGAGGCAGGCCGTTGATGTGTCGTTCCTGCGTGATGTCGGGCTTGACGCGATAGGTTTCGCCGCCCGGCTCGGTCATGCGGCCGATGGCGAGTCGGCTGATTTTTTGCGCCGCAGAGATGTAACGATTCAAAAGTGTGGGCGAAAGGTCGCCGACGGTGACGTTGTCGAAACCGTGGCTTTCCTGATCGGACGGCAGCCACTTGTCCACGGGGACATCCAGCGCCAGCAGGTCGCGGATCACGTTGCGGTATTCGATCCGGGTCAGGCGCCTGAATGTGTCCGTGCGGCCGGGGTTCGGATTTTTTCGCGCATGGTCGTCCAGTGTTGATTCGAGCTGATGGATCAGGGTGGCCAGATCGGCGTCGTTCGGACGACGTTTTCCGGGCGGCGGCATTTGACCCGCGCGCAGGCGACGGACGACATTCTCCCAGATCGCGGATGCGTCGCCGGGCTTGCGGTCGAGAAAGGACTCGAGATTCAGATCACCTTTGGCGGAGGCGTCGTCGTGGCAATCCAGGCAGTAATCCGTAATCCCTGCGCGCCAAGGGGACGCGTCCGTGTTCTCACCACGCAGCGTGGATAGTGCGCAAATGGAAAGGACCACTGTAATTGCGAAACGATGTATCATGCCGGACTTTGGAACCTGGGGATTCAAGGGCACGAAGCAGGGCGCGCGCGAGCCAAAAACGGGACACGGATCGGGTGTGAGGTGGTGATTTTTTGCCACTTTTCCGGGATTTTATTTCTCGTTGACGCGATTTCGGCCGCCACTACCATTCGCCGCTCTTTGAGCGAAATCGAAGTTAATTAGAAAACGAAAAATGGCAGTTAAAGTAGCAATCAACGGGTTCGGTCGCATCGGACGTCTGGTTTTCCGAGCGATGATCGAACAGGGCCTCGTCGGAAAAGACGTCGAAGTCGTGGCTGTCGGTGACTTGGTCCCGGCAGACAACCTCGCCTACCTCCTCAAGTACGACTCCACGCAAGGCCGCTTTGCCGGCGAAGTCGGACACGAGGGCGACGACACTCTTATCGTCAACGGTGCGAAGATCAAAGTGGTCAGCGCCCGCACTCCGGCTGAACTGCCTTGGAAGGCGCTCGGCGTCGATATCGTGATCGAGTCCACCGGACTCTTCACCGAGGCTGAAAAGGCCAAGGGACACATCGAAGCTGGTGCCAAGAAGGTCATCATCTCCGCGCCGGCCAAGGGCGAGGACATCACGGTCGTGATGGGCGTCAATCACGAGAAGTATGACGCGGCGAACCACCACATCATTTCCAACGCCTCCTGCACCACGAACTGTCTGGCGCCCGTCGTGCACGTGTTGTTGAAGGAAGGATTCGGCATCGAGGAAGCCTTGATGACGACGATTCACGCCTACACCGCCACACAGAAGACTGTTGACGGCCCGAGCCGCAAGGCTTGGCGCGACGGTCGCGGCGCGGCACAGAACATCATTCCGGCCAGCACCGGTGCCGCCAAGGCGGTCAGCCTCGCGATTCCGGAAGTGAAGGGCAAACTGACCGGCATGGCTTTTCGCGTGCCGACCCCGACGTCTTCGGTTGTCGACCTGACGGTTCGCACCGAGAAGGAGACGACGCTCGCCGACATCAGCGCCGCGATGAAGAAGGCCGCCGACACCTACATGAAGGGCGTTCTCGAATACACCGAGGACGAGGTTGTCAGCACCGACTTCGTTCACAGCGCCTCCAGCTCGATTTATGACCAGAAGGCCTGCATCGAACTGAACAGCCGCTTCTTCAAGCTGGTGAGCTGGTATGACAACGAATGGGGCTACAGCAATCGCGTCGGTGATTTGCTGAAGTACGTCATCGAAAAGGGACTCTGATCTCTCCTTTCAGTTCGGATCTCAAGGCGGCCGTGAATATCACGGCCGCCTTTTTTATGAGGTCCGTCTGGTGCCGCCGTTTCAGGTGGCCGGTGTCAGGGAGCCCGGTCGTTTGCGGGCCCGAAACAGGGCGAAGATGGAGACCAGGAGTGTAGCGAGTGAAATCGAGCGTCCGATTTCAAAGGAGCTGTCCTCGTAGACGATTTCGACATGATGTGGGCCTGGGGGGACTTCCAGCGCCATGAAGGCGTGATCCGCCGGCCAGAGTTCGGCTTCGTTTCCGTCGATGCTCGCCCTCCAGCAGGGGTACCAAGTCTGCGAAACGGCCACCAAAGCGGGGACTGACGAATCCGTCTCAAATGCGATCCGATGGGGAGTGAAATCCAACCCGCTGACCTTGGCGTCCGGCGCGGAGGTCGCATTGACGCGGGCGCGGAAGGTTTCCTGAAGGAATACCGAATTGCGTGGTG
>JADHOF010000041.1 GCA_016779125.1 Verrucomicrobiia bacterium | reverse complement strand
CTTGACGGGCGAGTCCTTGCGCGAAGGACTGGTAAGCCTCCGCAGCCTTGCCATTGAGGGAATGACCGCAAGTGCCGATCACGCCCGGAACGGGGCTGTCGCGACGGGTGGGGAGATAGAGATTGGCGGTGACCGGGAAATTTGGGCGGCTCTCGAAGATGATCTTTTCGATCACGTAATCCTGTCGCTCCAGTCGTCCCGTGATGCGTGGATTCAGGTCCGTCTTTTCGGGCCAAGGTCCGAAACTTTGCTGAATCTTTTTTCGAACCGACAGCACATAGGCCTCCGCATCCTGGTGGGTCTTCAATCCGAAAATCCGATTGCGATGCTCGGCGTCATGCCTGCGCAGCTGTTGGACGTAGTGTTCCTGCAGCATTCGCGGGAAACGGTTCAGCGGGGTCAGCGGCGAATCCGCTGCGCGAATTTTGGTCACCGCGAAACCCAGGATCCCAAGACCTGTCGATTGCAGTGCCTGGCGACGATTCGGGGAGGATGGGGGCATCGGGGCCGATTCAGGATGCGGAGGGCGTCTCCCGCAAGCTGAAAGGTTCCAAGGGCATCGGCTTGTCGTGGTCGAGAAACTCGCCGCAGACGGACCAGAGCGACGCTTCGTCGTTGCATCGTCGCATTCGGTGCAGGAACCGGCCTTCCGGGTCAACGCCGGCACCGAGGAAATTGAGATGCTTTTTGATCCGCTGGACGCGTGAAAACTGAGGCGCGTCGTCATCCGTAATCGCGGCGTACAGCTGGCGGATATAGGCGAGGACGTCCTGTCCCGCCGGCAGGAACACCGCTTCGCCGGCCTGATATTGGCGGATCTGATGAAAGATCCACGGATTGCGGATTGCGCCTCGACCGATCATGAGACCGGCCGCCCCGGTCAATTTGAGGATCTCCGCCGCGTGGGCGGCGGAGTGAATATTTCCGTTCGCGAGTACCGGGCACGGCATCGCGCTGGCGGCGCGCGCGATGTAGTCGTAATGAACCTCCGAGCGATACATTTCCTTCACGGTCCGGGCATGGACCGTGAGCAGGTCGATGGAATGTTTGGCGAAGATCGGGAGCAGTTCCTCGAAGACGGCGGGATCGTCAAAGCCGATGCGGGTTTTGACCGTGAACGGAATCGCGATCGCGTCGCGAAGTGTGCCGAGGATTCGATCGACCAGTTGAGGGTTGCGGAGAAGGCCGCCACCCGCGCACTTTCGATAAACTACCGGGGCGGGGCAGCCGAGATTCAGGTCCACGGCGGCGACCGGATGTTTTTGCAACTCGCGGGCGATCCGCGCCAGATGAGGAACGTCGTTGCCGATGATTTGCGCGACCACCGGTCTGCCGGTCGGGTTTTCAGTGATGGACGAGAGAATTTCGGGGTAAAGGATCGAAGTGTCGGTGACGCGAAAGTACTCCGTGAAATAGACGTCTGGTCCGCCGAATTCCGCCATCACCCGCCAGAAGCGGAGGTTCGTCACATCCTGCATCGGCGCGAGCGACGTCCAAGGGCGTGTCCCGTCGAGCAGTTGTTGGAAGACCTTTGTTTCAGGCACCCGCCGACGCTAGCGGAATTGCGGATGGGCGTGCAATTGTTTCAGCTGATCGTCGGAAAGCGGCGCCTGTTCAAAGACGTTCGTGAGAAAAGGGCGGCCGCTGTGGGAGCGTTCCGCTTTGAGGAGCCATTGCTTTGGCAGAGGATCGCGGAGCATGTCGAGACATGTCGCTGCGACCGTGGTTTCCTCCTTCGCACCCGTGGCGGGACCGCGCCCGACATGAAAGCCGGCGAGCAGAAGGGCGGAGCGGATGCAGGTCGCCCGTGAATAGGTGGCGAGGGCTGCGCGTTCGGACACGCGCTGGCGGAGTTGTTGGAAGAGCTCAAAGGTCCACATACCCGGATTGGCTCTTGGAGACCATGCGTCGAAGAGGATCGCGTCCGGCGGGGCCTCGGCGTGCCCGGCGGTCAGCCATTTTGGAAAATCGGATTCGATGTAGCGCCAGTGCACGTTGCCGAAGGATGCGGTTCCGCTGTTCAGCAATTCGTCAACGGCGTCTTGATGACGGGCGATGGAGGGGAAGTGCTCCGCGTGATTCGAAGCAAAACGCAGTGCGTCGGACGTGTGGTCGAAACTGAGCAGGTCGACGCGACCGGGCAGGGGGCTGAGAGCCTCGATTGCGGACAAGGCGTTCGCCGCCGCGCCCATGCCAACATCCCAGACGCGGAGTCGGCCGTTGAGCGCGAGTTCTTCGGCCAGTCTGAGGCCCTCGACGTAGAGCGTGCGCGACTCGATCTCTGGGCCGACGGACGGGTGCATGATCTCGTCGTTGTCCGCGCAGGCGACAGAGGTGGATCCGTTCCGGTGGTGAACAAGGTGGTAGGCCATTTCGTCGCGGTGAATCTGAATCGCCGGGCTGCGGAATGAAACGAGTTTTGTCCCATTTACCGGGCGCGCTCGTAGACCCGGCCGGGAGACTGGCGAATCAGTTTTTTCATCTGAAGGCCGAGCAGGACGACGTTTGCCTTTGCCGGCGCGAGCTTTGTTCCGCGGATGATTTCGTCAACGGTGAGTTCGCCTTTGTTGAGCAAGTCGAGGATCACGGCCTCTTCATCGGAAAGGTCGAGACCGGGCAGCTGTCCGGTTTCGGCCGCTGAGTTGGGCCGTTTGCTTGCCGGGAACAGGTATTCAAACTCGTCGAGGATATCTTCGGCGCTTTCGCACAGCTTCGCGCCGTTTTTGATGAGATCGTGACAACCCTTGCTTTGTGGGGAATCGATGCGGCCGGGAACGGCGAAGATCTGCCGGCCAAAGTCGTTGGCGAACTTGGTGGTGATGAGCGCGCCGCTGTTCCGCCGTGCTTCGATAACAACGCAGCCCTGTGTCATGCCCGCGACGATGCGATTGCGGATCGGAAAGGACTGTTTGTCGCCGGGGCGATTGAATGGGAATTGAGTGACGACCGCCCCGTTCTCCGAGATCCGTTCGAAGAGGTCCTTGTTCTCAGGCGGAAACACAATGTTGATGCCGGTGCCGAGCACGGCCACCGTGCGGCCTTTGGCGGAGAGCGCCCCTTGATGAGCTGCGGTGTCGATCCCGCGTGCGCCGCCACTGACGACGGTGACACCCGTGTAGGCGAGCTGATAGGCGAGTTTGCGGGCGGTTTCGATTCCGTAGTGTGTGGTCTGCCGCGAGCCGACGATGGAGATGGCGTTCTTGTCTTTCGGCGACAGTGCTCCCCGGACGTAGAGCACGATCGGGGGATCGTAAATCTCGCGCAGGAGGGCGGGGTATTCCTCGTCGGCCCAGGTGAGTATCCGGCAACCGTAGGCCTCGATGTGTTCCATCTCCTGTTCCAGCCTGACGGTTGAGCGCCAGGCGGTGATGGCGTCGGCGATGTCGGGACCGATGCCGCCGACCTGAATCAGTTTCAATTTCGTCGCGTTTAGAATCGCCTCCGGGGTTTCGAAATGTTCCAGAAGTTTTCGGAGCCGGACCGGGCCGAGTCCCTCGATCATGTTCAATGCGACGAACGCCTCCTTGGTGTTCATACGCGGCGTTGTAGGTGAAACCGGGGAAAGGCGAAAGCCGAAAGCCATCGGGAGGAATAGCGTTGTGCCGGCCTTGGCCGGCGTCGCATCTTCCGGGCGTGCAGGCGACTCCCTATGGACCCAATGCGTGGCTGATTCGATTCGCGGATTCAGTCGATGAAAACTCGTTCGAAACCGGCCGGGCCATCACCGCCGCCTTGGAGGCAACTCCGCCTGTCGGTCTGAGGGAATTCGTGATGGGTTACACGACGGTGTTGCTGATCTTTGGCGAGCCGACGGTCGAGCATCGCTCGTGGGACATTGCCGCAGCCGTCAAGGCGTTGAAGGCGGCAGCCAAACGACGGATCGCCGAAGCGCCGATCAAGGAAATCCCGGTCGTGTATGACGGGCCGGATCTGGAACGGGTGGCGGCGCACAATTCGCTTGGGCCGGACGATGTCGTGAAGATTCACTCCGCCACCGTTTACAAGGTGCACCTGCTTGGATTCGCGCCGGGATTTCCCTATCTGGGGGAACTGAATTCCCGCCTCCACACGCCGCGACTGGATTCCCCAAGAACACGGGTGCCTGCGGGTTCAGTGGCGATCGGAGGAGCCCAGACCGGCGTTTATTCGATCCCAAATCCGGGAGGATGGAATCTGATCGGTCGGACCGATGTGAGACTTTTTGAGCCGGATGCCGAATCGGATCTGGATTCGTTTCTTCTTCGCCCGGGCGATCGCGTGAAATTCGTCGCCGTCACGGGTTAGGCGAGAAGCTCTTCGATCACCTTGCCTTGGCTGAAGGCCAGGGGGCGGCCGACATCGGTCATGAACTGCCGGGTATGGTCGATGCCGAGCGCCCGAAACACGGTCGCGTGGAGATCTTCCACAGCACGCGGATCCTCGGGTTCCTCTTTCTCGCCGGAAGGATCGGTGGAGCCGATGACGCGGCCGCCCTTGATGCCGCCGCCAGCCATGGCGATTGTGAAACCGTGAGGCCAATGGTCCCGACCCTCGACGGGGTTTAGTTTCGGGGTGCGGCCGAATTCCCCGCCGCAGAGGACGACTGTGGAGTCGAGCAGATTGCGCCGTTTAAGATCCTTGATCAGGGCGGAAAACGCAGGATCGAGAATGGCGTTTTGTTTGACGTGTTCCTCCGCGTTGTTGGCGTGAGTGTCCCAGCCGTTGAGCGTGACCTCGACGCAGCGCACGCCGGTTTCGATCAGGCGCACGGCTGCGAGACAAGCACGACCGAAGCGGTTGTCTCCGTAGGGCTTCTTTTCGGATTCGGGGGCGCTCGAAATGTCAAAAGCCGAGATTTGATCCGAACTCATCATTTTCAGCGCCCGATCAATCGAGGTGCGATGCTGGGTGCGTTTTTGTTCAAGATTCGCGAGGCGACCCACCGCGAACTGGCTTTCGACGATGTCCAGCCCGGCCAATCGGCGCTGATGTCGCTCGTCGCTTACGCGGGGCTTGAGGTCCGGCACGGAGTTCCGGGGATCATCGACGCGAAAGGCGTCGTACTGCGCTCCAAGGTAGCCGCCCCGGGCCGGCCATTGGTTTGGAATGATCGAAACGTGGGTTGGAATTTCGATGGCGGAATTCGGCAGTTCATGGGTGATGATTGAACCCATGGACGCGTGCACGACCGTCGGATTGATGCGGTAACCGGTCTTGATGTTGTAGAACGCCCGCTCGTGGTCGCCCTCCTTGCTGACGACGGAGCGGACGAGCGAAATGTCGTTCATCAGTTCCGCAACGCGGGGAAGCCCCGAGGCCAGCTTGACGCCTTTGAGCGGGGTTGTGATGGCCGTGCTGCCATGCGCGATCTTTGATCCCTGGTGAGGGTCGAAGGTTTCAAGTTGGCTGGGTCCTCCGGCGAGCCAGAGCAGAATGACGGACTTGGCCGGCGCGTTTTTCGGTGCCCGTTCCGCTTCCACCGCAAGCAGTTGCGAAAGCGGGGTGAGCCACGAGATTCCGGCGAGTCCCGCCGCCTTGAGCAGCGTGCGTCGGGTGAGGTGGTCGGAGGTGCCACAAGGGGCATGGTCGAATGGTGGACGCATGTGGGTGGGGTCAGTGGTTCCAGGAGAACTCGGTCGAATTCATCAGTGTCCAAAACAGATCCGCCATCGCCCGATTGCGATTTTTGCCCTTTGTGTTTCCGAGCAGTTCCTCAAAATGCCGGGCCTCTTTCGGGGTCGGATCGCGCGTCAGGACGCAATGATAGGCCGTGCGAACGGCGGTGGAATCGTCCGGGGCCAAAGCACCGATTCGGGTCGAGGCGTTGAGGACCATATTGTCGCCGGTCCGCTCCTGCACCATCTTGCCGTTCATCAGCAGCAGGCGCTGAGGGATGGTGCCCGCATGCTCGCCAAACTCGTCCTCACCAAAATCCCCGTAGCGTTTGATGAAATCGCGCTCATTGAAGAAGCGGACCACGCGGTGGAAAATGTGGGCATTGGCGTCGATCGTCCGGAGGTTGGACGCCTGTAGAATGCTGCCGGCGACCTGATCCGGGCGAAGGCGCGAAAGGGGGAAGACGGCCCAGTGATACTCGTCGGTTTCCGTGGTCGGCCGGGAAGGATCGCTCGACTTCGAATCGAGTTGGAAGGTTCGGGTCGCCGCGATCAGCCGGATCAGATGGCGAAGATCGAAACCGCTGCGGATAAACTCGTCGGCGAGCGGTTCCATGCCGGGGGGAAAGGGGCCGTGGAGCGGAATGTCATCGACAGGCTCGATCAGCGGGCGGTTGAAGAGCAGAGCCCAGACTCTGTTGACCGCCGTGCGTGCGAAGGAACGATTTTCAGGGTGAGTGATCCAAGCCGCCAGTCTTTCCCGAAGATCTCCGGTCGCGGGCATGAGTTCCGGTTGAAACGGGGCGATTGCGGGCACGGTAACATTGTTGGTCTCGTCGAGAAATCGATATTGATAGGTCCGCTTCTTCTGTTCCCGCACACCGGTGAGGCCGACATCGGACTGGGCGTAGAACGCGGCGAGCTGATGAAAATGCTCCTGCTTCCAATGGTCACCGAACATGTCGTCGTGACACTGGACGCAATCGATGCGGACCCCGAGGAAGGCGCGGGTCGTGCGGGCAGCCAATCGAACAACATCGGGACGGCTTTTTCCGGTCTCGGGATCCTTGGTCATCGTGGCCGTGATAAAATTCACCTCGGGCTGCGTGGTCCAGACGCCCTCTGAATTCACGAGGTTTCGGACCAGTTGATCGTAGGGCCGGTTGGCGTCAATTTCGTCCGCCAGCCAATCGACCATGCGGCGTCGGCGATAAACGAGGAACGGGCCGTCCTCGACGCCGACGGTGGCACGGGCCAAGCGCTCGGCCAGGTAGTCGCTGGTTCGGCGATTCTCGAAAAGGTAGCTCAACCACCATTGGACGCGCTCTTCAGAAGGGATTTTGTCGATCGCCTGGATTTCCTCCAAAGAGGGCACCGCGCCCGCGAGGCCCAGGGTGAGGCGCCGTAGAATCGTCAGATCATCCGCTGAATCGACCGGTCGGAGACCGCGTTCCTTCCAGCGGTCCGCAAATTCATTGTCGATGCGAGCCACGGCCTGGCTGAACGGGGCACGTTCGTATTCGTCGGACGAGTGTTGCTTTGGTGCAGGTGGCGGGGCGGGGGTCCACAGGCTCCCGATGACGGTGCCGGCCGCGGCCAGCACCAAGGTCGTGAAGGCAAGATTTCGCTTCCACGAGGAGCTTGATTCGGGGGCTGGACCGGGTGGCGGATTCATGGTCTGGGTGCGCTCGACTTGATGCCTCAACCTAGGACGCCAAGGAAAGGTTTCAAGTTTCGAAGGGGTGCCGCAATATTTTTGGAAACCGGAATGACTGGCGGGGGGTCGATCTCCGAGCAAGTCGCCGACATCGAGACCATGACAACGAACCCTGAGCCAGCAGCTTCCGTCGAAATCACTTCCTTGTCCGATGAATCAGGGCGGACGATCGGAGACCGCATGGATGTTGGGAATGTTCGAAGGAGTCCTGTCACTTGGCTGGGGTCGACGATTGAGTGGGCGTTTGGAATGGCTTCGATCGTGGTCGGCTTGGCGCTGCTCGCTGCGGTGCCGGTTCTCAACTTTTTGAGTCTGGGATACCTGTTGGAGGTGAGTGGCAAGGTGGCGCGTAGCGGCCGGCTTCGGGATGGATTCATTGGCGTCCGCAAGGCTGCACGAATCGGTTCGCTGCTGTTCGGGACTTGGCTCGTATTGTGGCCTGCGCGCTTCGTTTCCGGCATGTGGCGTGATGCGAATCTGATTGATCCGGGTGGCGGGACGGCTCGTGGTTACGGTGTTGCTGTTGTGGTTGTGACGATTTTGACCTCGATCCACATTGCTTGGGCTTGGATTCGTGGAGGGCGCTTGCGGTCGTTTCTTTGGCCCGCGCCGATCAAGCTGTTGCGTTGGGTGCGGCGGCCCGGCTCTTACGGTTTCTACCGCGATGCCGTCCTGGACTTTATCGTCGGGCTGCGGTTGCCGCATTTCTTTTGGCTTGGTGCGCGCGGTTTTGCGGGTTGCGTGTGCTGGTTGCTGCCACCTGTGGGAATCTTCATCATCGCGTCCTATCTGCCGGCTGGAGGCGGCGTCATCCTGTCGCTGGTGGGTGGTTTTATGCTGTTTCTCGTCGTGCTTTATCTGCCGTTTTTGCAGGTGAACTTCGTCATTCAGAACCGATTGGCGGCGATCTTCGAATGGCGGACCGTTCGCGAAATGTTCTGCCGGGCACCCATCGCGATCTGGTTCGCGTTGTTGATTACCTTGCTCTTCGCGATGCCGCTATATCTGCTCAAGGTTGAGATGACCGCCCAGGAAATCGCGTGGCTTCCCGGTCTGGTGTTCGTCATGTTCATCTTTCCGGCACGGCTCTTGACGGGTTGGGCCGTGAGTCGTTCTCTGAAGCGGGAGACGGAAAGCCTTTTTCTATTTCGCTGGGTGATGCGGGTTTTGGAGTTCCCCGTGGCCGGTTTCTACGTGGTTTTCGTCTACCTGTCGCAATACTACTCGTGGGACGGGGTCTATGGCTTGCTTGAGCAGCACGCGTTTCTGGTTCCGGCACCTTTGATGGGTCTCTAAAAAGGGAATATCTGCCCGCAAGGAAGGGGGAAAACGGGGTGAAATTTGCCCACGCTCCGAGTTCGTGAAAAATTTCACAAAATCAGTTGACGGTCGGATTGATTTTTCCAATAACCATGCCCGCCTGATTACGGGATCATTTCGTATTCAATCGTCTTGGCGCTGATCGCCTAGATTGTTGAATTTTTTTGCGAAATGCTTCGAAAAATCTGGAATTTCAACGACGGAACGGGTTGATCGAAACATGTCCGACATTTTCCCAAAGTGGACCAACAGGCTGCCGGCAATGGTAATTGTCGGGGCGATGCTTGCGGGTGGCGCGGCGACCTTTGGTGTCGCCTACTATTTTTCCCCGAAATACACGCGCACAGGCTACCAGCCGATCCAGCCCGTGTCCTTTTCGCATGCAATTCACGCCGATCAGCTGGGTCTGGATTGCCGGTACTGCCACAACGGCGTTGAGAAATCTTGGTATTCCAATATTCCCTCCGCCAGCACCTGCATGAACTGCCACAATCAGGTGCTGAAAGATGATCCTCGTCTTGCCGAGGTGCGGCGCAGTTTCGCGACCGGTGAACCGATCCCGTGGGTCCAGATTCACAAGCTGCCCGACTACGTCTACTTCAATCATTCAGTCCATGTGAATCGTGGCGTTTCGTGCGCCGAGTGTCACGGGCCGGTGAACAAGATGGACGAGGTCAAGCACGAGAAATCGCTGGGGATGCCTTTCTGCCTCGAGTGCCACCGCAATCCCGAGAAGCGAATTCGGCCCATCGAGGAAGTTTACAATCTGGATTGGAAACGGCCCGAGGGCTTTGACAAAACCGGCGAAAAGTTTGTCCACGATTGGAACGTTCTGCCGGGTGATAGCTGCACAGTTTGCCACCGATGAAAAACGAAGCGAAAGCGAATGGCGGCCCCATTCATTTCCGGAGCCCCGAGGAATTGCTCGGTTTGAATACCGTTGACCCCTTGGACGATCGGGAATTTCCGGAAGGCGTGACCGATGCTCCTGACGAGGCCTCCCGTCGTGACTTTATCAAGTTGATGTCCGCCTCGGCCGCGCTCGCGGGTGTGGGTTTGACCGGCTGCCGACGGCCGGTTGAGGAGATTTACCCCTTTTCGAAGCAGCCCCATGACTACATCCATGGTGTGCCGCAGTATTTCGCCACGGCCATGCCGACCCGCAGTGGCGCGATTCCATTGGTGGCGAAGTCGAACGACGGACGTCCAACCAAGGTCGAGGGCAATGCAGAGTTTCCGGGTGGAAACGGTGCCACGGACGCGTTCGCGCAGGCTTCCGTTCTGGGGCTTTATGATCCCGACCGGGCTCGACGCTATTCAAAGGACGGCAAGAACGTCACGAAAGAGGCTGTCTTGGATCTGCTGGCGGGCACCGGTGCCAAGTTTGCAGCGAACAAGGGCAAAGGGTTGGCCTTTTTGGCCGAACGGAACACATCACCTTCACAAGCCCTTTTGGTCGCGGAGATCACGGCCAAGTTCCCCGAGGCAATATGGGGCGAATATGAGGCGATCGACGCTGATATTCATCGACGAGCAGCCAGCATCGCGACCGGTAAATCTGTGATCCCACGCTTTGAGCTGGGACGGGCTAAGCGGATTGTGTCGTTGGATTGTGATTTTCTGGGCAACGAAGAGGATTCTTTCCGTTACATCGGTGATTTTGCCAAGGGGCGGAAGATCTCTGGGCCGGACAAGAAGCAGAAGGATAAGCTGATGAGCCGTCTCTATGTCGTAGAGGCTCTCATGTCACAGACCGGTGCAAACGCCGATCATCGGCTTCGCTTGGTTCCGAGTCAGATGCTGGCCACAGCCTCTCTGCTCGCGCAGGAAGTTCTGAAATTGAGCGGGAACGGAGATGCTCAACTGCTTGCGTCCCTGTCCAAGCATGCGGGTGGTTTTACCGGCGATTCGGCTTGGGTGACCGAGTGTGCTCGTGACTTGGTTGCGAACAAGGGGGCGTCGTTGGTTTTGGCTGGAGAGCGGCAGCCCCTGCCGGTTCATCTGATCGTCAACGCGATCAACGAGACTTTGGCTGCGGCAGGAAAGACCCTCGAATACCTGGCTGTGCCTGAGAACAAGGCGGTTGGGATCGGCGAAGTCGCAGCGGAATTGAGCGCCGGTCACGTGGATACGCTGGTGATTTTGGGTGGGAATCCCGCCTACAACGCTCCCGCTGATTTGAATTGGAGCGAGCTTCATGGCAAGGCTTCGACCACAATTCGACTGGGGACCGCGGAGGATGAGACCAGTGCATTGGGTGGATGGAATGTTCCCCAAGCGCACTATTTGGAAAGTTGGGGGGATGCCAGAACGAGCGACGGTTCGTTGGTACCTGTTCAACCCCTTATTGCTCCGTTGTTTGACGGTCTTACGACCATTGAACTTTTGGGACGCCTGCTTGGCGACAAGCTTGCTTCGGCCCACGACATTGCCAAAAAGACCTTCTCCGGATTGGTGGGAGGGGATCCGCTTGGACAAAAGTGGAAAAAATTCCTACACGATGGTTTCTGGAAGGATTCAGGGCATCGTGCCGTCCACGCACCCGTCAAGGCGGCCTCTGTTGCAGAAGCGCTTGCAAAGGTGCAACCGGCCACACCGGAAGAGGGGTTGGAAATCGTATTTCATCGGGACTACAGCGCTGATGACGGTCGGTATGGGAACAACGGATGGATGCAGGAAATGCCCGATCCGATCACCAAGATGACTTGGGACAACGCTGTCCTGATAAGCCGGTCCACTGCCGAAAAAAATGGCGTTAAGAACTCCGAGATTGTTGATATTCAACTTGGTGACCGGAAGTTGACGGCTGCTGTCTGGGTGCAACCCGGGCAAGCTGACAACACCTTGGGATTGGCACTCGGCTACGGGCGAGCTCGAGGCGGGCGTATTGCCAACTTCGACGGCAAGTCCGTTGGTTACAATGCCTATACTTTGAGGACCTCAAACGCGGCCAATCTTGCCACGGGAGCCACTCTCAGGGGAACGCGTAGAGAGCATCAATTCGCCTGCGCTCAAGAGCACTGGGCAATGCACGGCCGGCCGATTATTCGCGAAGCCAATCTGGATCAATATCTGGCGAAGCCCGATTTTGCGCACCACATGGATCTGGAGGCCCACGCACCGGATGCCGGCCCGATTTACAAACGCCCCTACGAGGACAAGCGCTACGGTCCTGACGTAAAGAGTGATGTGCACCAGTGGGGGATGACGATCGACCTCAATTCTTGCGTGGGCTGTTCCGCGTGCGTAATCGCCTGCCAAAGCGAAAACAACGTCCCTATTGTTGGCAAAGACCAGGTGGCCAAGCGTCGCGAAATGCACTGGCTGCGCATTGACCGTTATTTCACGGGAGATCCGGTCAAGACAAAGAAAGAGGAGAAGAAGAATTTTATCGGCACCTACGTGGATGCCGACGGCGATGAATGGAAACAGGACTGGATTGACGATCCGCAGGTCGTCAATCAACCGATGTTCTGCCAACATTGTGAAAACGCGCCGTGTGAGAGCGTTTGTCCGGTGAACGCGACCGTTCACGATTCGGAAGGCCTCAACGTGATGGCCTACAATCGTTGTGTTGGAACCCGATACTGCTCGAACAACTGTGCTTGGAAGGCGCGGCGGTTCAACTGGTTCGACTACAACAAGCGACCAACGGAAAAGCTGTATCAGAATCTCTCCCTCAGCGACATCCTGTCCCTGAACTTCTTTGCCAAACGAAAAGAGGACGAAATCGATCTCCTGGCGATGGCGAAGAATCCGGATGTGACCGTTCGGATGCGGGGTGTGATGGAGAAGTGCACCTTCTGCGTGCAACGGATCGAACAGGCCAAGATCGCCAAAAAGGTCGCGGCCAAGGACTCGAATGACATTCGGGTGGAAGAAGGTGGCGTGAAGTCGGCCTGCCAGCAGGCTTGCCCGGCCAACGCGATCGTCTTTGGAAACCTGTTGGATCCGGACAGTGAGGTTTCGCGCCTAAAGAAGGATGAGCGCAACTACGCGGTTCTGGGCTTCTTGGACAACAATCCGCGAGTGACCTATCTGGCGAAAGTTCGCAACCCGAATCCCGCGATGCCCGGCTATCGCGAATATCCTTTCAGTCTCGATGAATACCGCTCCAAGAGCGGAGATCCACTCGCGGCGCACGGTGCCGCAGATGGAGGACACCACTGATGGCTTCCGGAACAAAATCACCTGTTGAAATCATTGCCCCGCCCAGAGAATTGGAGCGGGAACCGCTGGTCGCGAACAACCGTTCAATCGGATGGATTTCCGACCAGGTCTGCAAGGTTATTGAGGACAAGACGCCCGCGTGGTGGTGGCCGACATTCATCATCAGCGCCGCCTTGGCGAGCGTGATGTTGGGATGTATTGCCTACTTGATCACGACCGGCGTGGGTGTGTGGGGCCTGAACCAGCCGGTTGCGTGGGCGTGGGATATCACAAACTTCGTTTTCTGGATCGGTATTGGTCATGCGGGAACGTTGATCTCCGCCATTCTCTTCCTGCTGCGGCAAAAATGGAGGACCTCCATCAACCGCGCGGCGGAGGCGATGACGATTTTTGCGGTGATGTGCGCCGGAATCTTTCCGGTGATACACACAGGTCGGGTGTGGTACGCGGTATGGTGGCTTCCCCCCATTCCGAACATGTACGACATCTGGCCTCAGTTCAGATCTCCTCTCCTTTGGGACGTGTTCGCCGTTTCAACTTACTTCACGGTCTCCCTTCTGTTCTGGTACACCGGATTGGTGCCCGATCTTGCAACCTTGCGTGACCGCGCGAAGAGCAAGATGCGGAAGTTTTTTTATGGGCTTTTCGCCTTGGGATGGACGGGTTCCAACCGGCATTGGAGCAACTACGAGAAAGCCTATATGATTCTGGCCGGACTCTCCACGCCGCTGGTGCTCTCAGTTCACTCGATCGTTTCCTTTGACTTTGCAGTTTCCCAGCTTCCCGGATGGCATACCACAATCTTCCCGCCCTACTTCGTCGCGGGTGCCATCTTCTCCGGTTTCGGAATGGTGCTGACGCTGATGATCCCGCTCCGTACGCTCTGTTCCCTTGAGGACCTGATCACGGTTCGGCACATCGAGCTGATGTGTAAGGTGATCACCGCGACCGGGACCATGGTGGGCTACGCCTACGCGATGGAGTTCTTCATCGCATGGTATGGCGGTAATCCTTACGAGCTCTACGCGTTTCAGAATCGAGCCTTCGGCCCATACTGGTGGGCCTACTGGTCGATGATTGCCTGCAACGTGATTTCTCCACAGTTGTTCTGGTTCAAAAAAATCCGAACCAATGTGATCTACGTTTTCATTATTTCCATTTTCGTGAACATCGGAATGTGGTTTGAACGATTCGTCATCATCGTAACCTCACTTCATCGTGACTATCTGCCATCAAACTGGGGTTATTTCTCACCCACCTGGGTGGATATTTGGACCTTCGTCGGCAGTTTTGGAATGTTCATGACCCTGTTTCTCCTGTTTCTCAGATACCTGCCGGTGATCGCGATTTCCGAAGTCAAGGGAGTCACTCCGCAGGCTGATCCGCATCATCCTCTCGGAGGAGCAAAAGTGGGAGAACATCACTGATGAGTGCCGCGAAGAAGAAGACCTCGAAAAAGAAGAACGCCGGCAAATCCGATGCGGGCAACCGTGATAGCGCGGAAGCCGCCGTCGCCAGCGAGGGTTTTGAAAACGAAGAAATGGTATGTTGCGAAAGCGACATACACGCGGTGATGGGCGTATACGACACGCCGGCAGATGCCATGCATGCTGCCGAATCGGTGCGCGACGGTGGTTACCGACGATGGGATGTCCATACTCCATTCCCAGTGCATGGAATGGACGCTGCGATGGGACTGAAGAACTCCAAGGTAGGCTGGTTCAGTTTTGTCGGAGGCGCCTCGGGTTATACGATCGGCATGTTGATGATCTTTTGGATGAACGCAGTCGACTACAATATTGTGGTTGGCGGCAAGCCGATGTTCAGCCCTTTCTACGCCTTTCCGGTCTCTTACGAGTGCACAATTCTCCTTTCAGCATTCGGAACATTGATTGGTATGGCTTTCTTAAATCGCCTTCCGAAGCTACATAATCCACTTCTGAAGAACCGAACGTTCTGCCAGGGGGCGACTCACGACAAATTTATTGTCGTGATTGAAACCTCCGATCCCCGCTATTCACAGGATGAGACCCGTGAACTGCTGGAAAAAACCGGCTGCAAACATATCGAATACGTCGAAGATTAAGATGCGCTATTTTCTTGTAGTTTTATTGATGACCTCCGCCGCCGTCTGGCTGGTCGCCGGCAAGCGCGGCGACGCGACTCGCAAGCCGCCGATCGAGATTTTCGACGACATGGTGCGGCAGGTGAAATTTCGACCTCAACAGCCTAACGGTTTCTTTGCCAACGGCAGAACTTCGCAGGGCATTGTTGAGGGAACCGTTTCCCGAGGCAGCCAGTACCAGGATGACGCGATCAACACCGGAATCCTGCTTGGAACGACCAATTTCGTCGACGTGATTCCGGTGCCTGTCACAGCCAGCCTGATGGCTCGTGGATCCCAGCGGTTTGATATCAGCTGCAGGCCCTGCCACGGAGCTTTGGGCGACGGAAACGGGATTACAAAAAAGTTTGGAATGGGGGTCGTTGCAAATCTACATGATCCGCGAATTGTGCAGCTGGCTGATGGAGAGATATTCCAGACAATTACCCATGGCAAGAATCTGATGAGTGGTTACGGCGCGAACATTGCGATTGAGGATCGATGGGCAATTGTCGCTTACGTCAGGGCGTTGCAGCGAACACGATTGGCGACGAAGGATGATATGCCGGAAGAGTTTCGTGCGATGGCGCAGTAGTGGCCGAAAGAGGATCAAGATGATGAAAGTTTTCAAATCAATAACCCTGCTGGTCGCGATCGTTTTCGGTTTGACGTGTGGGTTGTCAGCCAAAGCAGCCGAACATCAAGGTGAGGAAACCGTTCTGCATGCGCCGATCGATGGCGGCAACCACGGCTCCACCACGGGTGACGCGATGCATGACAACCACACGGCCAGCGAGTATGGACCGGCAGGTGAGCCAACCTTTTTGAAGAAGTTTGGCTATTCCTATCTGACAGCCTACATGTTCTTTCTAAGTATTTGCCTGGGTTCGTTATTCATCGTGTTGATCAGCCATCTTCTGGACACGCAGTGGATCGTTCCGATCCGTCGGTATCTGGAGCACATTGCCTGTCAGCTGTTTCCAACGATGTTCATCTTGTTTTTGCCAATCATGGCGCTGGCACACGTCATCTACCCTTGGTTTTCGGCGGATCCCCACATGGATCACGCACTTCATGCGAAATGGCCCCTTTTTACGAGACCTGCATTCTACATCGGCTCGGTCCTGCTTTTCTTGGTCTGGGGATACCTGACGCGCCGGTTGCGCTATTGGTCCTTACAGCAGGACGTCGCCGAATCGCCCAATGGTGGATACGAGGGCAGGGACGGGCTTGTTGAAGTTTTCATTACTGCGGTAAGTACAAAATTCTTCGGGCATAGTGTTGAGGAACGTCCTTCGGTGAAGTGCTCCAGAATGATGAATCTGCATGCGAGCTACGGAATCATCGTGTTCGCCCTTTCACTCACCCTCGCTTCGATCTACTGGATGAAGGGGCTGCAGCACCAATGGTTCTCGACCATGTATGGTGTCTATTACTTCGCGGGAAGTGTGTGGGTAGCCCTCGCAACCTCTTATTTGATTTCATTGTGGTTGAAGACGAATGGTCCCCTGCAGCATGTTGTGCGTGAAAGCACATTCCATGATACCGGGAAGCTCTTTTTCGCTTTCACGGTCTTTTATTCCTATATTCACTTTTCGCAGTATTTCCTGATTTGGAACGCTGCAATACCGGAGGAAACATTCTGGTATGTGCAGAGGGAACGGGGCAGCTGGTGGTGGGTTGGTCAGCTGTTGATCTTCGGGCATTTCTTCCTGCCCTTCCTGCTCTTGCTGCGCATCGACACCAAGCTGAATCTTAACGTGATGATTCCAATGGGAATCTGGGCGTGGGCGATGCACTACTTCGACATGCAATTCAATGTAATGCCGGTGCTCTATCCGGAGGGATTGAACATCACCGTGTGGGATCCGTTGTGCATAGGATTTTTGGGGTTGGTTCTGTGGATAAGGTTTAACAGCGCTTTCGCATCATTTGCCCCCTATCCGCAGAGAGATCCGCGAATCGCCGAGACAATGGGCGTGTATGTTGAGCCTGAAGGGAGCAAGAACGCCCCCGCACAATAAATCCGATGAGCGTCGATACTGAAAACAATTCAATCTGCTGCAGCGCACGTTGCTGGTCCGTGTTCGGCTACACCGTGGCCATTCTTGGGAGCGTGATGATCATTTGGGGGGTGAACCAAATGCTGCGTGCATACACCGTTCCGGTAGAAAAAGAGACCCGAGAGGCCCGATCCCAGGAACGAAAGGCGGAGAGACAGAAATTACAGCAAAGCGAATTGTCGGAAGACTCCTACGGTTGGGTTAATGAATCCAAGGGGATCGCCCGCCTGCCGGTCGAGCGGGGAATGGAATTGATCGTTGCTGAGTACAGCAATCCTAAAACGGCTCGAAAAAAGCTCGGTGAACGTCTTGAGAAGGCTACTGCTCAACCGCCAAAGGCTCCAGAAGCACCCAGCGCGTTTGAATAAGCTGTACTTGGTTAGCATTTCAAATTGATGAGCGATAACTGCGCCAACAGTTTTGAAACCGATTATTCGACACGATCGGTTCCCTTGAACGAGATTGAAGCAAGTCTCCGCCTGCCGATGTTGCACGGTCTGGTGGCCGCAATGATCTGGCTTACCGTTGGAACAGTGTTTCACTTGATCTCGGTGTCGCAGTTGCTCTCCCCTGGGTGGTTTGCAGACTGCGTTTGGTTGACACACGGCAAGGCGTCCGTTGTGGCTGACTCCGCGTTGCTGTACGGATTCGGGATTCAGATGGTAACAACCTTGGGCTTGTATATCTCGTGTCGAATGTCACGGAAAGCCTTGAGGCATCCGTTCAGTTATCTGGTGGCTGGGAAGTTTTGGAATCTCGGTGTGTTGATTGGTGTGGTTGGAATCTTTGCCGGAGATGCGAGCGGCTTCGAGTTTCTTGCCTTGCCTGTATATTCCTCGGCCGTCTTGTTCCTTTCGTTTCTTGTAATGAGCCTTAAGAATCTGCTCGTAATACACTATCGTTCGGAGAGGGAATTCTATCCCGCCCAACTTTTTCAAGCAGCAGGCATGTTCTGGTTTCTCTGGGTTTTGGCAACCGCAATCGTGGTATTGCAGCTACAACCAGTTTCCGGGGTGGCACAATTTGTAGTCAATAAATGGTATGTGAACGGGGTGTTTCAGTTGGTATTGGGCGCAGGTGGTGTTGCTCTCTTGACCTACTTTGTTCCTCAAATTGCTCAGCGCCCCTTGTACAGTCGGGAACTGGCGGTAACGACGTTCTGGACGCTGTTGTTTGTCGCCGGATGGACGGGCTTGTCCGGGCGATGGCCTTTGCCGGCCTGGATGTCAGGAGTCAGCGGATGCGCCGCATTTCTGCTGGCTGTGCCGCTGGCAACATTCGTATGGAATACTTGGAGAACACTCATTCCTGATTTGTCCAAGGTCGTTTCGAATCCGGTCGGGTCCCTCTTGATTGTGGGAACTCTCAGCTACGCACTCTGGTTGACCTCCGAAATGTTTCTTGGTTTCGCTGGCGTCAGCGACTTGCTCAGGGAAACGCATTTTGAAAGCGCTCGTGAGGCGTTGCTGCTCTATGGATTTGTCGGGTCCACCGGATTCGGCGTGATGATGCTGGTCGTTCCGCGTCTTACCGGGGTGGACTGGAGCGTTGGTTCATCAAGGCTCATCTTTCAGACAACGCTGGCCGGCCTTGTTCTGAACGTTGGTGGATTCGCGATCGCAGGATTGAAGCAGGGGATTGCCCTCTCCGATTCTTCATTGTCATTCAAAGCGGTAAGTGAATCGGGCTTGGGCTTTCTTGAGTTGGCAAGGATTGGCGAAATTGGACTGTTGATTGCCGGGGGGATAACAAGTGTGGAATTGCTAAGAATGATTGGGCGGTCTTTCTATGCCGAAAATCCGGTGCTCGACTGGATGAGTGACGAGTCAACCGCGACTGCCGATAAGGAGGCCGTATGAAGAGTGGACCGCTGGTTTTTCTAGGGGGGCTGATCGCCATGACGGCTTGCTGGTGCGCCCTGGTCGTGGCTCCTGTCTTGGGCTTGGGATCGCTGACACCGCATGTGGATGGCAATACGGCCACGGTATACCCGGTTGACCGTTCCGGGACGGCAAAGCAGGGGGCAGAGGTTTACCGGGCTTTGGGATGTGGAGAGTGTCATACGCGACACACGACGCAGGATACCCTCAAGTTTGGAGCCAGTTTGACCGAGGTGAATTCCAATCGTGCTGTTGTGGTGCAAGCCTTGCTCAAGATTCGGACGGACTGGGACGCTAAAATGGCATCCGATCGTTTGGGAGACGAACAGCCGATTCAAGTTTTGGAAAATGTCTCCGCGTTTTCAGCGGAGAGAGCTGTTGAGTTGTTGAAGAGAACCGACTCCAAAGCGGAATTGACGGTGCACAACTCCGGTGACGATTTGCGACGCGGATGGGGTGAACGCCACTCTGTTTCCCGGGATTACATTTATGACTCCCGTGTTCTGCTGGGCAGTCGCCGCATCGGTCCTGATTTGGCTAATATCGGAAGTAGAAGTCCGGAAATGCATGTCAGCAAGTGGGCCTTCGCAAGTAATGAAACTAACTTGGTTGAGCGACTTGAAGAACGGAAAAAATGGCACCTTCGCCGTCTCT
>JADHOF010000040.1 GCA_016779125.1 Verrucomicrobiia bacterium | reverse complement strand
TCGCCGAACGGCGGTGGAATCGTCCTTGGAAAGCTGACGGGCCAGTTTCACGGGATCCTCACCAGCACGGCGCAAGGCCCTCAACGCGACCAATCGCTGCCGTTCATCCTTTGATTTAAGCAGCTTCTGCACCTCGGCCCTGCCCTTGGACCCCAACTGCGCCATCAGCCAGATCGCGCGGGCTGAGACGTAGGGGTTCTTGTCGGCGAGCACCTGTTTCACCGCACCCAGCGCCTCATCCCCACGCTCCTTGAGTTTCGCAAAACCGACATGGCGTGTGTTTACCGCCGGACTTTTCAAGGCCGCGATCTGTCCCCGCTGGGTGGAGTAGTCGATCTTCGGCACGTTCGCTTTAAATCCCTTGGGCGCGATACGATAGATCGCCCCGTGCGTCCCCTCGTCGAGGTCGGCATGGCCGCCGACACGCGGATCAAACCAATCCGCCACGTAGATCGCGCCATCCGGGCCGACACAGACATCCGAAGGACGGAACAGCGTATGGAGTTCCGAGGAAACACTGTCGTTGCCACCGAGGAAGTCAGAACCGGCAAACTTGTGATCCTTGTTCGATGTCAAAAAATCAAAGCGCTTGAGTTCGAAGCCGGCGCCTTCGGGTTTCGGCTTGTAGCCGAAAACAACATTCCGCCCCGCCTCGCAGCTGAGCAGCAGCCCTTGCCACTCGTCGCCCAAGGCGCCGTTCTCGTAGAATGCGACCCCTGTCGGCGAACCGCCGCCGTAAACATCACCCGCAGGCATCGTGCCCGGGTCTTCCTGTCGCCACTCCGCGGTCGGTGTGTCCTGACCCGGACGCCGATCGGCCTGCCAGGAACGCTGCCCGTCGCGGGAGGCGAAACCGGCGTTGCCGTATTCCATCACGTAGGCGACGCGACAGGCCGGCGGATCATCGTTGTCATTCTGAAAGACGTCACCAAACGACGTCACCGTCTGCTCGTAGCTGTTTCTGAAATTATATCCGATCACCTCGGCATGGGTCGTGTCGGGATTCATTCGGGCCACGAAGCCGCCGATGTAGACATGCCCGTCGTCGCTCTTCTGTCCGGCGATCGCCGTGTTGTCGAAGGTCTTTTCACGGCCCGGAACCATCGACTTGAATCCGTAGGGGCCCCCGATTCGAAATTCCTTGCCGGAGCCGTCCTTGAAAAGGGCCCCGCAGTTGCCGACGCTGAAATACCATTTTCCATCCGGACCGGCGTAGACGGAATGGAGGCTGTGATCGTGATTGCGCCCGTTAAAGCCGGTCAGCACGACTTCGCGTTTGTCCACACCGGGGTCGAACTTGAGGTTTCGGTTCACGTCCGTGTAGACGATCAGGTCTGGGGACTGGGACACGACGATCTTGTTGTCAAACACGGCCACGCCCAAGGGCGCGATGAGGAATTTCTCCTGCACAAAGGTCCAGCTCTTGTCTGCTTTGCCGTCGTGATCCGTGTCCTCGATGACCACGATCCGGTCGCCCTCCTCGCTGCGCCCCATATGACGCCGGTAGTTCACCCCTTCGGCGACCCAGATCCTCCCGTCCTTGTCGATGTCCATGTTCGTCGGGTTCCGCAACTGGGGCGATTTCGCCCAGACGGTCACTTCCAGACCGTCCGGCGCGGCGAACATGTTTTCGGGAACAAAGGAGGGTTCCGTCTCGGCCGCGACGCCGGTTACACCGGTCAACATCGCGAGACCAAGAGTCCAGCGGCAAAATGTGAGCTTCTTGTTCATTTGATTCGCTGGAAATGATGTCGGCCTGACGTCGATTGGCAAGCGCCGATGCAGTTCAGGCTTGGTCTGGGCCGATCCCGGCGACAAGATCCGCGCCAGTGTGCAGATGGATTTCCTAACGGGACTCTTCCCCCCCGGCAAACGGGGCAGCCGCGACACCGTTCTGGCCGTTGAAAACCGGCTCGTGCCGCTCGAATTCATCCGCAACTCGCGGGCCCGCCACTACATCCTTCGCCTCACTCCGGAAGGCGTCGCCCGGATCACCATTCCCTGGGGTGGTTCCAAGACTCAGGCGCACGCCTTCGCTCAAACCAAGACAGATTGGATCGCCCGACAGCTGGAAAGGACCGCCAAACGTCGGCAGGTGAGCGAATGGAAACCGGGCTCAAAGATTCTTTATCGCGGAGAATGGGTCCCCATCGCGGTCAAGATTGAGCATGGCCGGCAGGTCGTCGAATACGGGGATCAGTCCTTCGTCCTTGAGCGCAACGAGAGTCATCTCAAGGTGGCCATTGAAAAACGGTTGCGCGGCCAGGCGGAAGCCGAAATCCCGCCGCTGGTCTTCGCCGCCGCCCGGCTCCACGAGGTCACGATCACCCAGGTTCAGATTCGGAATCAGCGTTCCCGCTGGGGCTCCTGTTCCTCGCGGGGAACCATCTCCCTCAACTGGCGCCTCATCCAGATTCCGGAATCCGTCCGCGACTACCTGATCATTCACGAACTCATGCATGTCCGGGAAATGAACCATTCCCCCCGCTACTGGAGCCATGTCGCCAATGCCTGCCCTGAATATCAAAAGGCTGAACAATGGCTGAACCGGCATTCCGAACTGCTACGATGATTGAGTCGTGAACGCCGAATCCGAATCTGTAGAAGCTCAAACAGATCGACGACGATTGAGACCGCTCTTCGTCGCGGGATTGATCGTGATCCTGATCACCGCCTTCCTGACACGGGACGCAGCCCCTCCACAAGTCGTGGTCAGTGATTCGAAGCTCGCCGCCATGGTGCCGCGTGAGGTGGCTTCACCGCGTCACGCCCAATCCTCTGACTGCCGAGAATGTCACGAGCACAACCACTCCACCTGGCACGCGTCCTATCATCGCACAATGACCCAGACCGTCACGCCCACCACGGTCATGGGCGATTTCAAAGACAGGACGATCGCGTTCCCCGGTCACGAGCAACAGTATCACCTCGAACTCCGCGATGGCATGCCTTGGGTCACCCTCGAGCAGCCGGTCACATTTTTTCCCCACACCAAGCTGCGCCGGAAATCCTATCCGCTTGTACTCTCCACCGGCTCCCATCACATGCAGCTCTACTGGCTGCCGATCGGGGAGGAAAACACCCTCGCCATCATGCCGATCGCCTATTTGCGTGAGGAACGCCGCTGGATTCCGCGCAACGCCACCTTTATCACCCCACCCGCCCACGGATTCGCCCCGGAAATCGCGAGATGGAACGAGACCTGCATCGGCTGCCACACGACTTTTGGCAGTTCTGAAATGGGGGAGCGTCGCAATTTCACCTCAACGGCCGCTGAGTTCGGCATTTCCTGCGAGGCCTGCCACGGAGCCGCCGGGGACCACATCACGCATCAAAGAAACGCGGCCGCCGGCATGGCTCTCGAGGGCCGCTCCGATCCCATCCTCAACCCCTCCCGCCTGAACCATCGCGAATCCGCCGCCGTTTGCGGCGCGTGCCACAGCGTCCAGCGCGGCGAGTTCAATGGAGCCCTTCCTCCAGGTGACGTGGAAGCCCTCGCTTCACGAATGGTTCTGCACAAAGCGGAAACGGAACGCCGCGCAAAGTGGGTGCGTGAAAATTCCGACTCCACAACCGACGAAGCAACCCTGTCCGAGGAACAAAGCAACGAAGACAGCATGAGCGAAACCTTTTGGTCCGATGGCCATGTCAGGGTGGCGGGTCGGGAATACTCCGGGTTGATCGAATCCGCCTGCTTTGATCGCGGTGAGATCACGTGCGCGTCCTGCCACGACCTCCACCAGAGCCGCAACGATCCCCGCCCCTCCACGGAATGGGCGGATGACATGATCGACTACCGAAAGTCCGGAGACCAAGCCTGCACTGATTGTCATGCGGACACCGGCTTCGCCACAGCGAAACACACCCACCACGCCCCCGCGTCGGAAGGCAGCCGGTGCAACAACTGCCACATGCCGCACACATCCTACGGCCTCCTGAAAGCCGTGCGCACCCACACGATCAGCAGCCCGTCAATTTCCACCGATCTGGCCACCGGCAGGCCAAACGCCTGCAACCTCTGCCATCTGGATCGATCACTTGAGTGGACCTCGCAACACCTCTCCGCGTGGTATGGGCACGAGCGCCCTGAGTTGAGCAAGCAGGACAAGGAGATTTCCCGCGCCGCCATGCTGGCCCTCAAGGGTGACGCTCCCCAGCGCGCCCTGATCGCCTGGCACATGTCCTGGCCCCCCGCGATCACGGCATCCGGTAGCGACTGGTTTCCACCCTATCTCGGCGCACTGCTGAAGGATCGCTACGGCGCGGTCCGATTCATCGCTGAACGCTCGCTTCGAAAACTGCCGGACCACTCGGACATGCAATATGACTTTCTGGCCCCGACAGCGCGGCTCGATGAATCATCGGCGGCGCTCATCCGTTCGTGGGTTCAATCCACGAACAGGTCCTTGACCTCCAGACCCGAGGTTCTCCTCGGCGAAAACGGAATTCTGAACCGAACCGTCTTCGACCGGCTCCACGGTCAACGGGACGATCGCGATATCAACCTCGCCGAATGAGCGGACCAATCCAAGGTCTCCTCAAGCAGCGAATCGTCGTCGTTCAAAAGCCTTAGCCGGACAGCCACCCTGCCCTCGCACACAAAGGGATGATCGCGCAAGCCGCCCAATTGACTCACGCGGACAGTTCCAATCGGTGACAAGGCGACTCCCTCACCCGGATTCGTCTCGGCGGAATATTGAAGATCGAACCCGGTGGCATCGCCAAGCCGCCACCTGCGAGGCACAATCTCGTCCAGCCATCGCATCTTGGCCGGCCCGACAAACGCCGCCAAGGCGGCACCGACATCGACCTGATCCGGCTCTTCCCGCCCGGCCAGGGCGTATCGAAAAAACTTTCGAAGACCTTCGAAATCAAGGCAGGGATAGTCCAACTCCGGTGAGGCCACACAGACAAGATTGATTCGGGCCAGCAGCTGATCGAAGATCTCGTCCATCCCGGGCAGGCGGATCTCCCCATAACACAGCGAGTCGATCAAATCCTCCCTCACGGGGTCTTCAGGCTTCAAAAGACACCTCCTCAATCACGCCGTTCTTCACCACCACACGGATATCAAACGGGCGACAGCAGACCTCGCAGTCCGTGGTGAACTCATGCGAGCCGGCCGACACGTCAATCGCCACCTCAAAGTCTTGTCCACAATAGGGACAGAATACTGGTTCCGTTTCCATGGTCACGCTTCCGCTGGACCTCTTCGGGAGGGCGCACCTATCTTCCCCCTCATGGCCAAGCCACGCAAGAATTCACAGCCCTCGGAGGACATTCCCTTCGAGGAGGCGCTGAACAAGCTCGAATCGATCGTTTCCGAGATGGAAGGCGACGAGCTCGATCTCGAAACCCTGCTCGTCCGCTATCAGGACGGCACAAAGCTGGCCCGTTCGTGCCACGAAAAACTCACCAAGGCGGAGCTTGTAATCAAGGAACTCGAGGAAGCAGACGAGGCCGAGCCCGAACACGACTGATCAAGGATTCACCGCTTCGGGCGGCTCTGATATCGCCTGTAAAGACGGGTGTGCCGGGACGACAAATCCTGTTCAACGCCCTCGATCCACATGCGCTTCACGTTGGATCGCACGTCAAGCAGAGGCCCGTCCGTCGCGATCAAGGTGGCCAGCTTTCCCTTTTCAATCGTTCCCACCCGATCTGACACACCCAAGATCCGGGCCGCCTTGATCGTAATGCTTTGCAGCGCCTCCTCGTCCGTCATTCCGTGACGGGCGGCATGGGCGGCGGCATGGGAAAGGTCGCGCGCGACGGACGCGCTGAACCGGCCCATCCCGAGGCTGATCGCCACTTCGACACCCGCCTTTGTCAATACGCCCGGATTCCGAAAGGGTTGATCGTGCGCGTCTGCGTCCCGTGCCGGCTGCTCAAATACATGCTCGTAAACGACGGGAACCTTTTTCTCCGCGAGCAGCTCCTTGGCCATCCACGCATCCTGTCCGCCGCAAATAACGATCCGCACACCATTCGTCCCCGCCCACGCCACCGCGCCCTTGATCTGCCTCAGATCGTCGGCATGCACGAAGACGGGTTTCTTGCGCTCCAAATACGGACGCATTGCCTCCCAGGCGGGAACCACATCGACATCGCGCCGCTCTCCAGCCGCCAAGAGATACGCCCGCGCGTCACGAAAGAATTCGGTGATCTCCTCCACCTTTTCCTGCCGCTGCTTTTCCTGATCCTTCGGCGACTTCCACTTCCCCGGATCCCCCATGCGTTCCTTTTCCTGAAGTCGCAGCTCCATTCGCGGCCAGTTCAGATGCAAGGCCACGGGTTTGGCAAAGGCCATTTCCTCCATGCCCCATCCCGCGAGCTGAATCAACCCAGACTGCCCGGACACCACGCCCCCGGCCGGGATCGCCAGCGAATAGGCGATCCCGCCGGCCCGCGCCACGGGGATCAATTCGGAATCCGGGTTCACCGCCAACCAGGAGCGCACGTCCGGCGTGTAGCCGCCGACCTCGCTCAGGTCACGCGTCGCGCGCACCGCAGCGATTTCCACCAGACCCAACGGGCTGGAGGCGGACACGAGGCCGGGATAAAGATGCATTCCGTTCAGGTCGATCACGCGCCCAACAGTGGCATCGACGCCCTGACCCACCTCCGTGATCCGGCCATCGATCACGAGCACGTCGCCGTTTGTCAGAACAACGCCGGTCGCGGTATGGACGATCGCACCCTTCAGCAGATAGCGGGGAGGCAGTTCATAGTCCGTCAGCAACACCGGATCCATCACCAGACTCCGGGGCCCGCTCAACGAATCATCCACCTGAGCCGAAGCGATCAGCGGCAACATCAAGAACGTCAACATCCACAGCTTTTTCATCGTGCACCTCCGTCTTTCTGACAATCCATGCAATGTCTTACCCCCAAGGTTTCCATGGCCTCCCAGACCCGGTTAAAGAACTGCTCACCGCCGCTCTTTTCCGCTTTCTTGTCGCCGGAACCGTTCGCCAGCTCCTTTACCTTCTTCAGCAGATCCGCGCGCTCCTGCTGCCGCGTGTTCGCCCGTTCCGCCGCGTGATCACGATTGTAGTAGGACCTGCCTTCGATCCAGGTCTCAAGACAGGTCGAGGAGGCCGCGAGCGGATCACCGGACCAGATTGCGAAGTCGGCGTGCTTGCCCGATTCCAAAGAGCCCACCCAGCGGTCGACCCGCAACTGCCGCGCGGGATTGATGGTCACAAATTTCAGCGCCTCAATCGCCGGCACGCCCCCGTATTTCACCGCCTTGGCCGCCTCCAGATTCATCCGGCGCGCCAGCTCGCTGGAATCCGAATTAAAGCTCACGTTGACACCTCGCTTCCACATCATCGCCCCCGAATAGGGAATGGCGTCGTAAACCTCAAACTTATAGGCCCACCAATCGGAGAAGGACGACGCGCCGGCACCGTGTTTCGCGATCTCGTCCGCGATCTTGTAGCCCTCCAAGACATGCTGAAGCGTCCCCACCCGCACGCCGAAGGATTCCATCACGCGGAGAAAGGCAACCATCTCGTCCTGCCGATAGGAGTGGCAATGAATCCAACGTTCGCCGCGAATGATTTCGCCGATGGCTTCCAGCTCCAGATTCTTTCGGGGCGGACGCCCGCCATTCGCCCGATAATCCTCCCAATCCGCCAGGTAACGTTTCGCCGCGAGAAATCGGTTCGCGTGAAAGGTCGGCACGCCCATGCGGCTCTGAGGAAAGCGTGTGGTCTTGTCGTCGCCCCAATTGCTCTGCTTCACGTTTTCGCCCAATGCGAATTTGATTCCCTTGGGTGCTTCCGCAAACAGAAGCCCGGAGGGCGGCGCGCCAAAACGCAGTTTGATCACGGCGTTGCGCCCGCCGATCGGATTGGCCGAACCGTGCAACAGGTTCGCCACCGTCAGACCTCCCGCAAGCTGTTGGTAGAGATTCTCGGTGTCGGAATGAATCACGTCGCGGATGCCCACCATGGCCGTTGAAGGAAGAGTCGCCTCGTTCACTCCACCAAGAATCGCCGTGTGACTGTGGCAATCAATCAATCCGGGCGTCACGTGCCGACCTTCAAGATTCAAACGCCTCACCTTGGCGGCCATCCTTGTCGCGTCCTCCCCAAAGGCGACAACCCGTCCGCCGCTGACCAGCATCGTGGCGTTGGTGAGAATCCCCTCGGGACCGCAGGTCCAGATCGTCGCGTTCTCAATGAGGACATCCCCCGGCCCGGTGACCGGTCCCCGATCCGCCGAAGGCTCCCGCGCAATCCGCTTCGCCCGCGCCTTTCGTTCCGTCGCGGCCTTCGCGAGCTTTTCCGCCCTGGCCTTTTCGTCCGGCTTCGCCTTGCCGTCGCTGTCCGGCTTGATCTCATGTTTTACGCCATCCACCCACACTTCCCGCATGCGGTTGTCGGGATCAAAATAGGAAGCGCCCTCGACAACGGTCAGGTTGGCGATCTTCCCCTTTTCGATTGTTCCGGCGAAGCGCTCCACGCCACACAGTTTTGCCGGAATGGTCGTCAACGCGGCCAACGCCACGTCCTCGGGCAGACCGCATTCAATGGCCAAGCGGATGCGTTCCCGGAAATGTTTCTGATCCCCCAATCCGTGGGTGGTAAACGCGACAGTCAAACCCGCCTCGTGCAACACGGCCGGATTGTGCGGGGCCCAGTCCCAGCGGCGCAGCCGGTCCAACGACACGTCGAGCCAGTCGTCCTCGTTCGGCATCTTCGGCAAATCGGGGAAATTGACCGGCACGATGAACGGCGCTCCGGAAGCTTTTGCCAGTTCGGGACGCCGCCACTCCTCGCCGCAGGAAACGATCGCGAGCTGAAATTTGAACTGAGAGGCCAGCTTGGCCGCCTGCTCGACCATCAGACTTCCACCGGTTTCGATCACCACGCGTTGTCCCTTGGCAACGGATCTCAGCGCGTCCAGTCCGCGATCCGTGTCCGGGCGGATTCTCCCCGTTGGATGCTCCAGAAAGTGTTCCCAATCCCGGGCGTAATGCTCCGCATCATAAAAGGTCTGCCGCAAAGCCGCGATCACCCCCATCAACGAATGCGGATAGACCTGCTTCATCGGCTCGAAAGCCACATGCTGAAAGACGGCCGCTTTGACAATCAGCTCGTTCGCCGAGCCCTCGCCCAGAGTGATCAACGCGCTCTGTCCCCGCAGGATGCCGTCGCTCGGAATCACGTTCGCCGACGTGAAGCCCTGTTCCCTCAGCGCCTTGATCTTCGACGAGTCCGGCTTGAATTCATCAACGACTCGGAACTCCGGGTGCATGCCGTGGATTTCATAGACGGGCCCGTCCGGATTCTTCGCCTCGTTGCCCTGCTCCGCCCCGGGGAAGTTCACCACGCTTCCGGCCCGGACGGGCTGAAAGCCGGTCGAGTCCACGGGAGCCCCGCCGCTCTTCATGGTCCAATACGCTTCAATGAACCCCGCATAGACGGTCGCGCCCTGCAGGTCGTGCCTTTGTGCGGCGGCGGGAATTGTCGCCTTCGCGCCGACGTCCGCGATCAATCCGTCACGAATCACGATCGTCGCCTTCTCGATCACCTCCCCCGGCCGGGTGACGACCCGGGCGTTCACCAGCGCGTGAATCCCCGGCGCCCGCGGGCGAAAGCCCGGCGGTGCAAGGAAATCATCGACCCGCTGCGCCCTTACCTCCCAGAACACGGTGAGGAACAACGCCACGAACCCAACTCGACTCTTCAACATGCCGGGCGTTATCCCCAAGCCGCCTTCGCACGGCAACGTAATTCGCGATCCTCATCCATAGGACTTCTAATGCCGCCGCCCGTTTGCTACTCAAGCGCGCGTGAGCGAAAAACCGAGATTGCGGATCGGCGTCCTGGGTTCGGGCAAAGGCTCAACCTTTGCGGCCATCGCGGACGCCCGCGCCACAGGCCGCTTGCCTGTGGAGATTTCGCTGGTGCTCAGCGACGTCGCCGACGCCGGCATTCTGGAGCAGGCAAGGCGGCGCGGCATCCCCGCCCAACACATCGCCCCGGGAGACTACCGCACGAAACTGGACGAGAACGCGGAGGCAGCCTTTATCGAAACGCTGCGCGTGGCCCGGGTCGATCTGATCGTGCTGGCGGGATTCATGCGAATTCTCAAGGGCGATTTCCTGCGCGCCTTCACAAATCGCGTCATCAACATCCATCCCTCGCTGCTTCCCTCCTTCACCGGACTGGCAGCGTGGAAACAGGCGCTCGAATACGGCGTCAAGATCACGGGATGCACCGTCCATCTGGTGGATCAGGGAATCGACACGGGACGCATTCTCGGTCAGTCCGCCGTTCCGGTCCTGCCCGAGGACAGCCCGGACAGTCTTCGCCACCGCATTCAGGAAACCGAACAGACGCTCTATCCCGAAATCCTGCGGCAAATCGCGCTCGGCGAGATCAAGCTCGGCTGACCCTTTTTTCAGGACTCACCCCTCCTTCTCGGAAGACTCCTCCTGGGAGTGCTCGTAGATCGCCCGGAATTCCTTAGCGTAAAAACTCGTGAATCCGCACTCGCCGCAAACCACCGCCTCCATAGCCGATTTGGTCTTCCGTGGCCAAAGCTGATCCCCTCCCTCCGGCCCCGAATACTCGAGCTCGGGCCCGGTAATTGGCGTAAGCCCGTGCGCAACCGGAACAACTCCTTTCACCAACCTCCCACCTCCGCACGCGAGGCATTTCCTGCCCCACCGGGACCCGTCGTTGTCGGCTTTCAGGCTGGCCCCCGCGCATTTCCAGCACGAATCAAACTGGTCTTCGATTCCTTCCCCACACTCCTCGCATTTCCACATAATCAATTCCTCCTTCGTTTGGTTTGAACGAGAGCCCGTATAAACGAACCACGCTGCTTCGCCAAGAAAACCCGCCCCACGTGCGACATACACGAGCACCCCGTGAATGCAAACGCCGACAATGCCGTGCAAACCTTTTGATTCACCGCAAAGTCTTGTCTTGAAGGAAATGTCGATCTGCGGCTCAAGTCGGGCCGTCCAAAGCCTACTCGGAATCTCCATGCCGATGAAACGATCCATACTCTTCGCCGCCTTGTTTGCCCTCGTCGAATTACCCGCAACGGGTGCCGCAGCAAGGCTTCAGGTCTTCGACATGGACGCGATTCGCGATCCGAAGACCCTCGAGATCGCAGTCCTCCAAGACTGGCACGTCGTCGATGCCCCCATCGCCACGCGGCAAAAGCTGGTCTCGATCAAGGTCGGCGAGATCTGGGCGGGACAGGACTACCGGATCCCGGTGAAGCTGATTGTGCCGGTGGACCGGAAAGCGAAGGGATTTCATCTCACCGGCGGTCATTCGCCAGCCAAACTGGAAAAGGAGTCACGGCTCGATCCGCTTGAGCAGGAGCTGATCAAAGGTGACATCGGCCTGGTCTACACGGTCGTCCAGGAACCCGGAACCTACGGCCAACACGCGCTCGGCCATGAATCCGAAGAGCGCTTCGGCAGGTCGCTCAATCCCCATCACAAGATTCAATATTGGGCCTGGCCGGCGACACTCATGCGGGCGATCACGACAGCCCAAGCGGAAACCGGGCACTTCGCGCCGGGCAAGATCGCGGTGTCCGGCTACTCCAAGAATGGAGCCTCTCCTTCCATGGCGATTCTGCACGACACAAGAATGACGGCGGTGCATGCCGGCGCGTCGCCGATCTGGGATTCGCCGCTGCGACGGTGCGACACCGATGCGCGGAAACTTCACGAAGCGAACGGCGGTTCCCAACGCGGCTTTTCAGGCGGTCACTTCGGCCCGAACTTCAATCAGGCGCTTCTCGATGCCGGCCACACCTGGGAGGACCTTCAACGCTTCACGCGAGACATCGCCGACGAGGTCTTCATCTCTCGCCAACTGACCGCGCTTCGAACGCGTGGCGTGGACATGCTTTTTCATCCCGGCACACACGACATGGTCGCCTTCGATCTCGCATGGGGTGGCGCGCATCATCCCGACATTCCCGTCTATCTCGGTGCCAACACCGGTCACGGCAAAAAGGGGCATCCGCAACTCGAGCGCGATGAGCAGAACAAAAACGCCTTTCTCCTGAATCACTTTTTCGGCGCGGTGGAACCGCTTCTGTCTCCACCCGGCGTCGAGACGGAGTTCCAAGGGGACACACTCAAGGTCACGGTCCGCTTCAAGCCGAATTCCGGCGAAGAGACGGGCCGCATCTGGTGGATGTTGGACCGCGCCCCCGATGGCAGCCCGAACTACATCCGTGAACTCATCCCCGACGAAAACAGCGAGGCGATGACACATGACGCGAAGCGCGGCGTCTGGACCGCGTCGATCCGGCCCGCCACGAATGCCTCCCGCATCGACTTCTTCACCAATCACCGGAAAACCATCCACCACGGGGCCAGGGCTTACGTGACCTATCTTTCCTGCCCCTACACCCGCGTAACGCGAAATTGAAAGGCGTTCCCAATCGCACCACGCCAGCCCCTCACCGCCTCACGCGATCGCGGTTCTCTTTTGTCATCTCGACCTTGACGCGCCGCACCTGTCCGTCGATTTCCAGCCCCAGCGTGACCTCCCATTCGGGCTGATGCCCCATGGCCAAAAGGACTTCCGGCAGGTCTTCCGCAAAACGCTTGCGCGCCACACTCCGATACTCCTTTTCCGCAAACTCCAAAATCCGCTCAACCGGAATAGCGTCGATCGACGCCAACGGCGACCAACGTCCCTGAACCTCAACGACTGGCCGATTGTTCTCCCAACGAACCCCCGAGTAGGGTGCAACCTTGGCGGCACCGTTGGCGGTCGCGGGCTTTGCCCTGCCGCCCGGGATCGCCCTCCCCAACAGCCAGTAGCCGATCGGATCCACCTCCGGCCCGCCGATGTTGGCGACGACCGCGACACCGATGTCGTGGTCCGGTGAGAAACCGATCCACGCGCTGCAATTCTTTCGCCCGCCGTTCTTGCTCAGGATGACGCCCCCGGGGATGGCCGAATCAATACGCCAGCCAAGCGACCGCCCCGCCGGCAGGCCATCCTTCAGCCGTGTCGCGATATGGAACTGGGAGAGCATGTTGCTCGTGAACACTCCCGGCTGCATCTGCGCCGCGAGAAACTTCGCCAGATCTCCGGCCGACGTGACCAGCCCTCCCGAACCGGCCAGACGTTCCCGATAGGAATGCGTTTCGGGCAACTGCACCGGAGTCGTGTAGCCGGTGGCGACCGGAAGATCCTCGTCCACGTGATAGGCCGTGCGCTCCAGTTGAAGAGGTCCGCAAAGCAGTTCTTGCAGAAGCTGATTGAGTGGTTTCTTCGCGGCCCGTTCGAGCGCATGCCCCAGCAGACCGAATCCGAGATTGGAATACCGCTCCCCCTCTCCCGGAAGAAACTCCAGCTTCACCCCGGCCAGGAGATGGTATAGCCGCTGCGGTTCCAAGGCGTAGCGGCCTTCAACCGATTGCACGCTGCCCGGAACCCCGCGCGGCAGGCCCGAGGTGTGCGACGCGAGTTGTCGCAACGTGATCGTCTCGCCCGCCTCCGGCTGCGTGCTGATGACAACATCCTCGGGAAGGTATCGCGCCAAGGGCAGGTCCAGATCCACCACGCCGCGCTCGTGCAACATCACCGCCAACGAGGCCGTAAAGACCTTGGTCACGGAGGCCACGTGATAGGCGGTGTTCGTGGTCGCCCTGATTTCCCGCCACGTGTTCTCAAATCCGAACGCCTGCTCGTAAACGGTCGTTCCCGCCCGAACGATGGCCACGCTCAAGCTTGGGTATTGGGCGCGCTCGACGGTTTCCCTCAACCACGCGTCGATCCGCGCCTTATCGTTTTCGTCAAACGCACTGATGTCATCAAACTTCGGAGCCTCGGGATTCTCAGCGGGCCGGTAGTTGGCCCAGAGGAACCACCCGACGACTCCGAAGATCAGTAGTGCGACAGTCAAACCGACGAAGCGGCGGCTCCAGGTTACGATGGAGGATGATGGCGACGATCCAGACCGGATCTCGGCCGACCGCCCGCCGTTCTCCAACCCGGCAAGCAGGGCTTCCAGCTCCTCCTTTTGCGGCACGAGTTCCGTTCGCAACTGCCGCTTGTTTCCCCAGTCCATAAACCAGAAAAGTAGACACATGAGTCCTCCAAAAATCCACCGGGCAAGCACCGGAGCCCCCTCTGTGGTGGACCGGGTGATCAGCATGTATCCGGGAATCAGCGGCACCAGATACCACCAGGCGAACCAGCTCTTCAGCCGAATCTGGTAGTCCGCGTTCGAGACAAGTCTTTCGAGATTTCCTCGGATCGAGTCGTCGAACAGCTTCTCCCTTCCCTTTTGCCTCTGTCGGCTCGCGAACCGGAATGTGGCGACAAACGCGTAGCCGATCGCGGTCACCAGCATGGGGGAGATGACCCTCAGATGCCCGCCTCCGCTCCTCCATTCCGCCCAAAGCCCGACGGCGATCAACATCACCACGACGAACACATCCATTCCGATCTCGAAGATGTCCCTCCAGAGAATCTTCCGTCGATAAGAGTGCGCCCGATCCGCCACGATCCGGCGCAGCGCCTCATCATCAATCGTGTGCGTGGGCTGCGCGCCCTTGTCCCGCCAGATGATTTCCAAGTCTTCAAATAGCATCATTGTTTGCCTTGTCTGTGAGGGTTTTGCGGAGACGCGAAAGCTTCACCCCGACGTTCTTTTCCGAAATGCCGAGAATGTCGGCGATCTCCAGGTAACTCTGGCCATCGAGGTGCAGCAGAATCAGAGACCGATCTATCGGATCGAAGCGGCGAATCTGGTCGTAGATCCATTCGAGTTTCTCATTGCGGGGCTCGGCCGTCTCCTTCAGGAAATGCGCGTCCTCCGCCAGTCCCTCCCTTGTCTCCCGATGACTCTTTTCCTTCCGCCCCCAGGCGATGGCCGTGTTCAGTGCCACCCGATAAACCCAGGTGGAGGCCTTGCAGTTTCCGCCGAAGTTCGGAATGGAATTCCAGATCTGCAGCGAGATCTCCTGAATCAAATCCTCCTGATCAGCGAGATTGAAAGCGGAGGCGCGGGCGATTCTCAGGACGATGCCCTGATATTCCCGGTACCACTCCCCAAAGCGGGAAGCCTGTTCGCTTTCGTTCATGCAGGATTAGTATGAGTCACCCCGCCGATCCCTACAGAAAATTGCTCCCCCCCTCGCAATCCTCCCCCTGCTGGGAATCGAACTCCCAACAACGTCTTGCAATCGCCTCCGCCTCACCGTCCACTGTCGCCATGCTCAAATCCATTGTTCCCGCCCTCGCTCTCTGCCTGCTTCTCACCCAAACCGCTTCCGCCGATCCGAAGCTGAAATCGATCTTCAACGGCAAGGATCTGAAAGGTTGGACCGCACCCAAAGGCAACGATGCAGCCGGCTGGTATCGCGCCGAAGACGGTGTTCTCAAGATTCAAAGCGGGCCGAAGAAAAAGGGCTCTATCCTCTGGACCAAGAAGGAATACGGAGACTTCGTCATGGAGTTCGATTTCCGTTTCGGCGAAGGCACCATCGACACGGGCGTCCACGTCCGCACCGAAAAGGAGCAGATCCAAATCGGCATCTCGGGCTCCCTCAAGCGCGACATGACCGGCTCGCCCTATATCGCCGGCAAGGGTTATCCCGTGGAAGCCGAAGGCGTCGCCGAGCTGCTGAAATCCAAGGACTGGAACACGATGAAAATTCAGGCCATCGGCAAGGAATACACAGTCTGGCTTCACGGTAAAAAGGTGATGACCTACACCTCGGAGAGTGCCGTCGAGAAAGGCCCCGTCGGTCTTCAACTGCACGGGGGCAAGGAGATGGCCGCCGACTTCCGCAATCTCCGCCTCGCCGAGCTACCCTGAATGAGCGACTTCAAATTCAACTGTCCTGAATGCGATCTGCGCGTTCAGATGCACGTCAAATACGCGGGCTCGGAGATCGTGTGCCCTGCCTGCAATCAAACGATCCAGGTCCCGTCCCAAGCGGAACCCGGGCCAAAGTCTCCAGCCAGCCCACCCAAAATCGCTTCCCGGAAACCAACGCAAACGTTCCCCACGCTTCCGCTGCTACTCGGAGCGGGGATTTCGATCTTGGCTGTCGCGGCGGTTGTTTTTGTCATGAAGCCGGAATCCCGCACCCCGGCCGGCGGCTCCATCGTCCAACCGACCGATTCGCTCCCAGCCGTTCCAGTCCCTGAAAGAACAGATCCCGAACAGGACATTGCCCCCTTCAAACTGAACTCCAACGCGGCCTGGCCGCAATGGCGCGGACCGAATCGCGACGCCAAATCCTCCGACACCGGGCTGCTCCACGAGTGGCCGACGGAGGGACCACCTCTTGCATGGAAGACAACCACTTGTGGCAGCGGATATTCATCCGTCGCCGTCGCCGGCGGACTGGTCTTCACGCTGGGCGATTTCGCCGAAGGCAGCCACGTCATCGCAATCGATGAAGCCACGGGCAGACATATCTGGACCTCCCCGCGACTGGGCGACAAGGGAGGCAACTACGACGGCACCAAGTCCACCCCCAGCATTGACGGAGATCGCGTCTACGCCCTTGGCCAGTTCGGAGACCTCGTGTGTCTCCATGCCGCAGACGGCTCGGAGGTCTGGCGCGTTCATCTCGAATCAGATCTTGGTGGCGGTTTCTCTGACTGGAACTACGCGGAATCCCCTCTCGTGGACGGAAACAAGGTCATCGTAACTCCAGGCGGATCGGCGGGTTCCGTGGCGGCCCTGGACAAGATGACCGGCAAGACAATCTGGCGCAGCCGTCAGTGGAAGGACGAACCTCAATACGTCTCCGCGATCGTCTCGAACATTGGAGGGCGACGACACTACATCCAATTGAGCCAACAAACGCTCGTCGGACTCGACGCCGAAAGCGGGGACAATTTCTGGCGAATCCCCCGACGCGGCGCCACCGCAGTCATCCCGACCCCGGTGATCTACAACAACATCGTCTTTGTGACATCCGGATACGCCATCGGTTGCAATGCCTTTCAGATCAACAGCAGCGGAGGCAAGATCACCTCCCGGCAACTCTACGCGAATCAGGACCTTGTGAATCACCACGGCGGAATCGTGCTGGTCGACAAATACGTTTATGGGCACTCCGATCGCGGCGGCTGGAAATGCCTCGATATCACCACAGGAAAGGTTCTGTGGGAGAACCGCGGAGTCGGCAAAGGATCAGTCGTGTTCGCTGACGGACACCTCATCTGTCGCAGCGAAACCGGATCCGGCACGGTCGCCCTGGTGGAGGCGTCACCTGAAGACTACCTCGAAAAAAGCCGCTTCGCGCAACCAGACCGAAGCAACAAAAACAGCTGGGCCCACCCCGTCGTCGCCAACGGCCACCTCTACCTCCGCGACCAAGACACCTTGCTCTGTTACAATCTCAGGGACTAATCCAGCTATTGAATGCGAGGATGAATTCGGACACGGACGTGCTCAACGTCTTGAATCAAAGTCCTCGCAGGCCTGTTTTACGGCGGGTGGAAAGATCTCCAGCACGTCGCCTTCCAGCCGGAGCATGACTTCCGGACATGCATCGTGATCGGTGACGCCCCGATTCACCACGACGTATGGGACACCCCGACGCGCGGCCATCAGGGGGATCTCGGACGCGGGGTAAACCGACAGGCTTGAGCCCAATGACACAACGAAATCGGTTTCCTTCACCGCCTTTTCGGCAGCCGACAGGTCGGCCGTTCGCAGATTCTGCCCAAAGCTGATGGTGGCCGGTTTCAAATAGCCGCCACAGGAACAGGTCGGCGGCTTGCCTGTTCTGTGGAAGTATTCGAAGTGCGGTTCAGGTTCGGATTCCGTGAGGCAAGTCTGGCATTCCACGCGCCCGTTGCTCCCGTGCAGTTCGATCAGTTTATCGCGCCCAAGGCCCGCTCGCTCATGCAGTCCGTCCACGTTCTGTGTCACGACTCTCAACAGCTTGCCGGCGTGCTCTAGGGCAACAAGTGACGTGTGCACCGCATTGGGAACGGCGTCCCGCATGACCGGCCAGGTCTCCGCCTTGTAGTCCCAATATTCGATGCGGGCGGCTTCCGAACTCATGAACTGGTCGTAGTAGACCGGTTGACGCTCCTTCCATATTCCGTTTGGTCCACGGAAATCACGAATGCCGCTCGGAGTTGAAATGCCCGCCCCGGTGAAAACCAGAATCCTGCGGGCCGCCCTCAGGTAGTCGATCAGTGTTTTTGAAACGTCCTGACTCACGTCGACAAGCCCAACTCCTTTGATGCACATGCGTGCAATCGGCACCGAGCGCTCGGATCCCGCTGAGTCATCGGCGGATCACCCGGTAGAAGCGGCATGCTTCGCGGCCCGCGTCGGGATCAACGACGCGGATCTGCCCTTCGGTTGCCCGGGGCACATCGGGCAAAATCTCCCATGTCACCAGATCGGTGGAAACCTGAACGCGATATTCGCCACTCGTTTCGTTCGCGGATGAAGCGGAGTCGAAGCCGAGAGTCAGTTCACCATTTTGAAACGTCAGGCTGGCGAGATCGAAGATCACAAAGTCCGGCTCCAATCTCGGCTGCACGGCTAAACCAGCGGCCAGACTGGTCACACGGCCGAAATTGTTTGTCACCGTGACGGCATAGGATCCGGCGGACGCCAATCCGATGTTCGTCAAGGTCAATCCCCGGTTCGTTGCCCCCGTCAAAACGATGCCGTCCTTAGTCCATTGATACAGCAGGTCCGGGCTCCCCACGGCATCGACAACGAAAGCGATGAAATCCCCGACCCGCCCAGCCCTGTTCACGGGCTGGGTGCTGATCAACGGCGCGAAGCCGCCGGCCATCGGCAGATTCACGATCGAGACCCCGTGCGCGCGCGCAGGCACGTAGATGTAGTCACCGGCAATCTCCGCACCGGCGACGAGTTTGTCCGCGCCGAATGATTCCGCAAATCTGGGAATCTTCGGATTGCTTACATCCACCAAGCGAAGTCCTCCTTCCCAGTCGGCAATCGCCAAAATCGACCCGGTGAGCGATACGCCGATGGTGATGCTGCCCGTGTCCAACTGACCGACCAAGGTCGGCGATTCCGGGTTCCGAACGTCGTAAATCTTCAACCCCGCCGTCCCGTCCGCCACGTAGGCAACTCCATCGGCGACGGTCACATCCCAAGCCTGCCCGGCCCCGAGCGCGCTTCCGATCAAGACTGGGGAGGCATGATTCGATACGCTCACGATATTCAAACCGCCCGCGTAGGACGCGACATAGGCAAGCGCCCCATCCATTCGAATCGCCTGCGCCGCCCCTGGAATTCTCAGCGCTCCGGTCAGGCTTGGAGCCGAGGGATTTCCGACATCGATCACCTTCAGCCCCTCGGAGTCATCAGCCAAAAAGGCATGCCCGCCGCGCACAACCACATCCCGCGCAAATCCGTCCGTGTCAAAGTCGCCTCTCCGAATCGGGCGGACCGGATCGCTCACATCCACAATGACCAGGCCTCGATCGTGATCCGCCAGAAACGCCAAATCATTCGTCACGAAAAGGCCCACCGTGAGGCCGTCCGTATCCAATCCGCCCAGCCTGCGCGGATCGGTCACATCGGACACGTCGAGGATCTGCAACCCCGCGTCGTAGTCCGCGACATAGGCTCGCGTCCCCAC
>JADHOF010000039.1 GCA_016779125.1 Verrucomicrobiia bacterium | reverse complement strand
AGAGCTTTGATTTCGGAGCTCAATGACTGGCCTGCGCCACCTCGCACCGATGCTACACCCACGATGTTGCCATCGCCCGCGTACGGCTTGAGGCCAGAGCTACTGGCTAAGTTTTCTCTGTAAGACTCTTTCATTCTCTATTCCATGCCGTTTTATCCCGGCGCTTTCTCTGTCAACAAATTGCGACACATGAGTGAATTACGACGACGCGAAGGCGGTGGCGATTGCCGAAGGCCGGCCCACGACACCCAAGGCGAGCATCAGGCACAGCAGCATTGTTTGGACGGTTTGCGTCACGGGGCGGATCACCAGGTGATGAGGTCGAGATTGGCGATGTTCTCGAAGTGGCTGTCGTTGCTCACCAGCGGGAGTTCGTGCTGCCTGGCGAGGGCGGCGATCCAGATGTCGTTCTGTGGGATGGGGCTGCCTTTGGTGGCCGGTTCGTTCCAGATGTCGGCGTAGTGCTTGGCGGTGTCGAGGTCGCAGACCAGCACGCTGACGGATTTGAGGAAGGTGTCGACCATCTCCCGGTTGTGGTCGGGCTTCTGGCTGCGCAGGGCTCCGGCGTATAGCTCGGCGGCCACAACGAAAGGCAGGTGCAGTTGATGTTGGTTAAGGGCTTCGTCGTGGGTGCCCGGTTTGCGGAAGTGAGCAACGACGATGTTGGTGTCCAGGAGGACGGCTTTACCACTCATGGGTGTCGGTGATGTCCTGGCCGGCTTCGGCGACCGCCCGGGCGAAGTCTTCGCCTTTGGCTCCGCTGAGGCAGCCGGACGTTTGGCGGATCGCTTCGGCCTTGGCGTTCTCCTCGTCCAGATGACGGCTCTTGACGTGGCTTTCCCACCATCGGGACAACTCCTGCAACTCGTTGGCTGGCAACTTGGCGATGGCGGATTCGATTTCGATAACCGAACTCATGGGGGCAATGTAGCAGCTATTGGGCGGCTAAAGAAGCAGCAGGTTTCAACTTTGTTCCGGGAGCTTGGCGGGTTGGTAGCGGCAGTGGCCTTCCTGGACCTGCTTGATCCTGACGTGCGTGTAGATCTGCGTGGTCTCCAAGCTCCCGTGACCGAGCATGGCTCGAATGGGACGGAGATCACAGCCGTTCTCCGGCAGCACGGTGGCGAATATCGCATCCATCCAACACTTCTCCATTTGATCGCGGGAAGGTGTTTGAGAACTGAACTCTCGATCGGTCAGGTTTTCCGCTTCGGATTCATTGCTTTCCGGTCAAGCCCTTCAGGTAGGCCAGGATCAGTTCTGGCAGATCGTCGCTGTAGCCGCCTTCCAGCAGGCTGATGGTGGTGATGCCGAGTTTGCGGATCGATTCGCCGAGCCAGTGAAAGTCCTCCGCTTCCAGCGTCTCCTGCGCGAGGGGGTCGCGGGCGTAGGCGTCGAAGCCGGCGGACACGGCCAGGAAGTCCGGTTTCTGCAAAGCCAGCTGGTCTAGTGCGCGTCGCAGGACCTGCCGGTATTCAGCCCGCGGATATTCGGGCGGCACGGGATAGTTGAAGCAGTTCGAGCCGACGTTTTCCGTGCCGGTTCCCGGATAACAGGGATGCTGATGGATCGAGTGGAAGAAGGTGTCGGGCCGATTCAGCAGAATGTTCTCGGTCCCGTTGCCGTGATGCACGTCGAAGTCGAACACGGCCACCTTTTCTGATCCGCTCGCCTGGGCCTTCAACACCGCGATCGCCACGCTGTTGAAGTAGCAGAACCCCATGGCGCGGCTGCGGGTCGCGTGATGTCCGGGCGGCCGCATCAGGCTGAAGACCGTTTCTCCGGCGCGAGCCAGCTCCAACGCCTGGATCGCCGCCCCGACGGAACGCCGCGCGTGCCCGTGGATGTCGTCATAGGCCGGCGTGTCTCCGTCAAACGGTCCGGTGGGCTTCCGCACCAGGTCCACATGCGCCGGGGTGTGGGCGCGCAGGATGTCCTCGTCGTCCACCTCGCCGGGCGTGACCCAATCCACCGGCACGTCCTTCTGCGACTCAAGCAGCGCGACGGTGGACTTGATGCGCGCCGGGCGCTCGGGATGCCCGATCGCGCGATAGCGGGTGCAACGTTCGTCCGTGATGATCTTCATGGCTGATCAACGATCCAGCAACCAGGCGACGGCTTCGGTCAGCGTGCCCCCCGTTCCCTTGGAAACATGTTTCGCGGAAAGAATGTCCCGGCTCTTCTCACCGCCAACCCAGGTCGCGTTCGGCGCGTTGAGCGCGATCAGTCCCGGCACGTCGCCATACTTCACCGCGCCGGGAACAAACGCGGGATGCTGGAGATCCTGCAACGCGGCGAAGCGAAATCCGTCCGTGTTCACCGCAAGCCGCTGAATCCTTTCGCCGGCCGCGACCCGCGCCACGAGCGCGATCGGCGCGGTGGTCTCGTCCAGTGCGATCAGGTCCAGCCTTTCATTGCGGCGGCCGTGGGCGTTGTATCCGTCAATGAACGACACCACGGTCAACACGTCATGCGCGCGCTGGACGAGGAGCGGGTCGTTGTAACCGAAGGTGAACCCGGCGAACTCGCGCGGGTTTTCCACCTTCCGCGTTCTTGAAAACACTTCGCCGTCCTTGAGGAAGTCGCCCTGCATCAGCAGATCCACGCCCACCACCGCGACGCCTTTGGCGAGGAGACTCCTCAGTTCTTCCCGGACCGCGCCGTTCGAATCGAACACGCCCGCCTTGCCTTCGCCACTGAGCAGGATCGCCGTTCGGCCGGCCCACTGGACTGGATAAAGCCACAACACCGGCAGTTCCTCCTCGTGGGTCGTGTTTCGCAAAGTGCCGCTCATTCGAATGACGTCCCCATCCCGCACCTTGTCGGTGAGATTCCACTCCACCTTGCCCACGTCAGCCAGGGACCGATCGATCAGGACCTCCCAAGCGGCGCCATAGGTCTCCGCAAACTTCGCCTTGCCAAGCTGTTTCGCGGAATCCTGCGTTAGCTGTTTCACAAGCCGGCGTTCGTAGGCGTCTCCCGACTCGGGGCGCGGATGTTTCTCGTCCCAGACGGTCAATTCGTCCTCGGTGCGAAACTGGAAGTCCTGCTCGATGATCGGCGTCGGATGCCCGAGTTTGAAGTGCTGGTTGATCCACTGATACATCTGCGCGCGGGTCACGTAGTTGTAGTTGTGGCGGAAATGTTCCCCGCGGATAAGCTTCACGTGGTTCTTGGCACCGGTGAGTTTGTAGAGATCAACCAGCTGGGGAAAACCCTTGTCGGCCAGCTCGCGGGTCCAGTCATTGGCGCAGTTCATGATCTGCGGCTTCGGGGCGAACAGGGCCGCGAACTCCACGTTGCCGGTGCCGATCCGCAGCAGGCTGGCGTTCTCGCAGGTGCAGCCGCCCTGCATCGCCGTGGAGACCATCACCATGGGCATGCTCAACGCCACGCGATCATCCACCGCGCCCAGCAACATGGTCTGCGTGCCGCCGCCGCTGGCGCCGGTGACCGCGACGCGTTTGGGATCCACCTCGGGAAGGGTCAGGAGAAAATCGATGGAACGGATTCCGTTCCAAGTCTGCAATCCCATCACGTTCTGAAGGTTTGCCTCCGCCTGGGGACTGAAGAATCCCCAGTTGTTCCCGGAGTTCATTTCCGGTCGCTGCTTCGCGAAGCGATGCACCAGATCATAACTCAACTGCTTGCTGTCCGCGTAGCCGATCATGTCCACGGCGAAGGCGACGCAACCCAGCCTCGCCAAGGTCACGCAACGGGCCTGGATATGATTGCGGCCGCCGTTCTCGAAGCGTTCCGCGCCGATGATGATGTCGCCCGGCAGGCTTTTTTCATGATCGTAAAAACGCCCCTCGCGCCAGTGGCCGTGGGGACAGACGACGGCGGGCACCTTGCCTTTCGGATTCTTCGGGCGATACAGGCTCCCGGTGACAAAGAAACCCGGGACGCTTTCGAAGTAGACCTTCTCGATCGTGTAGTCCCCCTCGTCGATGCGGCCGTGAATCACCGGGTTCATCGGCGTGCGTTCGGGCAGCGGCCACAGGCCTTGCGACACCAGAATGCGGCGCTTCACAAACTCGGAACGTTGATTCCACGCCTGCAAGGTCGCGGGCGGTGTGAATCCGAAGTAGCCGTTCAGGTCCTTGAGTTCTCCCAGCCGGCGGTCTTTTGGCGGCTCGGCCAAGGCTCCGTGACAGGCGATCAGAACCACGGTCAGGACGATTCTCGGAATTGGGTAGCGCATGGACGTGGTTATCCGGCCGGGCCATTTTCGGGGCGAGCAAAAACGCCGGCCCCGGGTCGGGGAAATTGCGGCTTGGAGTTTCATCCGCCCATGGCTCAATCGCGGGATGACCGCGCGACTACTCATACTTCTTCTGATCGGAGCCGGCACCGCGTTTGCCGCAACCCGTCCGCCGAATCTCGTTCTCATTGTCTCCGATGATCAGGGCTATGCGGATATCGGCGCCATCAGCGAAGGCGAGATCATCACGCCACACCTGGACCGCCTCTGCCGGGAAGGCACGCGCCTGAGCAACTTCTACGTCAGCTGGCCGGCCTGCACGCCGTCCCGCGGAAGTCTTTTGACCGGTCGCTATCCGCAGCGAAACGGCGTCTACGACATGATCCGCAACGAGGCGCCGGACTACGGCCACAAATACACGCACGCCGAATACCAGGGCACCTTTGAACGGGTTGGAGGAATGGACACCCGCGAGATCCTGATTCCAAAGCTGTTACGAAGCGCCGGCTACCGCAGCGGCATCTTCGGCAAGTGGGACCTTGGAACGCTCAAACGCTTCCTGCCGCTCGCGCGGGGCTTCGACGACTTTTACGGCTTCGTGAACACCGGCATCGACTACTACACCCACGAGCGCTACGGGGTGCCGAGCATGTATCGGAACAACGCGCCGACCGAGGAGGACAAGGGCACCTACGCGACCTACCTCTTCGAACGCGAAGCCCTGCGCTTTCTCAACGAGAATTGGAAAAGCCCCTTCTTCCTCTACGTGCCTTTCAACGCCCCGCATGGATCCTCGGCGCTGGATCCGAAAATCCGGGGAACCGTGCAGGCACCGCCGGAATTTGAAATCCGATACCCCACGGTCGAGAAGCTCTGGCAGACGGGCAAGCGATACGGCAAGGACGCCCTGGTGCCGACACGGGAAAAACGCCTTCGCGACTACCGCGCCTCGGTCACCTGTATGGACGCCTCGATCGGCAAGATTCTCGACTTCCTCGACGCCAAGGGCATCGCCGACAACACGGTCGTGATGTTCTTCTCCGACAACGGCGGCAGCGGCGGCGCGGACAACACTCCGCTGCGCGGGCGCAAGAGCACGATGTGGGAAGGCGGCGTCCGCGTCTGCTCGGTGATCCGCTGGCCGGGACAGATTCCCGCCGGCCGGGTGAACGACGAGTTCCTGACCAGCATGGAAGTCTTCCCCACCTTCGCAAAACTTGCGGGCGCGAAACTCCCGGACAAGCTCACGCTGGACGGCTTCGACATGCTCCCGGTCCTGCGCGGCAAACAAAAATCCTCCCGGACGGAAATGTATTGGGAACGCCAGGACCTGCGCGCCGCGCGATACCAGAATTGGAAATGGATCGAGACTCCGACCTACGGCGGGCTCTTCGACTTGAGCAACGATATCGGGGAACAGAACGACCTTTCGAAAGCGAAGCCGGAGGTGGCCGCCATGATGGCGCAGCGATTCAAGAACTGGAAAAACGAGATGGAAAAGGCGGAACCGCGCGGCCCCTTCCGCGACTATTGAAGCGGTTCGCGCGCAGCTAGAAATCGCGCTTGGGAATGTCCATCTTGATCTGGCGGCGGATCGGCTCCGGTTTGCGGTCCTGAAAGGCCCTTCTCCCCCCGAGGTCCGCCGGCATGTTCGCCGTGTCAAACGCGCCGGGAATGCCGGCCGTTTTTCCAAAATCAATTCCGGGCACGCCCGGCTTGCCGATATCTCCAAAGCTTGGCAGACCAAACGAAACCGGCTGACCGGGCACCGAATCCGGCGGCGAAGCGCTGCTGCCGCCAAATCCCGATCCGGAGCTTGGCGCGCTGAAGGGAGAATTCAGCATCTGCCTGAAGTCTGTCATTCGTTCCTGATGCTTCAGTTCACGCTCCCGATGTTGCTCGGCTTGAAAGTAATTTCGCAGCGTCATGCCGTCCTGGGAGGCGTTCAATCCGGCATCGGATTCCAGCCGGGAGAGAAAGGATTCCCGTTTTCCCGAGAGACCGGAGAAATCCCGCGCCTTGTCGTTGCGACTCATCGTCGAACGATCCGAATTCTGCTCGTCGTGCCCGCTTACTTCGGCCTTTTGTTCATCCGGCAAATCTTGGCGATTCTTCGAGGATCGATCCTCGCCCGATTGATCCCCGCGCATGAACTTCATCATCGCCGGCTCCTCGGTCTCGCGATCCAGCCCGGTTCTTGCCTCCCGGGAATCCTTCGAGGCGGAATCGCCGGGATTCTGAAAAATCCAGTCGCGCTCCTGTCGTTCGCCATTCATCCGCCTACGCCCGCTCCCGGAATTGGGCGTCACAGACGCATCCATGAGCGGCAGAAACGAGGCCTCACCCGAGGATTTTCCGAATTGGGATTCCTGCAATTCCGGGGGAACCAGAACTTCGCGCCGGCTGTAATCAAAGCGCACGGGTCGGCCATCTCTTCCGGAAAACTTGATCGGAACCCCCTCCGCCCGCGCCGCGCCGAGCGGCCCCAGAACAGCCGCGGCCAGAAACAGCGCTTTTGAGAAACGGAAGATCATGAGCGGCACCCTATTCCTGCCCACGAGCTTGTCAAAACGGAAAAACCCTGAAAAAGGCCGTTTTGACGTGAACAAAAAGGTTGCCCCGCCTGTCTGCCCATAGCTACTGTCGGCCTGTCAGGAATCTGAACACCAACTAAGCAGAGCGATGAAAAAAATGCAGAAGCTTCAAGAAAAACTCGTCCTCCTGGCCGCCGTCTTCGCAGTCGGCATTGCCGTTTCAGGTTGCAGCACCATGGGCGGCGGCGGCAAATCCATCGAGGAACTCACCTCCGCAGCCAACTCAGGCGATCCAAACGCCTCCCTCAAGCTGGCCGATCACCACTTCAAGCAGAAGAACTACACGGAAGCCGAAGTGTGGTACAAGAAGGCGGCCGAGCAGTTCAAAGCCAAGTAAGGCCGGGTCGACAATCCAAATTTGAAAGGGCGCTTTCGCATCGAAGGCGCCCTTTTTCGTGTCCGCGCCGCACGGCTCAAAAAACCGCCGGCACACCTTCCTCCATGATCACCACCTGTTGATCGATATCCTGTTCCGACGCCAATGCACGCAACCAACGAGGCGGCTCGTCCATTTCCTCGAAGGACAATTTGAACGAGCCGTAGTGCATCGGCACCATCGTATCAGCCCCGAGATCACGGAAGGCCCGCACGGCGTCGTCTGGTCCCATGTGTACCCGCCGGAAATTCTCCGGGTAATACGCGCCAATCGGCAGCAGGGCGATATCCGGCTTCAGTCGTCGGCCGATCTCACCAAATCCGTCGAAGTAGGCGCTGTCGCCCGCGTGATAAACGCGACGTCCCTGATGCTCGATGACGAAACCTCCGTAACCCCGATCCTGATCATGAATCGCCCGGGCTCCCCAATGTTTGCTCGGCGTCAGCGTGACCTTGCAGCCCTCCCTTTCAAAACTCTCCCACCACTTCAACTCGATGACTCTGGAGAAGCCCAATCGCCTGGCCAGTTTCCCCATGCCCCACGGCATGACGCCGATCTTGGGTGCCGCCAGTTTGCGGACGGAGGGTTTGTGGAAGTGATCGAAGTGGGCGTGGGACACGAGCACCATATCGATCGGCGGCATGTCCTCGATCCGCAGTCCCGCCCGTTTCAGTCGCTTCAGGATAAACAGCCAGTTGGCGAAGATCGGATCCACCACAATGTTCAGATCCGTGAACTGAATCAGGAACGAGGCGTGGCCGATCCATGTGATCGCGACCTGCCCTTCTTTCAGCTCGGGAAAGTCCGGCTTGCGATGCTCCCCCTGCCGTCTCCAGAAAAGGGGCTTGAGGACATACTCCTTGAAAAAGCGTTTCGGGGCGAAGGACTTCGTCGGTGTCAGATCCTTGAACGACTTGGGCAAACCGCGGCGATGCGGCGGGAGTGGTTCGTTGATGCCGTCCGGTTTCCCCATGATGCCTGAGAAAAAATCTAGAGGGTCGACGAATAATTGCAACCGGCTTCCGTCCCATTACCCAGAGCCAACCACAACGAAAGGAAACCTAATGAACAAATCTCTAATCCTGACAACAGCGCTTGGACTGCTCATGGCGACACCAAGTCCGACCCGCGCCGGCGACGGCGAATGGGCCACGGCCGGCAAGGTTTTGACCGGACTGTTCGCCGCCAAGGTGATCCACGACGTCGTCGCAAGGCCGCGCCAACAGCAATACGCCACCACAACCGTCTGCACGACGCAGCCCGGCACCGTTCTGGTGCAACAGCCCGCCACGCTTGTCTACCAGCAGACGCCCGCCGTCGTTTACCAGCAGGCCCCGACAGTCGTGTATCAACAGCAGCCCACGGTGATCTACCAACAGCAGGCCGCCCAGCAGCCGCAGGTGGTGCAACAGCCCCAGGTCATCCAGCAACAACAACCGCCGCAGGTGGTGGTCCAACAACCCCAGCCCGTGATCGTCCAGCAACCGGTCATCGTGCAGCAACCACAGATCATCTACGCCCCCGCGCCGACCTGTGTCACGACCACGCGCATCGTGCCGTCGTACTCCAGATGGCATTCGTCGCACAGCCACTTCGGCCGACATGGCAGCCCGTTTGGAGGCAGCCGTTTCGGTGGCAGCCGCTGCGGTCCAAGCTCGTCGATCTCCTTCGGCTTCCGCTTCTAACACGGATCCGAAGACGGTTTCGGCAATTCCAGATTCCTCATCGAGACGCGATGACCTGCCGGTCATCGCGTTTTCTTTTGTCCGGTCGATCACGCGAACAAATCCTGCACCTCATCCCAGGAAAGCGCGTCCGCCAGTTGTTCCTCGTCACCGAAAACGCTCTGGATCGCCTCCCGTTTCTTCTCCTGAAGCCGCAGGATCTTTTCCTCCACGGTGTCCCTCGCGATCAGTTTGTAGCTTGTCACCACGTTGCGTTGCCCGATCCGGTGAGCCCGACCGGTCGCCTGATCCTCGATCGCCGGATTCCACCAAGGATCAAAATGCACGACCGTGTCGGCTCCGGTGAGATTCAATCCAACCCCGCCGGCCTTGAGACTGATCAGGAATACCGGGATGTCCGAGTTCTGAAACCGGTCCACCACCTCGCTTCGCCCGCGCGTCGATCCGTCGAGATAACAATACTCCAGCGACTCCGCTTCGAGCCGTTCCTTCAAAAGGCCCAACATCGAGGTGAACTGCGAAAAGACCAGCAGGCGATGCCCACCGTCGATCGCCTCTTCCAGCAGCTCGCCGAAGAGATCCGTCTTGCCGGATGCCGCCGATTCATCCACGTCATCCAACTTGAGAAGGCGCAGATCGCAACAGATCTGACGCAGGCGCAACAGCGCGTTGAAGATGACCATCTTGCTCTTGCCAAAGCCGTTCTTGTCGACCGATTCGAGCACCTCCTTCCGACCCGCGTCGAGGATCTGCCGATACACCGCCCGCTGCTGCTCCGTCAGATCGCAGTAACTGACCAACTCGATCTTCTCGGGCAGATCCTTCGCCACATCCCGCTTCATGCGCCGCAGAATGAAGGGCCGCACCCGCCGCCCCAAGCGCTCCCGAATCGAAGGATCGGGCGTCTTGGACATCGGAAGCTCGTATCGATCCCGAAAATCCTGGGCCCCGCCCAGGTAGCTCGGCATGAGGAAATCGAAGATCGACCACAGATCCAGCACCGAGTTTTCCATCGGCGTGCCCGTCAACACCAATCGATGACGCGAGCGGAGTGCCTTCACCGCCTGCGCGTTCTGCGTCTTCCGGTTCTTGATATGCTGCGCCTCGTCGAGAATCACGGTGTCGAATTCCACCGGGTCATAAAGATCCCAGTCGCGACGAATCAACGCGTAAGAGGTGATGATGAGATCATACTCCGGAATCCCCCCCGAGTGCCGACGGCGATCGGCCCCGTGCACGGCCAACACCTTCAGCTCCGGAGCGAACTTTGCCGCCTCCGCCTTCCAGTTTCCAACGAGACTCGTCGGGCAGATCACCAGAAAAGGAGCCGCGTTCCCGGCATCGGCCCGACGAACCGACGCGATCACGGCCAAGGTTTGCACCGTTTTCCCAAGCCCCATCTCGTCGGCGAGGATTCCGCCAAAGCCCTTCGCGCGCAGCTTCAGCATCCACTCCACGCCTTCCTTCTGATACGGGCGCAGAATCTCGTCGAAAGCGGAGATGTCGATCAAGCGCTCGTCGCGGCCGTGTTCCGCGAATGCGGCCGGAGCGCGCACGGCCCATCCGTTTCGCTCACCCACCGTGTCCGCGACGAAAGCCGCCTGCTCGCGCCGCATCCGATACGCGTCACCGCTTTGCCGTGGCGACGCGTCGATCAACACCTCCTCCAATTCCTCCACGGCCCCGACGTCCAGCAAGGCGATCTTGCCGTTGCGCAGCCGCGTGCTGTTCTGCCCACCCAACACCAGACGCCGAATGTCGGCGGCCGAGAATCGCTCGCCACCGGAGGTCTCGTATCGGACCGCGAAGTCAAACCACTGCTCGCCGCTCGGCGTGAATTCGCATCTCGGCTCGATGCGTTCTGTCTTCTTCTCCAAGGCCCAGTCCAGTCGCTCCTGCAGGTTTACATCCCATTCTTTCTGCAGCCGCACGTATTCCCTTGCGAAAAACCGTAACACCTCGTTCTCGCCTCGCAGCTCCCATCGACCCTCCTTGTCCGGACCGGTGAAACCCTGTCGCACCAACAACACCAACGCGTCCCGCTCCCGATCCAGATCCCGCCGCAGATAGGCGCGAGGTTTGCCGTCGAGCGCAAACCACGCGTCCCCCGCCACGGGTTCGGACAGATCGATCGTCGCCGATTCGTAGACGGCGTGCAGCCGGGCCCGCAACCGCGCAAGACCGCCTTCCAGTTCGAGCCGCAGACGCGGCCTGGCCGTTTCGAAGGCAAAGTCGTCCGGCGTAAAATCAGCCTCCAGACAACCCGTCGCCATCATCTCTCCAAATTGTCTCTCCAAAAAAACCGGCACCCTTTCACGCGAAATCTTCTGCTCGCCCTGCAACAATGCCGCCCCTCCGGCAGGCAGGACCAGCCGCCGAAAGCATCCCTTCGAAAGCACGCGAAATACACTCCCCGGAAGGATCATCGGCGCGGGATTCGGCAACTTTGCCCGCAACAAAATCTCGCCGTTCCCCAAAAGAGTCGCCACCAGCTGAAGCGGAAAGGCCTCCTCCGAAATCGCCAACACGGTCTTCCGCCCGAGCGTCACGTTCCCGCTGCCCTCCAGATATCCGATCAGCTCGCCAAACCCCGCCAGATCCAGCTGCAGCATCACCGGCAACTGCCCGCCCGCCCGCTTCACCGCGAATTCCAGGGCCGCCCGATCGCCCCCGCTCCATCGGTATTCATCCCCGGACGACAGCAGGTTCAACGGCCGCCGCGATCCGCCGACTGAAAATTCAAAAGCCACCGTCGCTCTGCCGGTCATCAGCGCCGATTCGAAATTGGGCGAAATGATGACGTGCAATTCCGCCCGAAGCGCCTCGTCATCGTCCCCTTCCGAGAAGGAAATCACGTCGGCGATCCGGAAGTCCGGCTCCCGCCTGGCGACGTTCCCGGGTTTTGCCGCCGGCGTCACCTCGGGCGGATGCAACACCCGCAATCCCACCGCCAAAGCGTGCGCGCAGATACGGCCCCACCGCCGGTTCTCCATGCAGGTACAGAGGCTTTCCACATCAATCGGTCCCTCGATCAACAGGCCCGTGGTGATCGATCCGCTGCCGCCCTGCACCTCCCCGGTCAATCGGGGCGGCTCCCAGTTCGCGGACAGCACCCGCCCGGCCTTCAGGAGACCGCGCGCTTCCTTCATCGCCTGCCAGCCTCCGGCGTCCGCCAGAATCTTTTCACTCAGTTCAATCCCGCTCACGACCGGCATTCAACCGACCCGCAACAGCCCCGCGAAGCAAATTCACCAAATCGCCCCGCATCGCCGACACCCCCGCCGGCGCGAATCTTGACGCCCTTTTCCGGGACGGCGTATGGTGCGCTACATGACAGTTCGTATCGCCCAAGTCCTGCTGGTCGCAATGGTGCTGACCATGCTGCCAAGCACGAGCCCCGCGCCCCTGATCTACCGCGAGGGCGAAGGCTGGGTGTTTCAACCCGTGGGCTCGGAATCCCTGGACGAAACGCTCTTCGCGCGCCGCGCCAAAGACCAGCTCGACGTCGTGCAAAAAGCCTTCAACGAGAAGAATTACGATCTCGCGGAGCAGGCGGCGGAACGCCTGGTGAAAAAATGGCCGCTGTCGGACTTCGCACCCGCCGCGCAATACTACGCCGCCCGTTGCCTGGAAGAACGGGGTCACGACGAGAAGGCCTTCAAGGCCTATCAGAAGCTGGTCGTGAAATATCCCAAGATCGACAACTATCAGGAGATCCTGAAACGGCAGTACGAGATCGCCACCCGTTTCCTCAACGGCAAGAAGTTCAGACTCTTCGGCCTGTTTCCCCTCTACCGGTCCATGGAGAAGACCGTGAGGATGTACGAGCAGGTCATCAAAAACGGTCCCTACAGCGAAGTCGCGCCGGACGCACAGATGAACATCGGCACCGCCAACGAAAAACGGGACGATTTCGTCGCGGCGGTCAAAGCCTACGAAACCGCGGCGACCACCCACTTCGACCGCAAGGAGGTTGCCGCCGACGCGAAATTCAAGGCGGCCGAAACCTATTACGAGCAGGCCAAGTCGGCGGAATACGACCAGGGCATCTCCAAAAAGGCGATCGACCACTATCAGGATTTCATCGCGCTCCACCCCGACGATCCCCGGGTCGACAGCTGCCGTGAAAAGGTCGAAAACCTCCGGACGGAGCAAGCGCGGGGAGCCGTTGCAATCGCCGGCTTCTACGAGCGCAACAAGGAATGGAACGGCGCGCTGATCTACTACAACGAAGCCCTCGTAAAAGCGCCCAACTCGATCTACGCGCAAAAAGCCAAGGAGAAGATCTCCGAGATCAAGGCGCGTCAGGAAAAGAAATGAACCCCTTCAGCACCCGCGACATCTTTCAGCTCGCCGCCGCCCTGACTCTTCTCTGCGCCACGGGCTGCGCGGGCTACCGCCTCGGTCCCACGGCCGGCTTCCCGGCCGGCGCGCGGTCCGTGTCCGTCACCGCGTTCGAGAACAAGACACAGGAACCGCGCCTGCTCGCCGCGCTGAACAATGCCCTGCGCAAGGAGCTGCAACAGGACGGCACCTATCGTCTCGACACCCGCGACGGCGGCGACATCCAAGTCTCGGGCGAGATAAAAACCTACCAACGCACCGCCATCGGGTTTCAGCCCGGCGACGTCTTGACCGCGCAGGATTACTCGATTTCGATCACCGCCCGCGTGCGGGCCACCGAGGTGGCCACCGGCCGTCTGCTGCTCGACCGCGATGTCTCCGGCCGCACCACCCTCCGGATCGGATCGGATCTCGCCAGCGCCGAGCGTCAGGCCGTGCCACTGCTGGCAACCGACCTCGCCCGGAACGTCACCACCTATCTGACCTCCGGCGGGTGGTGATCGGGCGGACCTATTTGTTCCGAAAGATCTCGCTCTGAACAATCGCGTGGATGAGCGAGCGGAGTCCGCTCCCATTGTTCTGGAGACCCCGGACGATCCGATCGATCTCCGGGCGATCACTGAAGCCCGGCTCGCGCCCGGTCGCGAAGGTCAACAGTTTCTCCGCAACACAGCGCGCGACCTGCCCCCGCCTTTGCAACAACACCTGCTTGAAGGATTTGAAGTCCTCGAAGCGTCCTCCATCCTGCATTTCACCGCCGGCATCCACAGGGGAGCCCAAGCGGTAGTTCACCTTCCGCCCGTTCACGAAGAGGTCCACACGATCACCTTGCCCAATCGAACGAAAACGCTCGCGATACCCCCCGATCGGATCAAAGGATTCCAGGGCGAAACCCGGTGGGTCGATCAGCTTGTGGCAGCCTTGACAACTCACCATCTCGCGATGCTGCTCCAACAATTCACGGATCGTTTTCGCCCCCCGCACGTCCGGTTCCAGTCCGGGCACGGCCGGGGGCGGCGGCGGCGGTTCGACACCGAGCACACGCTCCAACACCCAGACGCCGCGCAAGACCGGTGACGTGCTCGTGCCGTTGGCGGACACCTTCAGAACGCTCGCGTGCGCCATGATCCCCCCACGCGGACTGTCCGCCGGCAGCGAGACCCGCCGAAACTCGGGCCCTTCCACCCCCGAAATCCCGTAGTGCCGGGCGATTCGCGAATTCAGCACAGCGAATTTGGATTCGATGAAATTGTCGACGGACAGATCGTCCTTCAACAGCTCCGCGAAGAAGGCACGCGTCTCGCCCAACATGGAGTCCTTCAGAAACTCGTCGTATTCCGGATACAACTTCGGTTCGGGACTGGTGAACTCGATGTTCCGAAGGTCCAGCCAGGCGTCGGTGAAATCACGCGTGAACCGCTCCACGCGCGGATCGTTCAACAAGCGTTCCGTCTGTTTCCTCAGAGCCGACGGATCCGTCGCCAGCCCTCCCCCGCGAGCGGCGGACAACAGTTCCTCGTCCGGCGTCGTCCGGGTCAGGAAATAGGACAAGCGGGAGGCGAGGGCAAAGGCGTCCAGACGCCCGGGTTTCTCCTTGAGGTAAAGAAAGTCCGGCGACACGAAAATCCCGGCGATCGCCGTCCGTAGCGCTTCCTCAAAACTTCTCCCTCCCGCCAGCTCATTCTTGAAAAGACCCACGAAGGGATCCAGCTGCCCAGGCTCAAGCGGCCGCCGGAAAGCCTGGCTCGCAACCCGACTCAGCGAAGCGGTCGCGTCCCCGATCGGGTCGCTCGTCTCAACATCAAAGGCGGGTACATACCATGACTTGAACCGCGTCGCGGGATTCGACGGCGGCACTTCCCGACGCTTCAGTCCCTCGAAGATCATCCGATGCCCGCGCGAGGGAAACTCTTTGACCAGAGGCCCTTCCAGCTCAACGCCCAGAATCGCCAGTCCCGGCCCGCGATACTTGTCCGCCCCGGCCGTGCGCAGCTCGTTGTTGCGGTCCGTGATTTCCTCCGGCTCGATCTGGACCATGTAGTTCTCGTCCATCCAGGCCTCGATCTCCACCGTGCCCGGCTCGCCCGGGAACAATTGATGGTAGCCGAAGGTCGGCTTTTCCGCGCCGCGCTTGAAGGACGTCCCGCCGATCGAGAACGTGATCGGGCGCTCGCTTCGATGCGCGTATCCCGTCACCCGAATCTTGTAGTAGCCTGCCTCCCGGGTTCTCGAGCCCCGCAGCATTCCGCTCGGGTAGCCCGATCGCTTGAAGAACACCACCGCCCCGTCGTCGTTCAACCCCCAAACCTTGCCGATGAATCTTTTCGCTTCCGACCCTTCCGCGTAGCTGGCCCGGATGATCTGGACTTTCGGCGGTGCCTCCGCGCGGGCGATGGCCTCGTCCAGTACCAGATCGATCGCGTCGAGATACTTTCGAAGCTGCACCATCGAGACGTTCAACGCCTCACCGATGTTTTCGAACCCATGCGACCGGCCTTCCTCCGGCAACATGGGAGCCAGATCCAGTCGAACGCCGAACAGATCATTGAGCGTGTTCTCGTATTCCGTTCGGTTCAGCCGTCGGAGCACGGTGCCTTTGCGGGTCAAATGCGCTCCCGTCAGACCCTTTGCCAGCTCGACAAGAAAGCCCGCCTTGTCGCTTTCCGGCGGGGCGTTCTTCTTCTTGGGGGGCATCTCGCCGTTCTCGACCCGCTCAAACAGACGCTCCCATTGGGCAAACACCGCAGGACTCGCCAAATCACGTCCCAGCGCGGCGAGATCCAAATCACCCTTTTTCGTCTCGGCATCGTGGCAATCAACACAATGCCGCTGAAAAAACGCCTCGGTTTTTCCGAAGTCTATTTGAGCCCGAACCAACCCGGTCGACAGAATCAGCGAGGCCGCCATTTTAGCCCAGATCGAAAATCCCCGGGCAAGCCCCGCCACAACGCCATGATACTCGTTTTGCATACTCGGTTTGAACAAGTGGTCCCGATGCTGCCACAGCCGATTCCCCTCGCGCCACCGCGACTTTCGGGGCGCGAATCAGTCGTCACGCGTGATCAATCGCATGGTCGCCTCAAGGTCCGCTCGGATCGATTCCGCCTCTTCCTCGCCGAGCTTCCGTGGCACCTGGACCGACGGCGCGAGCGTGACGTCACAGCGGGTGAAAGGGAGCGGCACCTGAAAGCGATCCCAGCTATTCAAGGTCAGCTTGTGGCTCAGTCGATACGCCACCGGCACGATCCGGCAACCGGTCAGCTGCGCCACCGAGACGATGCCCGGCCTCAGCGAATAACACGGCCCGCGTGGTCCGTCCGGCGTGATCGAAAGATCGCAACCCGAGCGCAGGGACGCGGCGGCTTCGCGCAGAGCGGCGGCTCCGCGTCGACTCGACGAACCTCGCACCGCCCGGACCCCGAACAGTTCCATGACCCGCGCCAGCATCCCGCCATCCCGGCTCGCACTCACCAACGACGCCATGCACCGTCGCGGCCATCGGGACTGCACATGCTTGCGGTAAAGGATCAGCGACAGCGCGAGCCGGTTGTGCCAGATACAAAAAATCACCGGTTTGTCGGGCTCCGTCTCGAAGGCCCCCGATTCGTCCTTCCACCGAAAGCGCACCGTCGCGGCGAGCCCGCTCAAGATGATCCACAACAGGCGGGCCAGCACCCGCCCTCCAAAGTTCACCTGTCGAGGAACGAAAACGGCGGACGGGTTGTTTTTCGGCAAAGACGGCACGATCACAGAAACTCGCTTATTTCTTGAGCGCGGCGCGGACAAGTTCTTCCACCGTGGCCTTTTCCCCGAGCATCGCCATGGCCGCCTTCACGGACTTGTGCGCCTCGTCCTGTTTGAAGCCAAGCGCCACGAGGGCCATGACGGCATCGCTCAGTTTCCGGTCTTCTGCGGAACCCTCGCGGGCGGCGCTCGCGCCTTCCCACGCGGCCGCCGGGCCCACCTTGTCCTTGAGATCCACCACGATGCGCTCGGCCGTCTTTTTGCCGACGCCGGAAATGGAGGACAACGCCTTCACGTCGGCGTTCGCGATCGCGGAGCGAAAGGAAACGGGATTCGTGCCGCTCAAGATGTTCAGCGCCAGCTTGGGGCCGATGCCTTTTACATTGCCGATCAAAAGACGGAACAGATCCCGCTCACCGGGCGTCATGAATCCGTACAGCACGTGGGCGTCCTCCCGCACCGCCAGGTGCGTCAACAACTTCACCTCCGCGCCGGGTGCCGGCAACTTGTCAAAAGACGACAACGGAATCAGCACGTCATAGCCCACGCCGTTGACGTCCACCACCGCCAGCGTGGGCACCGCCTCGACCAGTTTGCCTCTCACAAAGGTAATCATCAGGTCCGGCAGTCTGCCGTGGCGGATCGCCGGCGTGCAATCTCGGAGGGCACAATCGCATGGCCACGATTCCGGAGATGTTCTATCTGTCTCGAATGCCGCGCTTCCTCGCCACCCTCCTGGCGCTCCAAACGCTCTCCGCCTTCGCCGCCCATCACCGGGTGTCGCCGCCGGCATCAATCCAGACCGCGATCAACACGGCGAAAGCCGGGGACACAATCGAGCTCGGCCCCGGCATCTGGCGCGAAAACCTCCTAATCGAAAAATCTCTCACTCTCAAAGGAGCGGGATGGAACCGCACCACCCTTGAACTGCCCGGCTCCACCGAACCGACTTTCGAGGCGACGCTGCGAAAACTCCTCGCGCAACTCGAGGCGCTTCCCCTGCCCGAACGCCAGCCCTTCATGCGAACGAACCGATTTATAAAATCGCCCGCTCCGCTGCAAATCACGGGAGCCCACCAGGTCGAGCTGATGGGTCTGAGCCTCAGATGGCGAGGCCCGAACGCGGACCACCGGCCGGTGATCGACCAGCTTGTCGACATCGACGAGGCCGACGCGCGAATGCGCGACGTCGCCGTGCTGGGCTCCCCCGGCGATGGCGTGCTGGTCCACAACGGAGCCTCGCTGGAAATGACCGACTGCCTCGTAGCCGGACACCGGGGCACCGGCGTCATGATCGGAGCCAAGGACGAACCCGTTCGCCGGGCGCACCTGATCGGCTGCGAAATTCGAAACAACTACGCGACCCTCGTTTCCACCTTCCACCACGCCCGGGATGTGCGGATCGAAAACTGCGACCTGCACGGCACCGCCTTCTTCGCGCTTCGCGCAAACGCAACGGGCTCGGTCATCACCGGTAACCACATCCGCGACATACCCCGCCCCGCCCTCTATTGCCCCTCGCCGGCCTCGCTGATCATCTCAAACAACCTCTTCGTCTCGGCGGGTGCGGCCGCGTTCTGGAAGGCGGGAGGCGACACCTTCATCCGGAACACGATCATCGCCCGCGACAGCCCGGGACTCCTGTCCATCAACGAGGCCAATCCCGTCGTGACGGCAAACCTGTTTCACGCCTGCGACATCGCCCTCAACGGCTCGTTCAGTTCGGGCGCCAAACCCGGCGACGACACCGGTCGCTTCGATCTCCGCGGCAATTGGTATTCCAACAACCGGACCAACCACCTGCGCGCCCTCCCGGCCTCCGGCGAGAACAAGTCCGATTTGAAACAGCTCCCCGTTGAAAAGGACGCCCGCCATGGCGATCCGGGTTTCGTGAACGCCGAGAACGGCGATTTCCGACTGCGTGCCGACGCCCCGGCCCGTCTCGCGGGGATCGGTGCCCTGATCGACCGGAAGTCTGAATCCCGCTTCCAGATCCAAGCAGAGGAGACCGCCATCATTCCGGACGGCGATTCGTTCGATTTCAGCCGATGGCAGAAGCCCGCGCGCGTGGATGTGGAGTGGTTCATTCCCCGGGCACAGGCACTGATGAATCCGCCAAAGCCCAACCCGGTCAGCTATTCCGAAGCGTTTCGAGACCTCCATGAAACCCTGGGCCGGCAGTATCCGAATTTCGAACTGAAGGGCATCGACTGGGCCGCCGTCGGCCGCGAACTGATCCCGCGAGGAGAAACGATCAAGGACGACCGGCAGTTTGCCCTGCTTTGCTACGAGCTGGGCGCGCGACTGCAGGACAGCCACGTCAGCTTTTCAAAAGGCACCCTCGATCCGCCACTGATCGACTTTCCCCGCTGGGATCCCGGCTTCGCCTGCCTGAAGGACGGGCGAGGACTCCCGGTCGTGTATCACGTCGATACGAACGGCCCCGCGTTCAAGGCGGGCATTCGCCCGGGTGACACAATCGACGCGATCGACGACCACGCCTCAACGAACGCCGTGCGCTTCGCGATGGAGTTTCTCAGCCGATGGCAGGGCTATTCCAGCGAACGCAATCTTCGCCACGCCGCCACGCGCTTCTTTCATCGACGCGACAAACAAGGACAGGACGTCCGACTCAAGATCACCTCAGCCGACGGGGCGCAACGGGACCTGGTCGTTCCCGCCGAAATGGCCGCCCGCTACCTGCCACGCCTGCCCGTTCCGACACCGGGCATCGAGGATGTAGCGAACGTCTCGTGGACCCGACTCCCCGGGAACATCGGACTCATCTACGTGCGACGCATCCGCGACGACCTCATCGGAAAACTCGACGCGGCCGTCGCGGATCTACACGACGCGAAAGGGCTGATCCTCGACGTGAGAGGAAACAGCGGCGGTGGCTTCGACGCACGGCGCGCGCACGTGAATTTCGCCGGAGATCTCTCCCTCGACCCCGAGCGGCCGCGCTTCACCGGCCCCGTCGCGCTGCTGATTGACGAGGCCTGCATCAGCGCCGGAGAAGGCTGGGCGTCCTGGT
>JADHOF010000038.1 GCA_016779125.1 Verrucomicrobiia bacterium | reverse complement strand
ATTCCCGCAACGTGTGTTTCGTGCCCGGTGCCATCGAGAAAAGGCGTGGCAAAATTGGTGGTGTCCACCACAACGCGTGAGTCAAAGTCAACATGGTTTGTCTGCACGCCGGTCCCGTTCACACCAACGATTACATTGGAGCCGCTCAAATCATGCAGGTTTTCAAAGGGCGCAGCCGGCTTGACGGCACCAACTCGGATTCGTCCCAGATCTCGAAGCACCTGATAACGCGGATAGACTTCAAGAAGTTGGACCTCGGGCATTCCTGCAATTTCCGACAAGGATTCCGGCCGGGGAATCACGGTCAGAAGCGGGCCGTATGGGAATTCGGACTCCTTGGCCACCATGGCCCCTTTCGCCCGGAGCTTTTCGATGGCGATATCTTTGGTCCCGGGAAACAAGGCAACGCGAAGCGGTTGCCCCGGCGGCATGGGCTCTTGTTTTACAGCTCCCGACAACAGCGCGGCGGAGAGCTTGTAGTAAGGTTCGTATGCGATCGCGTTCCGCACCAGCGGGGATGCCCTCAAAGCGGTCACCACAGACGCATCGGCCTTTACCAGATAGGCGTTGTTAGGAATGTAACTGACAATCTCTGCTCCAGACGCCTTCAACAGATTGCGGAATTCGTCACTGGTACGGCCCCTTGCCTGGATCACGTAGCTTTCAGGATCGCCTTCCGAACGCAGGTGTTCGGGAATATTCAAATTCGCGGTCGGCTCGTCCGCATCTATCAATGCGTTTCTCAGGACGATCGCCGCGTCGCTGGAAAACAGTTCCGATGCCGGTTTGGCGGTGTTCTTGAGCCGATAAGGATGGCGTGGATCCAACTCGATCGATGTCAGGCCGTTGGTGACGGTGTCGTTCGTGGTGTCTGCGACGGATGTCTGGGTCGTGGTCGGGAGCGACGGTTTTGGGGTTGGCGATTGCGCGACCGGAGCAGTCCCCTTGCCCTGCTTGGCTGCGGCCAAGACGGCTTCCCGCTTGGCTCCGTCCAATTCCAGCGGATTCACGACGGGCGGCGGTGTGAACCGCCACTGGCTGACAATGACGGCTCCCGCCATCAGCATCAGTGCTATTCCTATCCAAGCGCTTTTCTTCATACCGTTGTGCTCTTTCGCCATTCCGGTTCTGTTACCTTAAGTTTCTGCAATCGATCCAAGCAATACGGCAATGCCCGACCTCGGTTATTGATCCGCCATGACCTTGTAGTCTTCCACAACCACGCGCGGGAAAATCACGGGAGCCAGGTTGGTGTGTGCGGGGAGCAATCCCGGAGGTGGGATTCCCTCAACGCGCAGGACGGCGCGGGAGGCGGACTCGCCGATCACCTGATAGTTGGTGACCATGTTTTGATACACCCCGGGAAACAGGTAGACCGAGTTCGCCGCCGGGGCCAATGACTGGCCGAAGGAATAGACGGCGACCCTCGGGCTTGGCTCCAATTTCAAGAGCCCCATGATGCTCTGCGGAATCTTTTCCACCATGTTGTCGGTGAATCCGTAACGCTCGGCGGTAAAGATGTCGTTGCGGTAGACTTCCCAACCATGGAACCATGAGTTCGCTGCATCGCCAGGCACTTCCCCGACGGCGATTGCGCCGTTCGCATACCACAGCTGCCCGTTGTAGCGGACATAGGTCCCCTGCACGTAAGCGGTTCCGATATCATAAACCGGCAGAAGGTGATCCCGCAGTGTCGGTGGGGCGATGCCTGCCGGAATACCCGTCGTGGGAATGACGCCGTAAACGATTCCGCGATAGACAACAAAGTCGCTTTGCACATAGGCGGAAGCCGGATTGTAGCGCTGCACCCCATAGGTCAGATACGGGGACGCGTCGCTCAATTCGGGGACGGACAAAATGTCACCGTGCCGCACAAAGCTGGTCTGTAATCGCTTCTGCAACTCGATGCCCTCGTGGATATTGCGGAACTGCCAGGTGAGTGGAGTGATTGTGAAAGACGAGCCGGAAGGGAAGATGGAACCGGCCGAATAGGTCGAGTTTGAAACCACATTGACACCGGACAGAACTGCGCTCCAAGCAGCTCGGTTGGTCTGATTTACGGACAAGGCGCCTGATGCGGCCGCCTTGTTCACCGCGACGGTCAGGTTGTCGAAGATTCGCCAGTCATTGGTCGGATGAGTGCCGTAGGCCCCGGACCAGCCAAACCAGTTGGCGGGATACGCGACCCGGGATTTCATATAAATGGTTTGCCATGGCGTGCCTCGGTGAACGCGTCCCATCCATCCCAAGCTGCCGAATCGCCGCTCGGGGAACTCCCACTGCCAAGGTTCGTAGATGCCGGGGTCCTTGATGGCGAGGTTGAAGTTTCGCAGGCGGTTCACCGGGCCGGCCTGATCGTTGTTCTTAAGGGGATGTCCGCCCCACGGGCTGAACGCGTCGTTCAAACGCCCCACACTACCCGGCAGCCCGATCAGGGCCGGCAAATCACGGAGGGCAGCGGTGCTGATACGACGCATCTCGAAACCGGTAAGGATGGCGAAATTTGTATCCTGCCCGCTTCGATCACCGATCAACTGGTGCTGGGCGTAATGAACCAGCGGATCGTTCGCCTCGAATGTGAGGTCCATTTTCGCCATGATCGTCGGACTGAAGGGCGCATCGATCGCGTTGGTACCCAGATATCCGCCGCCTTGAGGATCGCGTCCCAGATAGCGACGGAAGAAGGTTTGCCGCGCAGCAATATTCGGGGAACTTGAGCTAAATTCCCTCCAATCGGAAAACGGATAGGTCGGATCCCATGACAGCCGAATTTGGTTACTTATGCCCTCCGTGATGTAATGAATGTTTGTCGTTCTGAGCCAGCCGGTGTTGTTGCTGTAGGCGTAACGGTTGGTGGAAAAGAACCGGGCCAAGGTCTGCGCCGCTCCGTTGACGGCCCCGTTTGTCGAACCGTTGAAGCTGGTCAAGCCGCCGGCGGTGGTCGTGTTCCCCAGAAGCATGTCGACCAGGTCGATCGAACCGGAAAGATTGCCCAAATTCACGTAGTCGATCACACGATTGTAATAACGATCCACCGCCGCGTAACTCAGCCAGTTTGAAAAGACCACTTTCATCTGAACCTCGGGGAAGAGGTTGGTCATGACAAAGATACCCGGATTTACCACCTGCGAATTGACGTAGCGGAAACCACCGTTCGTGCTCAGTCCCGTCACGAGATTGGAATAAACGCTCGGATAATAAGCCGCGTTGGACAGGATGTTGACGTAGCCGCCGAGGGGGGTGATCAGAGCGGTGCGATTGGTCAGGGGGAAGGCTGTCGGCCAGGTTCCCGCAGGCACGTTGTAAACGACGCCGCTGACAATGTTGTTCGTGTAGATCGGACCGGCCTCATTCTGAATGGTGACCGTCATGTAGTTCGTCAGGTAGAGGTCGAGTTCGCGAGGATAACTGAACTGGTATGGATTCCATACTTCCGCGCCCAAGCCTGCCTTCAACCCGACGACGAAGAGCTGATTCGTGATGTCGGGCACAATCGCTCCGTAGTTGGTCTTGACGAACTGTAGTTTGCGGGTCACTTCCGCCATCAATGAGTAGGACACTTCGTTGAAGTTGGGCAGCCCACCGGATTGTGCCGTGCCGGTCGCGAGATCGCGGGTGGAGGCCTTGGCTCCAATGAACACGGGAAAGCCTTTCAGGGTGTAGTCCGCCTGCAATCCAGAAAGCGTGGCGGTCAATAGTGTCGCCCGGTCGTCGGGATTGTTCACGTCCAGATAGGTCACATTGGTGACCCAGGACGGATTGCCGGCTTCGACCCAATCGCTGATGTAGATCGAGTTGAGTGCGGTGTTGAAAAGGCCGTTGTTCGTGCTGTGGCTGAAGATGGGCCGGAAGACGGCCGGCAGACCGGGACCGTCAAGAACCCACGGGCTTGACGGTGGCTCGACCGACGTGACCGACGTGTTTCGATAGTAAACCCCATCGCGCCGCACTTGAGAATTGACCGGGTAGGAATTGTTGGGAACCCACTCTCTGGCGTTTCCTGCCGTTTCATAGAGATTCGCGGACACCTGAAGCAACCGCTGAACCTCGGGTGTCAGCTGGTTGACCGGGAAGACCGTTATCCTGTTGATCGGCAGAGTGTGATAAACGTTGGTTTCATATTCCGTGGTGCCGTTGGTCTGGGCCATCGGGATCGGCTGATCCGTTCGATAAACCCACGTGGAATTCGTCCAGACGCGGGTTTGTCCGGCCGAAACGCGGGTATAGAGATTGGTGCTAAAGATGTTGGTGCTGCCAAATACGTCCCAGAAAGGCCCCCCTATGCTGTAGTTGGTTTCGAGACTCCATTCCCCGAACGCGGCATTGGTGTTATAGATCCTTACGTTGGTGATGACCGAAGAATTGAAAATCGCCTGCGCCACGTTTGTAAAAAATCGAAGGGCGGACCATGACGCAAAGGACTCCGTCGTTTGCCCTGTTCCGGGAGTCACCCGGGTGACCGAGTCGGGGAAACCGAAGCGGGCATCCCAATTTGTGACGCCTCCAGAAATGTAGGAGTTCAAATTGTCCCAATTCAAATTAACCCGATCCTCCCTGGGTCTGGATTCGGTTTCCACCTGCTCGAGCATGCGGTACCAGGTGTAATGATGAGTCGTCGCGTCCTGCTGCCCCGAAGGCGTCATGACACTGTAGTCGGGGGCGTTGGTCGAAGCATAGATCATCCCATTCTTGAAGTTCGCGAGGCTCGCGTCGGAACTCCAGAGATCGTTCACGGAATTGTAGCGATAGGCATCGTTGGCGCTGGAGTTGGTCGCTCCCGCCCACGAGTAATTCCAAGCAACCAGCGGATTCGTTGCGGAAACGTTGATGTGCGGCGGGTAGTATCCGATTGCGGTTCCAAAATCGAGACTGAGGGAGTCCCCCATAAAGTCCGCCCCGCTCGAAGTCATCCGGGTCGAAGGATATTCGTCATACATCCCGAAAATATTGGTGAGATTGACCAGATCATCGTTCCACCGGTATTGCAGCAGACCCAAGGCGTGATGGAAGGCAAGTGCCGGATTTGCCGCCCCGTCCAAACTTGGACCTGCAGCCGTGTTGTCATATGTCCCATACAGCCAGTAGTTCGTATTCAGTTCGGCCAACAGGCCCGCCATATTCATCTCCCAACTGCCGACTCCCTGGTTGCGTATAAACCCGTCCACCTTGGTGCTGGTATGTGCACCGTACGTGGTCAGGCGATTCACGTTTCCAAGCTTGTTTTGATTGTGCGCGTGATTGAGGTCGATGGCCTTTCCCGCCGGTGCCATCAGGAACGCGTAACGCGCGATGAAACGGTTGCTCGGGCTGTGCTGGGCGTTCGGATTCTCCAGCATTCCAATCCAGTGAGGATCGCCGACAAAGTTTCCGTACATCTGGGAATAGCCGTTCGGAATTCCCATCCAGTTGGTGTCCCCGACCTGAAACGTGAAGGTGTTGCTTTGGTATCTGCGGAATGTCGGTTCGAACATCCCGTTGCGGTTGAAATCGACAAAGAATCGACCGAAGCGGGCCTCTATGCTGGATTCCCCGCTGCTGAACACACCGTTGTCACCATTCGTGTAGGCGACGTCGTAAACAGGCACTCTGGGCAGATATTGCAGATTCGCGAGATTCTGAAGCCAGGTGGCGGGAGATCCGCCCACGGCCGCTGCGACCGCCTGAACATCATTTACATTCGTTGGACTTGACGAGGAGGGATTGAAGATCGGATTGATGAAATTGGTGGAGACGGTCAACGAGTAGCCCCACGGATCAGTCAGACCATTTCCGTCAACGGACAGCAAACGGGTGACCAGTTCGACCTGCGCCATGTTTAGTCCCGCTTCCATGGCTGTCTGAGCATCGCCTTGATTGATGTGGGCCTCCATCGACCGCCGTTCCCGTCGTGCAACCCCCAGAAAGGCCACGGTCATGAAGGTCACCAGCGAGAGCATGATCAGCGTCGCGACCAGCGCGACGCCCTGCGGTTTGCCACTCCGCCGCGTCCAAGCCACCGGCCAGGGCGTTGCGTCATGCTTTGTTTGGAATTGCGCGGTCTTCATTTATCGCTTTGCCCCAATCGGGACGATGAAGCGGAACAGATTAATCTTGTCCGGGTTGCTGGAAAGATAGGCTCTTGCGGCGTTCGTACTGCCAAAACCGCGGGCGATGCCGGCGGTGTCCTCGTCGAGATATCCGATTTCAACTTCTGCGAAAACAGGTGCGGTTTGGTTCGTGAATCCGTTTAGAAAACCGCGTCTCCAGGCCAGATTGCCGGCCGTGCTCGTGAAGGTGACCGACAGATTGATATCGCTTGATGGATAAGGGGTTACCTTGAAGTGGACGATATTATCCGCGAGGCGGGAAGCATAGGGCAGAAAGTTGGTGAACAGAAACGTGGTCGCAACGGCCGGATTGAAGACATCATCGTTGTAATTATAACGGTAGAGCGTGCCGAATCCGTTCTCGGGTTCAGCGAGAGGATCGTCCTCCCCTCCCACGTGATAGCCGATGCCGCCATAGTTTGTTCCGGGAAAGGAAGGGTCGAAACTGGTGAAAAAGACCCGGTTGAAAACGTTGGTCTGAATGAAGTTCGTGGTGCCGTTCACGTTCAGCGAATAATTCGTCAACACGCTCAAGAGGTGATTGAGGCGGGTGTGGACAAAAAACACGGTGTTGGTGCTTTCCTCCTCAGGCACCGAAAGCAGGCCCATATCCCGTTTCATGATCTGCATCAACGCCCGGCCGGTTTCCAGAGTGTCCACCTGATTGATGGCGCGCCGCATCTGTTCCTGCGTTCGGTTGAACATCTGGTAGAGGGCGATGATGATAAAGGACATCAGCGTCACCGCCACCAGCAACTCCAGCACCGTGACGCCCGCGCCGGAACGGCGGTTTGTAACTTCGGAGAGAGTCTGTAACCGGGTCTTCATTGATAATTACGGGCGAAGCCGCGCCGGAAGATGAACCCGAGGTTGGTGCTGGTTCCGGGGTAAGGCAGATTGTCCTGTCGAAGGTCGAAGCGTTCCAGTTCCGTAAAGGTGGTGCTCACATCATTAAAGTCCACCGGGACAATCGCCCCCTTCAATTGCGTGTGGAAGGACTTGCTCCCCAAACCGAGGTTGCCGCTTGGCAGGACCGGCCACCGGAATTGAAGGGTCAATGAATACTGGTTGTTTGTAATGAAGCTTCGACTTGTTTGGCTTCCGATGGATGGATCGATGTCGATTCTTTCAATCCGAGGAACGACCTCATATTGAAAGCTGTTGTCCAAATTGGTGCTCGAGGCGACGCTCGCCATGTTTCCGCTGAACCCTCTGAAACGAAGCCTGACGTGGTTGGTCAGCAGAATATTGTTGAGTGTGATCGTGGAGGCCAACGGTCGATTGAGGTGGATTAGAATCTGCCCTATGGAAGGCGGGTAGACAGACGCCCCGTTTGTCCAAAGATAGACGGGCATGTTGGTGGCACCGTTGTGCACCCCGGTGGCTTCGAGCAGCGTGATATTGCTTCGCAGGACGTCAAGATTTGTGGCCAGCACGCCCATGCGGATGGCTTCCATCAGATACTCCGCATCCTGTGAAATAATGGTTTCCTCACGGTTCTCACGTTGAACATTGAGGCCGGCCGGCATCACTCCCATGATCGCGACCAACGCGAAGGCCACGATTGCGAGACTCAGGGCCACCTCGATCATGGTGAATCCGCTGTCCTGACGATTGCCACCCTGCCGCTTTGGTCCGCGTGTTCGCATGTTCAGTTGCCCACCCTCGTTTTTGCGACCTTCACGCGGCCGGTCAATTTGCTCACCTCAACTCCGCCGAACAACACCACTTTCGGTGTGCCGTTGATCACGGCGTAGTTTGTGCCGTTGTTCGAGGTGTCCAGCGAAGTCGCCAGGAAGATGTCGCCGGGCTGATGATTTCGCTCATTTCCGCCGGTGATACCATGCTGAACGACATGGTTGGTGCTATTGCCATCGGCCACAACGGAATAATACTGACCGAGGACCAGCTCGTTGGTGTTCACACCGATTTCGGTATTGATCGCATCGACGCTGGCGAGGCTGAAGGTGGTCCCCGCCGTGTCGCCTGCAACAAGGGCACTGCCCTGAAAGATGGGAATCCTCACTTTGCTCAGGGAGCTCCCATCGTTTTCTTCTGTTCGGAAGGAATCTTCTGAAATCAGTCGCCCACTTGAGTCAAAGCCGATGGCGGGCAGATAGTAGCTGATTACATTCCCGGCGTTCGGGTACGGCAACGGAACCGGAACATCGCTCGATCGCGACGTGTTGAACCAACGGTTGCCGTTGAGGAACACCCGGGTGTTTAGCATCGCGGAAAACGGAATGTAGGTCCCGTCCGGGAGGAATTGCCAATCGGTCAGGAACTGGGGGGATACTTCGCCAGGTTGGGCTCCAAGTCGTTTTCGGGTGAAAATTACATAACTGGTCAGCTGACCACCGAGCAATTTGTTCGACGGCAGGTTTGTGCTGAAGAAGTTCGTGATTCCACTCAGGGTGTTCGTGAACGATTCGGTGGCCCGGATTGTGGATGTGTTGGTGAGATAGCTGAAACTGGGCATGAATGCGACGTAGACGTCGGTGCGGCCGCTGATCGCCTTGAGTCGCGCATAGGAGAGATCATCCATCAGCTGCCTTACCGCTGCGGCACGAAGGTTCCCCTTTCCCAGGTTTTTAAGCGCGGGGAGCGTGAGTCCCGCCATGATTCCGATAATCGCCAACACCACCAGCATCTCGACCAGCGTGAAGGCGGACCTGGTTCGGTAACTGTGATTTTCGCTTGAGGCGGTCATGCGGATAGGCGGTTTCCGGGTGTTTACCAATTCAGCACATTGTCATCGTTGCTGACCTTTTGTCCGCTTAGAACGCCGGCCTGATTTGCCTTGATGGCAGGACCATATTTGCCGTCCGGACCCAACGACCAGATGGCGACGCTCTTGCGAAGACCGAACTCGTCTGTGTTGCCGGTCGGCGTGTTCACGGGATCTCGGTGAAGCAGCCCGACCAGACCTTCGGTTCCCGCCTTCTGCCCGACCGCCACCGTGCGATACACGATCGGTGCCACAAAATTGTCGTAGTTGAGGTCGAGCGTGACGATGTACGGATTTTGCCACGGATCGCGAAACACTCCGTCGTTTCCGATTCCCCACTGCGTGCCGGTCGCCTGTTTCGCGTTCAGGTAAATTTGTTTCTTCGGATTCTTAATGTGGTTCGCGTTTACCGGATTGCCCGTGTTGTTCGGAAACCGAGTGCTCGCTGTGAGGATAAGAATCATTTCCGAATTGTTCGTCTCATAAGCGGACGCACCGGTATATCCGTTCGCAATCGTCGCGGCCGAGTAATCGACGACATTTGCACTTCCATAGGCGAAATCTTTCATGGAAGGCGTTCCTCCTGTTCCGTTCGACGCGTTCTGCGCATTGCTGGAGACCGGCATTCTGGAGTAATCACTCCGGTAGGCTGTGATGGCACCTTCGAAGTCATTCATGTCCTTTTTGGCCTGCATTATTTTGGCCTTCACCTTGGCGCTGCTCAGAGCGGGGAGGATCAAGCCGGCCAGAACGGCAATGATGGAGATGACGACCAGAATCTCGACCAGAGTCATGCCCGAGGTCGCGGATTGAGAGGATTGCTTCGCTTTCATTTTGATGATTCCTTGGATCTATCGTTTCCAGTTTGAGACGACATTGGTTTCACGCCCCTTGCCCGGGATGACCGCCCACAGGTCATATCCGGTGGGATTGTAGCCGTTCGCCGGATAGGCCCGATAATACCAAAAATTCAACCCATCATTGGAGACCGATGGATTCGTCAAGACGGCCGGTTTCTTGGCCGGCACTTGCAGCAGGTAGATTCCGCCGGTGACCTTGGCATATTCTGCACTGGTCTTGAATTCGATGAACGGAGCCGGATTGGATGTGACGACGTGGTTGTTCACGATGCCCGCGACTGCATTGCCGAAGGTGCCCTGTACTGCGGCGGTGGTCAGTGAGTGTGTCGGATCGAAGATGGAGCGGTAGACAGAATTCGCGGGAGTGCCCGCGTCCGGGATGTAGTGAGTTCCAGACAACTCGTAAAACAGCGTGTTGATGCGATGGTCCGTCACAGTCGGTGCGGTCGGCGGCAGTGTCCCGTAGGTGCCCTTGAAGCTTTCGATTGCGATCTCGATTTTGGCCATCTGGGCTGCCGTCTGCTTCTCCATCTTCTTGATACTGCTGGAGCCGGCGGCGGCCACGACCAAACCGGCGATGACTCCAATGATTGAAATCACAACCAGCAATTCAACCAAGGTGAATGCGCAAAGGTTTCCGGTGCCTTTTATCAGACGTTGTCTCATTGTTTCAGTTCGTTTTCCAAACGTTCGCTGAGCCATTGCTTGATCATGCTCTGGTAATTCAGATACCGCGAGCGGGCGATGCGTTTCACACGGGAAAGCATGCGGGGGTCCATTCTCAACGTGATCGTGACCGAATCCGTCGTTTCCGAACTTTTCGCCACGGCCAGATCCATCAAGCGCAAATCCAGCCGGTTCTCTTCCCAAAACGCCGCCTCTTCGATCTCAGACTCAAAGAGCGGAATGTCTTCCCATTTTGCCAATGTCACCATTTACGACAAGCTCCAACGTTATCGTTCTAATCCAAAAGCTGCTTCATGCGCCTTTTGTAGAAAAACATCTCTTCCGGCTCGAACAATCGGGCTGCCAAGACCCGCACCTGCTTGCCATTCGTCCGGTAGACACTGAAAACCCCGTCCCCACTCGCCGCACGCCCGAGATTGAAAAATCGGGCGCTTTTGTCAAAACGAGGCGAATCCGGGAGCAAACGAACTGCGAATGGGTCTTCAAACGACTCTTCGATGGCCTGAAACCGCAGGTCTTGGGCGTCGGGTATCGCGGAATTGTTCCAGTCAAAGTCCATTCAACTCGTCACTTGGGATGTAAATCCAATATGCATGCCAAGTGATTACAATGTATTTACCTCCGTTTCGAAAAGGGGTCAATTTTGGCGGAATAAGGTAAATCCCCTAACGTCCGTTGCGTAGCATCTGTGGCGGTGAAGGGAGTCGAGCGGTCGCAAACAACAAAAAAGCCCCGGCGATCACTCACCGAGGCTTCGAAGATGGCTCAAGGGGCTTCAATACATCCCCATGATCTCGTAACCGCAATCGACGTAGATCACCTGCCCTGTGATGGCCGCCGCTCCGTCACTTGCCAGAAATGCGCCAGTTTGTCCCAGTTCCACAGGCTCCACGTTCCGCTTCAGCGGGGCGTGTTCTTCGTATTGCTTCAACATCGTGGAAAATCCCGCGATTCCACGGGCCGCCAAAGTGTTCATTGGTCCGGCGCTGATGCAATTCACGCGAATCTTTTTGGGGCCGAGACTGTGGGCCAAATATCGCGTGCTGGCCTCCAGCGCGGCTTTGGCAACGCCCATCACGTTGTAGTGCGGAATCACCTTTGCCGCGCCGTAATAGCTCATTGCCAGAATACTGCCGCCTTCTCGCATCAAGGGTGCCGCACCGCGCGCCAAGGCCACGAGTGAATAGGCGCTGATATCATGGGCGGTGGCAAACGCTTCGCGGGTGGTGTCCACAAAATCGCCTTCCAATGCTTCTTTGGGCGCGTATGCAACCGAGTGAAGGACCAGATCGAGTTTGTCGAACTTCTCGCCGACTTGCTTGAAAACGTTGTCGATGTCCGCATCCGAAGTCACGTCGCAGGGAATCAGCAGCGTGTCTTCGCCGAACTCTTCGACCAGATCGGCCACCTTGTCCTTGAGCCGTTCGCCCTGATAGGTGAACGCCAGCCTGGCCCCGGCTTCATGCCAGGCCTTCGCAATCGCCCACGCGATGGATCGCTTGTTCGCCACGCCAAAAACGACGCCGGTTTTGCCTTCGAGTAGTCCCATAAGCCGCTTAGCAGAAGTGGATTCGCAATTTCGGTCAAGCGCTTTACGCCGGCTTCGTTTGGGGCGGCACCGACTTGTCGCCGTCCCCTGCCCCTTCACCGGCCGGCAAGGGCTTCCGCAACTGCTCCCCAAGCGTGACACCGGAGTGCCCGGGCCTGCGACGGAACTGCTTCTGTAGGAATTGCGCGTTCGGGATGTTGATGTAGAAATCCTCGGAATCTCGCAGCACCGTGTAAGCCAGCGAGATATCCACCACCTCGCCGCGAATCTTGTCGGCGGGTATCTCCAGCTCATCTCCAACATTGAAGGGCCGGGTTGCCACCAGGAACACGGTGCAGGGAAAATTGCAAAGGATGCTCCAGTTCGCCACGAACCCGATCGCGACCACGCCACAGAGCGTTCCGATCGTCGCCACGATCGCCGTCAGTGGAAACTCGAAGATGGAGAGGATCATCAGGAACGCCAACGCAAAGATGATCCAGCGGGCACTCGCTCCAACGCGGTTCACATCGACTTTGGGCATCTTCTTTTTCAGGCCTTTCAAGGCCCGGCGGACGCCGATGATCGCCGCGACGGCCGCCAGAAGAATCAGGCTGCTGAGGATGATTTGAAAGGTGCCGAATTCCGAACCCATGGGCGGACTATGCCCGCAGCCATCGCCCTCGTCCACCGCCCTTGCGGAGAAAGCGATGAGCTCGCTATGCTGACCCGGCGTGGACGGGATCGAGCAGGCCCGCCACCGAATCCGTTTTCATGGAACACTTTCTTTACCTTGTGGTCGGAGCCGTCTTGGGCGGAGCCATCGGATGGTTGATCGGCAATCGCGGCGGAAACCGGACATCCGATTCGGCATTGGTTGACGAGTTGAGACGCCAGGTCGGCGAGCGCGACGACCGCCTCAAGGCGGCGGAAACTCAATCTGCCGAGCAGCGCGCCATGGCGATCGAGACCGGAAAGCGTCTGGCGGCCGCCGAAGCGGAACTTACAGCGGCGGATCAACGGATCCAGGTCCAGGAAGAGTCATTGCAGAAGTCCCTGGCCCAGATGCGCGACAGCTTCAAGGCGATGAGCGCGGACACCTTGAAGGAAACCCAACCGCAGCTGATCCAGCTTCTGGAAAAGTCTTTCGCGCACATTCAGGAATCCGCCAAAGGCGATATCGACAAACGTCAGGAGGCGATCAAGACATTGGTCAAGCCGCTGGAGGAACAGCTGAAGACCTATCAGCTGCGTTTGCAGCAAAGCGAATCGGAACGGGGCAAATCGATCGGTGACATCAAGCGTCACCTGGAGGTTCTTGCGGAACAGAGCCAGACCCTTTCATCGGAGACGCTCCAGTTGCGCCGCGTGCTCAGTTCAAACCAGGCCCGCGGTCGCTGGGGCGAGGAAACGCTTCGACGCGTGGTGGAGGCCGCAGGCCTGAGCAGTCATTGCGAATTCACCGAACAAACCCAGGCCGGGGATGTGAAGCCGGACATGGTCGTGCAGCTGCCCGGAGAACGGGTCATCATCATTGATTCCAAGGTGCCGGACCTTGATTTCTTATCCGCCCTCGACGAGGCCGACGAAACCAAGCGGAAGGAAAAACTCGGCATTCACGCACGGAGCCTCAAGAACACGATCAAAGATCTGGCAGACCGCAATTACCCCGGCCAATTCGCGAATTCATTGGACTACGTGGTGCTCTTTCTGCCGGCCGAGTCCCTCTTCAGCGCCGCCTTGGAAGGGGATCGGGATCTGATCGTCTGGGCCGCGCAACGTCGCATCCTGCTGGCGACACCGGCCTCCCTGATCGCCCTGCTCCGCTCGGTCGCGATCAGCTGGCAGCAACACGAACAAACCGAAAACGCCCAGAAGATCGCCGCCGCCGCACAGGAACTTTACACGCGAATCGCGACGTTCTCGGGACATTTCGAGAAGATGCGAAAGGGCTTGGCCGGGGCGGTCGATGCCTACAACGGCGCGATGGGCAGCTACACCCGTGTTCGTAAAAGCGGCGAACGTGTGCTGGAACTGGGCACGGACAGCGGGGCGAAGGAGCTTGCGGATCTGGATCTCCTCGGCACGTCTCTCCGTCCACCTGAGGACGCCTGAGTGCTATTTCTTTTCAAGATCCCGAAGGAGTTCCCGCACTCGACGCTCATTGACATCCGGCGAGTCGTGTTCGAGCAACCACACAAGATCGTTCCGGGCTCCATCGATATTTCCCGCCTGCCAGCGTGCCAATGCCCGGCGCACCCGGGCGAAGCTGGCATCCGGCATGACCTCCACAAGGAGTTCATAGTAACGGGCAGCCTGATCACCGCTTTCTCCTGCCTCGGCACCATTGACCAGATTCCGAAGAATGCGTGCGACGATCTCGCGTTTGGTGGCGATCGGTGGATCCGAGACGGCACCCAACGGAACGACATCCCGAACCGCCGACATGCGTCCGCTTTCAAAAACGTCGATCAGCCGGTGTTCCCCTTTGTCGGGCTTGTGGTAAACCATGAAATGACCCGGCAGGTTTGCCCCCACGAGTGATTTCACCCCGATGCGCCTCGCCAGTTCAAGATACACGACCGACAGCGTGATGGGTTGCCCTTCGCGATCGTCCAACACGCGGTTGATGTAGCTGTTGTTGCTCCCGTAGTAGTCGGGGCCACGACTGCCATGAAAGCCGTTTTCCTTGAACAGATAGTCGTTCAGAACACGCAGTCGGTCCAAATCCTCCGCGTCCTCCGGGATCCGTTCCGAAAGTTCCTCCGCCATTGTGTCGACGAGATTTCGATAGGCCTCCACGTCCAGTTCGGGGTCATCGTTCTTGGAGAGCAACAGCGCGCAATAGAGCAGATCAATTTGAGGCTCGTCCCGTGACAGCTCCCTGACCAGTTCGCTCTCGATCTTCTTCGTGTGAACCCACCCGGCCAGCCTTCGCAATTGCTCGGCTTGTTTCTCAAGTTTCGTCGCCTGCTTTGCCAGAACGGACTGGGTGGCCGCGCCATGGGTCTTCAACTGATCAACGATTGCCGTCGAGGGGAACGCATCTGGATCAAGCTCGGCGATTTTTCCAATGATTGTGTCCCGGACCGTGCTCGGCACGATGGATGTCGGAATGGTCTCCGCGACGCTGTAACCAGCGAAAGTTGCCTCGGTCTTGCGAAATTTCGCCAAACCCACGAGACCTCCTCGGAGATTCACGTCGTCGGAACGAATCACGAGGTGTTCGTTCACGAAGCATTCGATCCCGTCTTTGGTGACGCGGATTTTGAGATGGTTCCAATCGCCCGGCCGGTAGTGCTCGGATTGGACGGTCTCGATGATCTTCCACGTCCACACCGTCGGGCCGTCGAAGCGGGTGAGACGGAGGCTTCCTCCGGTCGGGTAGAATCCATAATGGACGTCACCGCCATCGGATTCGAAGGCCAGTCCAGCCGCTCCGCTTTCGTCGTCCAACTTGACGCGGACCGCAGCCTCGTAAGGAGGTTCTGGAACCGTGCGTTGCGAGATGCAAAGGGATCGCCCGCCAAATCCCGTCCCCACCCCTTCAACCATGATTCGACCGCCGGACTGGGACCAACGGGCGCCCGCGAAAGTCTTCCATTCCCGCGGGTTCAGCTGACCGATTGTTGCCCAGCGCTTCATGGGAATTGGATTGGGATTTTCGATCAGGGGTTTCAAGGCGTTGATCGGCACCGCAAACCCGACGTTGTGTTGAAAGGCGTGCTTCATTGCGAGCACGCCGTAGACCACGCCGTGACGATCCAGCACGGGGCCTCCGCTGTTCCCTTGCTCCGTGGGCAACGCGAGTTGGATCATGTCCGAAAGTTCCGCGTCCCGTCGCGCCGAGACCACGCCCTCGACGACACTGAAGGTGTGCCCCTGAGGATGGCCGATCGCGATCACCGACTCGCCCTGTTCCAAAGCCGCCGAGTCACCGAGGGAAAGTGCCGGCAGATTCGTCGCCGCGACCTTCAGCAAGGCCAGATCCGTTGGGCGGTCGAAAGCGTGCACCGCCTCGACTTCCAATCGCCTACGATCTTGAAACACGACCTCGATCCGTCGGCCCTGCGGAATCGTGTGAAGACTCGTGGCGATGATGCCGGCCTCGTCCACCACGAAGCCGGTCCCCGACGTCTCCACCTCGCCCGAAACATCCAACGTGTGCACCACGACCAGCGACGGCATCAATCGACGGGTCAGCGCCTTGACGGATTCCTCGGAAGCATCCGCACCAAGAACGCTCCACGCCGTGAAGACAATCAGTGACGACAAAAGCAACTTCATCCGCCGAGCCTAGCATTCGCCTCACCCGCGCCAAACCATTCCCTGCACCGGATTCTTTAATTCTTTACCGCAATGGAACAAAATCCTTGTCATCCAACCCTTCGATCCCTAGAAAACCCGCTCGCCCGCCCCGGGGCGATTTCAGATCGGTAGCGCGGTTAGCTCAGTGGTAGAGCATCACCTTGACACGGTGGGGGTCACTGGTTCGAACCCAGTATCGCGCACCATCCTCTCCTGCATCACCTTCATTACTTTTCGAACAGCATGGGCACGCGGTGCCGGACGGGTTTTTCCTTGCGGCTCAAACCGACAAGCTCGAAAACCTCGGGCATGCCCCGCCCCATACGATCCGCTCTGAGCCTCGTAATCCTGTCCTGTTTGGCAACCCGCCTCCTCGCAGCGGAATTTGATCTGTCCAAGCTGCCCGGCATCCAGCCGAGGAACATCATCTTCGTTCTTTGTGACGACCACCGTTATGACGCTTTCAGCTACATGGGCCATCCCTATCTGGAAACCCCACGTCTCGACCAGATGGCCGCGAACGGTGTTCATTTCGAAAACGCCTACGTCACAACCTCCCTTTGCTCACCGAGCCGCGCGTCCATCCTCACCGGACTCTATGCGCACAACCACCGGGTCGTGGACAACTACAACCCGGTTGATCCGGGGTTGACCTTCTTTCCCCGCTACCTCCAGGCCGGCGGATATGAAACCGCGTTCATCGGCAAATGGCACATGGGCAACGAGGATCGACCCCAGAAAGGTTTCGACTACTGGATCTCGTTTCAAGGACAGGGCACCTATTGGCCGGATGGACACGGGACAGCGCGGGCGGTTCCGCAGAACTCGTTGTCCGGATACAACATCAATGGAAAGCAGGTGCAGCAAAAGGGTTACATCACAGATGAGCTGACCGATTTCGCGCTGGATTGGATGACGCAACGCAAATCGAAGAAGCCGTTTTTCCTCTACCTTTCGCACAAGGCCGTTCACGCCGACTTCGTCGCACACGAACGGCACAAGGGCCGCTACACCGGCAAAACCTTTCCAGAGCCCAAGAGCTACGCCGACACGCCGGAAAACTATCACAACCGACCGCTGTGGTTGAAGAACCAGCGCAACAGTCGGCACGGCGTCGACTATGCCTACAACCTCCCTGACTTCGACCTGCAGGAATACCACCGGCGCTACTGCGAAACGTTGCTAGCGATGGACGAATCCATGGGGCGGATCTTTGATCATCTGAAGGCGTCCGGCGAACTCGACTCAACCCTCGTCGTCTACATGGGGGACAACGGATTTCTCTTCGGTGAGCATGGCCTGATCGACAAGCGAGTGGCCTATGAGCATTCCATCAAGGTCCCTCTGATCATGCACTGCCCGGACATCCTGAAGGCCGGCATGCGTTTCTCCAAAGTGGTCGCCAACATTGACATCGGCCCCACCCTTCTTGGGGCCGCAGGTTTGGGTACGCCAAAGCACATGGATGGAGCCAACTTCTTCCCACTCCTGCTCGGCAGGGAACAGCCGTGGCGCAATGCCCTGCTCTACGAATATTTTTGGGAATGGAACTACCCCCATACGCCGACGATGCACGCCATGGTCGGGGAGCGTTACAAATACATCCGGTATCACGGCTTGTGGGATGTCAACGAACTCTATGATTTGGAGAAGGATCCCGACGAACTGCGCAATCTGATCTTTGATTCGGAGCATCAGGACCTGGTCACCCGAATGAACGATCAATTGTGGAAGGAACTTGAAGCCACCGGCGGTGATTCCCTTGCTCTTAAAAGGGATCGCGGCAGCAATTTCCCACTCCGCCTGCCGGGCAAATCGAAGGAAGGACGATTCCCAGCTGAGTGGTTCAAACCCTAAAAATAGAGGGATGTTTGGAGGCACGTGAGCCATTCAAAAAGAATGGCGGGAGCGACGGGACTCGAACCCGCAACCTCTGCCGTGACAGGGCAGCGCTCTAACCGATTGAGCTACGCCCCCGTAAAGGGGACGCAGAAGGTATGTGAAGGTTTTAAGGGTCGTCAACGACTATTTGAAATCATTTGGCCTAAAATTTTCAAACGCGAGCCAAGCTCCGTAGGAACCACTTTTTGCATCTTCAAGTGGCTAGAATCGGAAGGAAACCAACCCGTCATCGCGGGGAGCCCCCCGGGGGCGACTGAGTTTTCTTTGCAGTGCAATCAAGGCTGGGTGGAAGCGGAAAATTGGACTGCTTGATTGATGCTGTCCCTTGCCGCCGATTTGATCCCGACCCGAGCTTGCCCTCGTCTCTCCGCTGCACTTAACTCGGGCAATCCTATGAACGTCGTCATCAATTGCCCCCACTGCGACCAAGAAATGATCATCGACGAGGCCGGCGTCGGCGAAACCGTCGATTGTCCCGCCTGCAGCAAGGAGTTTGTGATTCCTGAGGGGCGGCCAGAAGACGAGGTCAAGAAGGAGCGGGACAAGCCCGCTGACAAGCAGAAGGAAGAGCCGAAAAAGGAGGAACCCAAGAAGGATTCCAAGCCGCCGATGCCCAGCAAGGAGGAGTTGGCCGCACTGCTCCCGGGGGCACAACGATCCAAAAACGACGCGGCTCTCAACGCGGACGCGCCCGGAATCAAGGTGAAGACCATTCAGCACCACCTGTGCATCGACATGGGCAAGGACCTTTTCGACGGGCAGGTGGCCAAGCTGCTGGCAACCATTCCCCGTGAGGACATCATCAGCGTCAATCCGCTTTCCTACAGCTACAAGGATTCGGGCGGCGATATCATCGCCGACTTCGGCGTCATGGTGATCTATCAGAAGAAGTAGGCCCGGCTCGGCGTTTACGATCCCGCCATCGCAAGACCCGCCAGGCGACCGGTCGTCCACGCAGCCTGAAAATTGAATCCGCCGGTGATCGCGTCAATGTCGAGCACTTCGCCCCCAAAGTGCAGGCCCTTCACATTTCGGCTTTCCATGGTCTTGAAATCGACCTCCTTCAAGGACACCCCGCCGCAGGTGACAAACTCCTCCTTGTTCATGCTCTTTCCGGTGACGGAAAACTTGCCGTCGGCCAACTGAGCACCAAGCGCGGTGATCTTCTGGGCGGAAAGCTGACTCCAATTCTGCGCGTCAGAAATTTCCGCCGCCGCGACGAGCCGCTCCCAGATTCGTTTCGGTAGATCAAAGAGAGGAGTGCCCGCGATCCGCTTTCGCCCGTCCGTTTCCTTCATCTTGCGAAGGCTGTCCTCGGCGTCTTTCGCCGCCCGTGGATGAATCCAGTTCACCCGGCAGGAAAACCGGTAATCTGCTGCGGCCAGTTCCCGGGCTCCCCACGCGGAGAGTTTTAGGATCGCGGGTCCGCTGAACCCCCAATGGGTCACCAGCAATGGCCCCGATTCCTTGAGTTTGGAACCCTCTACTCCAACGCCGACGTTCGCAACTGAAAGCCCTTGCAAGCCCTTGATCCGTTCGTCTTCGACATGAAACGTAAAAAGCGATGGCACGGGGGACTCGATGCGATGCCCAAATTCAGCCAACGCGGCCGAGATCGGGCCGGGACGCATGCCGCCTGTGGCCAGCATCACCCGCCCCGCAATCCACGATTCCCCGGAATCGCAGCGGATCTGGAATTCGTCGCCCGTTTTTGTGAGTTCAATCACTCCCCGTCGGGTCATGACCTGCACTCCCGCTTCGCGAGCCGCGCGTGTCAGGCAATCAGCGATGCTGTCGGATCGGTCGGTTGTCGGAAACATGCGGCCGTCAGGCTCGGTCTTTACAGCCACGCCACGCTCGCCAAACCACGCGACCGTGTCCCTCGGCTGCCAG
>JADHOF010000037.1 GCA_016779125.1 Verrucomicrobiia bacterium | reverse complement strand
TGCAATCGTCTCCCGTTGTCGCCTTGGCCCTGAGCGGTGAGGACGTGATCGCGAAGGTTCGCGACCTGCTCGGACCGACCGACTCGACGATCGCGCCCAAGGGCTCCATACGTGGAGACTTTGGCGAGAACAAGATGCAGAACATCTGCCACGCCTCCGATTCTTGCGAGGCCGCCACCGCTGAATTGAAGCGCTTCTTCAAAGACGGCGAGTTGTTCTGAATCGCGATTCAAGCGCTCGAATTCAGGCCGCGTTCCCCTCATCGGGGGGCGCGGCTTTCTTGTGCTTCGAGCCGGGACTTGCCGTTGAAAGAATCCGGCCGGAGTATCGATCACGTGAGCCGAGACTTCCTTGACGAAACAGCACACAGACCGTGGCCGCTTCCGTCCTCCCGATGGATCATGCGGATGCGCTGGGATGATCTGGCGTTTCTGCACTATCGCGTGGAAGCCTCGCAGATTCGGCCGCTGCTGCCGGCCGGAGTCGAGTTGGAATGTCACGACGGCTCCGCCTGGATCGGAGTCGTCCCCTTCAAGATGGAGAACGTGGCCGCGCGTGGACTGCCGGTCATTCCGGGAACCGGGCGTTTTCTTGAACTGAACTTGCGGACCTACGTGCGGGTCAACGATCGCCCGGGTGTCTGGTTCTTCTCGCTGGACGCCTCGAATCGACTGGCGGTGCGTGGTGCCCGCGGGGGATTCTGCCTTCCGTATTTTGATGCGGTCATGTCGGTGACGGGGACAAGTCGCTTTGAGTATCGCAGTCGGCGTTTGCATCACGGAGCGATTCCCGGTGTTTTTGAAGGCAGTTATGAAGGGGTGGGGAAGTCGTTCGTGGCGGAGTCGGGCAGTTTCGAGGCTTGGTTGACCGAGCGATACTGCCTCTTCGCGCAAGATCGTTCGGGGAGAATCACCTGCGGGCACGTGCATCATCGTCCGTGGAGCTTGCGGCGATGCGAGGTCGAGATGAGGCGAAACACCTTGGGCAACTTGATCGGACTCAGCCTCGGATGTCAGCCGGATCATTCGCTGTTTTCCAAAACACTCGACGTGGTTGCTTGGTGGCCGGAACCCGCCTGACGAGCGATCGAGAGGATTACCCAGTGAAGACCAGCCTGGCGTCACAACTTTGTTGTCCACCTGACACGTGCTCTGGTGCGCCAGACGGGTTTTGATATTCGAACTTTCGCCCGGTAGCTTCAGCCGATGAATCGCCGCGAACTGCTTGTCACGACCGCCGCCACCGCCATGTTGGGCAACTTCGGTCGCGCCGCGACCTTGGAAAACACCTCGGATGCCGGCAAAAGTTCGCGTGTGGGAAGGCGTAAGCGGATCGGGGTGTCGTCCTATTCGTTTTGGGCGTTCCGGCGCGAAGAGCTGCGGCCGATCGGGACCAATCTGGAGCACGCCGCGCGTATGGGCTTCGACGGTCTGGAGATCCTTCAAAGGCAGCTCGTGTCCACGGGCCGGGCGGAGCTTCAGAAGCTCAAGCGGCATGCCTTCACCCTCGGTCTCGATCTCATGGGGTTCTCGACCCATCAGGGGTTTCTTTCGCCGGACAAGGCCCGGCGGCAAAGCAACATTGATCACACGCTGGACTGCCTCGAGCAGGCTTATCAACTCGGTATTCCCACGATGAGGGTCAACTCGGGCACGTGGGGCACATCCAAGAACTTCGATGATTTGATGGCCAAGCGCGGAATCGAGAAACCGCTCCCGGGTTATACGGAGGAAGACGCGTTTGGATGGGTCATCGACGCCTACGCCCGATTGGTGCCGGAGGCGGCCAAACGGGGCGTTGTCATGGGCTTGGAGAATCACTGGGGTCTCGGCGTTACTCCTGAAGGGGTGATGCGCGTGGTGGACACGATCAAGTCGCCGTGGTTGCAGGTGACACTCGACACCGGCAACTTCCTTGAAGATCCCTATGATCGCCTGACCCAGCTCGCGTCACGGACCGTTCTTCTGCAGGCAAAAACCTACTTCGGCGGCGGACGCTGGTACACTCTCGATCTCGATTACGGTCGCATCGCCCGAATCATGGAGGATGCCGGGTTTGCCGGTTATGTTTCGCTGGAGTTCGAGGGCAACGAGGATCCACTCACTGGAATCCCCAGGTCGCTGGACCTGTTGCGACGGCACTTCGGTTGAAATACGGCGAATTTGCAATGGGCAATCGACGTGAGCGGAAATCAACTTTTTCGAACACGCTTCCCTCGTCCCGGAGCGGCGGACCAAACCCGGAGCTTTGTCAGGCGGCTTGAAACGCCGCGCGGGAATGCGCATCCATCCGGGCCGGTTTCTTCAGGTCAGAATATCCTTCACCACGTTTCCATACACATTTGTGAGGCGGAAGCTGCGACCGCCGTAGTTGTAGGTCAGCCGCTTGTGATCCAGACCGAGGAGATGGAGGAGGGTCGCATGCCAGTCGTGGATATGAACCGGGTTTTCGACCGCGCGGTGGCCGATGTCGTCTGTCGCACCGTGGGCCATTCCGCCCCGCACCCCGCCGCCGGCCATCCACAGGGAGTAGCCGCGATGGTTGTGATCCCGGCCGTCAACGCCTTGGGCGTAGGGCGTACGGCCGAACTCGCCCGCCCAGATGACGAGCGTGTCCTTCAGCATGCCCCGTTGCTTGAGATCGGTGAGCAACGCCGAGATCGGCCCGTCGGTCGCGGCGCAGGATTTGGTCAGGGAACTTCGGAGGAGATTGTGATGATCCCAGTGGACGGGCGCGGTGATCTCGATGAAGCGGACCCCCGCCTCGGCAAGGCGGCGTGCCAGCAGGCATTGGCGGGCAAACTGATCCTGTCCGCCGCCGATGCCGTAGAGCTTGAACATCGACGCCGGTTCGGATCGCAGATCGAGCACGTTGGGCACCTCGTCCTGCATTCGAAAGGCGAGCTCAAAGGATTCGATGGCTCCCTCCACCTCGGGCTGAAACACCTCGCGGGCGAGTTTGTGTTCGTTGAGTCCGCGGATGAGATCCAGTTGTGCGCGCTGGAGTTCCCGTGGCAGGCGTTCATTGGAGATGTTCTTCAGGGGCGGACCGGGCTCCTCGGATTTGCCCATGAGCGCAGCGTAGAGATCCGGGATCTGGCTGCCCCCGAGCTTGGTTCCCTGATAAACCGCCGGGAGAAACGCGCTGCCGTAATTGCGCGCGCCGCCATTGTCTGCCGGTGGATTCAGGGTGATGAATCCGGGTAGATTGGCATTCGCTGAGCCGAGACCGTAAAGCGTCCATGCGCCGAGTGAGGGGCGTACGAACTGGAAACTGCCGGTGTGCATTTGTCCGAAGGCCTGCGCGTGGTTCGGCAGATCGGTGTGCATCGAGTTGATGACACACAGGTCATCGGCGTGCTGCGCGAGACCTGGCAGCGTGTCCGAGAGCCAGAGTCCCGACTGGCCATTCTGCCGGAACGGGTTCACCGGCCCGAGCAGCTTTGCACCGGCGGAATCGCGGTTCAGGCTGGCCGACTGGCCGTCGCGTTTTGCCAGTTCGGGCTTGTGGTCGAGCAGGTCCACATGCGACGGCCCGCCGCGCATGCACAAGAAGATGACCCGCTTCGCCCGCGCGGGGAAATGCGGCACCTGCGCAGCGAGACTCACGTCCGCCGCACGCGCGGCCTCGCGGTGGGCGAGCGCGGCAAAGGCGAGCCAGCCGAAGCCGGAGGAGGCGGAGCGCAGAAACGCGCGGCGGGAGAAAGGGGTTTGAGCATTCATGGTCAGTCGATGTTTCGAAACTCCGCGCTGGCCAGCAGCGCCTGACAATACGCGTCCATCCGATTCAGGCTGCCGGCATCACTTTCGCCGGCACTGTCGGTGGACTTGAAAAACGATTCCGCCAGCGCCATTTCCCGGGCATCGGGATGGCGGTTGAAGCACCACCCGAACGCGTGGCGGACGCGCGTGGCCCGGTCGGGCGCGGACTGCATGACCCGCCGCGCCAGCGCCGCCGCCCGGTCCTGGACGAACGGACTGTTCATCAGGTAGAGCGCCTGCACCGGTACGTTCGTCACCTCGCGATCGCCTGTCACTAGACTGGGCTCGGCAAAATCAAACAGGTCCAGAATGTCCGGCAACCGGTCTCGGACGATCGGCAGGTAAACCGAGCGATGCAGCGAGCCGTCGAGATCGGCGGGCACCTTTTTGTTGAACGCCAGCAGCGACATCGACTGGCCGTTGAGTTCGGCGATGAGGGATCCTTTCCGGCGTGACGTGTCGAGTTGACCGGAGACGGCGAGCATCGCGTCACGGATGACCTCGGCGTCGAGCCGGCGCTTGTTCGCGCGCCAGAGCAGGCGGTTGTCCGGGTCAGCCTGAAAGGCGGCGGGGCGATACGTGGACGACTGCCGGTAGGTGCGGGACAACACGATCTCTCGAATGAGCGATTTTACCGACCACTTGTTCTCCATGAACTTCAAGGCGAGCTGATCGATCAACTCCGGATGGCTCGGACGCTCGCCGTTGAAGCCGAAGTTGTCCACCGTGCGGACGATTCCGGCTCCGAACAGATGCCGCCAGACACGATTGGCCATCACGCGGGCGGTCAGCGGATTGTCCCGATTTGCCAGCCAGCGGGCCAACTCCAGCCGGCCGCTGCTCTGCGCCGAAGGCTGGGGGACGTCTTCCATTGCAAAGACGCGGGGGAACCCCCGTGGCACGGAGACGGTGGGATGGGCGATCTCGCCCCGTTCCAGCAGCCGCGCGTCGACAATCTTGGGCGCGTCCTGCACGCCCATTGCCAAGGGCAGCGCGCGGCCCTTGGCGTCCACCCGCTTCAGTTGCCCGTCGATCCCGCCGCGCGTCCAGTAGATACGGATGGCGTCGCGCAACAGGTTGTAGCCTTCTTTCGACAGGTCGCGTCCCTCGGCCATGGCCTGCTTCCGCAAGGCCCGAGCATCGGCCTCCTCGCGGTCGAGCTTCGCCAGTTGGGCCTTCAATTGCGCGACCTTCCTCGCAGGAATGGACAGATTGGGAATCAACTGTCCGGGCAGATCCGGCAAGCGGATGAGATCACCCGCATTGTTGTTCTCGGAATCAATCCACGTGCCGTAATACGTCTTGGAGTTCTGAAAGATTCCGGCCAACGCATAGTAATCCTCCATCGCGAACGGATCGTATTTGTGGTCATGGCAGCGCGCGCAGGCAACGGAACTTGCCAGCACGCCACGGGTCACGGCATCGAGTTGCTCGTCAACGACATCGGCGGCGAATTGCGCCTTGTTCATCTCGTTGAGGCCTTTCGCGCCGAACGCGAGATAGCCGGTGGCGATGAGCAGACGGGCACGATCGGCTTCATTCTTCGCGGGTAGCAGATCTCCCGCGATCTGCTCCGTGAGGAAGCGGTCGAAGGGAAGGTCTGTGTTGTAGGCGTCGATGACGTAGTCGCGGTAACGCCATGCATGTGGGTAGGCGATATTCGATTCGCGGCCGTTTGATTCGGCGAAGCGCGCGACGTCCAGCCAGTGACGGCCCCAGCGCTCGCCAAAACGTTCGGAAGCGAGCAGTTCATCCACCACCTTCGCCAGGGCTTCCTCCGACCTGCGTTCGTGTCGGCTGTCTCTTGACCCGGAGGTCGAGAACTCCTTCACAAAGCGCTCGACTGCGTCCGGGGTCGGAGGCAGGCCGATGAGATCGAAATACAGTCGCCGCAGCAGCGTCACCGGGTCGGCATCCGGGGAGGGCGCGAGCTTCACCTCGTCGAGTTTCGCCCGAACGAAATAGTCCAGATCGTGCCGCGCCCAGCCCGGATCACTGGAGGCGGGCGTTTCGTGATGCACGGGTTTTCGAAAGGCCCAGAAAAGCCGGCCGCTGGCGAGGTCCACGGGTGGACGTTCCACCTTGTGCCCCGTCGCCTCGCGCGGGTCGGGCGCGCCCATTTTGATCCAACGGGCAATATCCGCGATCACAGCCTTCGCCAGCTGAGGGCGCTTCGGGGGCATCTGCAAATCCGGATCGGTATGGGAAATCGCCGCAAGCAGCAGACTCTTGTCCGGCTTACCCGGTACCACTGCCGGGCCCGTGTCGCCCCCTTTGCGAATCGCGTCCCGGGTATCGAGCAACAACCCGCCCTTGATCTTCCCCGCCTCGGCGGAATGACATTCGTAGCAATGCTTTACGAGCACGGGACGGATCTTTGATTCGAAGAAGGCCGGTCCGCCTTCGGCGTTGTCTGCTCCGTCAACAGTCAACGCGCAAACGAGAATCAGCCCTGTCAGCGTGGTGGCCGAAGTCCAAGCTCGTGGCGAAACCGGTTCTGTGTTGTTAGGGGGCGTGGTCATTCTGTTCCGGCTCTAAATCAGCAACCAAAGTTCTATGGAATTTTCCCAGGTGACCCGCGCGGGACGATCTTCACCCGGTGTCTTAGGTGGAAAACCAGATTTAGCTCCTGTTTCTCGTGGTGGTGAGACCGGCGTCAATCAACGCAAATCAGCGGTTGTTACATCTACCATGCGTTTGAGATTGTCCGGCGTCTATTGGCAATTTTAGCGATTCAGGTTCACCCAAACGGGCGAGGTCCAGCCCATGTTGCCGTCGCTCTGTTCGACTCTCAGATAGTAGCGGTTCGAGCCGGGCAGTGGTTCCGGGTCGGTCCAGTTCGAGGAGCTGGTTCGTGTGTTTGGTTCGAAGATTTGATAGTCCTTTTCGTTGCGGATCAGCGTAATGCAGCTGATGGGAGCGGTGCCGTCCACGTGCCAGGCGAGGCGCGGGTTTTCGGCCGTGGTGATCTCGCTTCCCAATGGCATTCCGTTACAGGAGAACTCCATGAAAATCTTGTCGGTGGCCGCAACGGTCAACCGACGATCCATTGCGTCGAGTATGCCTTTTCGGGTGAATTCCTTCACGTAGGTGCCGCCGTAGGAGATGTGGACGGAGCGATGATCCGAGCTGGCGTAGGCTCCCAGGCGATGGCCCAGGCGAAGGGCGTTCTGCCAGGTGCCGGCGCTGAATTTCCCGAACTGGCTTTTGGTGTCCGTGACCACCCGGGGCTGCGGAGCGCCGACGCCTTCGTAGCTCTCGCGGGAACCCTGAAAGACCTCGACGATGTTTTCGAACTGGTGATCGATCTTGTCGTAGACGGACCAGTCCGTTCCCATGGTGCCGGCGGAGGTGTGTTCGATGGTGACGCAGCGTTGCCCGTGCGCGCGGAGGAGGTCCCAGAGCTGCCAAGGCGGGATTTCGCCGATTCGCGCACCGTCCTGAGGCGGGAGAGGCGTTGCCCAGGGAGATATCTCGTAGTTCCTGCGGCTGATGTACACGAGTGGACCGCCGCGCTTTTCGAAGACGATGTTGCGATGGCCGTACGGCCATCGTTGTTCGCGTTCGTAGGCGTAGAGGGAGAGAAAGAATTGTTGGTTCTGAAAGATGTCGGCGAGTTTCTGCGACTGGAACCATTCGTAGGGGGAATAGGTCTTGCCGACTTCGGTGTGATCCGAGGTGGCGAGATAGTCCAGGCCTCCGGCATCGATGGCGTAGCGGAAATGCTCGACGATGCAGCCGTCGTCGGTGGTGCGGCAGTTTGAGAAGTCCGTGTGTCGATGCACGTCCCCCCAGTAGAGGGTGAGTGCCTCGCCGTTGATTTTCCATTGATGGTGCTCGTTTCGGTCCCGCTCCGGCGTGTCGTTGGGCGCTTCGAATCGGATGCCGGGATGATCCGCAATTTCGAAGGGCATGGGGCCGGCGGATTTCGTCCCTTCGTTGGGATCGAGTTTGGCGAGGTAGATGCCGCTGTCGCCCTGGTTCTTGTCGTGTCGGTTGTCGCCGGGCCACGCCGCGTAGATGGAACCGTCTTTGGATACGGCCGCCGAGCAGCGGCGATCCTGACAGTAGGGGCTGTTTTCAAAAGTGCGGGCCTGAGCCCAAGTGCCTTGATCGAGGCGGGTGACCGCGAGCTGCCAGAATCCGGCTCCCCGGTCCGGGCAATAGCGAAAGAAGACCCATGGACGCCCATCGTGATCGACGACAAGTTCGGGGAGATTGATGGCGCTCGAACCGACGCTGCCGGGTTTGGTGACCATGCCCGGAATCAACGGGGTCAGGTCGGCGATTCGTTCGACCGTTTCCGTTTGAAGATTGAGCCGTAAAACCTTCAGGCGTCTGTCGTAGTTGAGGCCACCGCCCTTTTTCCGCCACTCGGCGCCAAGATCCTTCCCCCATCGCTCCACGCCTTCCTCGTAGGCGACCCAGAGGGATTTGCCGTCGGGCGAGACGTCGCCGCTGCCCCTTGCCTCGTATCTGGGGGATGTGGCCAAGGGAACGAGACGGATCTTTCCGGCCGTGGAAACGCGGGCGAGGAACAGGTCATAGTTGCCGTTGCGGTAGCTGTCGAAAACGATCAAAGCCTCGTCGTTTGCGCCGATCGTGAGGCGTGGTTCCCAGTCGCCTGCGACGTGTTCGGCGATTGTGACGGGCGACCCCTCGGAGTTCGGGCCCCGATAACGAATCTCCGCGAAACCGCCATCAAAATCCTGCCAGACAGTATGAACGCGGCCTTTCGAGTCGGCGCGTGAATGGGCGAACACGGCATTGCCGGATTTATCGTTGAGAACCTCCTTCACCGTTGGTTTGTCGACAAGGGAGGATTGGAGGATCCAGCGGCCGTCGAGCAGTTCTGACCAGGTGCAGACGAGTCGTTTGTCGGCATTCAACGAGAGGGTGGGCTGATAGAGATCTCCGGTGGTCGGGATCTGGTCCGTCTTGGCAAGGACGCCGTCCCGCAGGCGGGCGATTTTCAACGAGTCGCGGATGCCGTCGTGTCCAATAAAGACGATGGCCGGCAGGCCCTCGGCGTCGAGGCACATGGACGAGAAATCCTGCTGCCCGGCGGGGTTCCACTGGGCGATTGCCTGGATGAGACCTCCGGGTGCGATGTCCTTGTTTTTGATCAGGGCGACCGCCTTCTTGTTGTCTCTTTTCGCGGCCTTCGTTGGAAGACTGGTGGTGATCAGGGAGATTGTTGTCAGGAGGAGCAGGAATGTTCCGCGCATTCGGAAGTTGTCGCAGGTGCCTGTCCTGTTGTCAGTGGTGAAGGTCGGGTGCCGGGTTCGTTTTTCCGCTTGCCTGAAGCGGGGGGATGGCCTCCTCTCAAACGCGAACCCATGCGAAACACCGCCCTTGTTCTGCTCGCCCTTGGTGGCGCTCTGCTTGCCCAGAATGCGCCTTACGATGTCTATCCCGCCGCCGAAGCGCCTTACCATCGCGTTCGATACGAGGCTTCGACGAAGCCCGGTGAATTGATTTTCCCTGTGAACTACACGGTTTGGGTTCCCCCGGGCGTGAAGACGCTTCGGGGCGTGATCGTTCACCAGCACGGGTGCGGGGAGGGTTCCTGCAAATCCGGTCTGACAGGGGCTTTCGATCTGCATTGGCAGGCCTTGGCGAAGAAGCACGATTGCGCCTTGCTGGGACCGTCCTACGAGCAGCCACAAACGGCGGACTGCCAGATGTGGTGTGATCCGCGCAACGGTTCGGACGCGGCGTTTCAAAAAGCGCTGGCGGATCTGGGCGCGAAGTCCGGCCATCCCGAATTGGCCAAGGTGCCGTGGGCTTTGTGGGGACACAGCGGGGGAGGGCATTGGGCGGGAGGCATGGTCTTGCTGCATCCCGGACGCGTGGTAGCGGCGTGGCTTCGCTCGGGTGTGCCTTTGCTGGAGGCGAATCCGCAGAGACCTTCAATCAAGGCGTATGACGTTCCGGCGGCCGCGTTGAAGGTGCCTCTCATGTGCAATCCCGGAACCAAGGAAGGCGTCACTCTGAAGACCGGACGATTTGCCGGGGTGTGGCCTGCGAACGAGACCTTCTTCGCGGCGGTGCGTGGCAGGGGTGGATTGGTCGGCGTGGCGGTTGATCCGTTGACCGCGCATGAATGCGGCAATCAGCGCTACATGGCGATTCCGTGGTTGGACGCCTGCCTGTCGGCTCGCTTGCCTGCAAAGCCGGGAGCGTTGCTGATGCCGATGCCGACGGATGAAGCCTGGCTCGCGTCCTTGATGGGGTCGGAGGCGGTCGCGCAGGCGAGCTATCGGGGTGAGAAGGACCGTGCCATCTGGCTGCCAAACCGGTCCGTCGCCGAGGCATGGATGAGCTATGTCAAGGACACGGCCATCGGGGACAGGACGCCGCCGCCCGCGCCGACGAACCTGGTCGTGAAGGGGAACGAACTGACCTGGGACGCCGAGGCAGATCTCGAGAGCGGCCTCGGCAGCTTCATTATTGAGCGCGACGGGAAGGCGATTGCAACCGTGCCGGAGAAGGGGAAAAACCCGTTCGGTCGCCCTCTTTTTCAGGGGCTGCAATACAGTGACACGCCGTCGTTGCCCTTGGTCGAGATGCGCTTTACGGACACGAAACAGATCGCCGGGAAAAAGCACCGCTACCGGGTCATCGCCGTGAACACGGCGGGACTGCACTCACGTTAGCAGGGCGCTCAGGAGAACAGGTCCTTCACCGGTTGCCCCAATCCGTCGAGGGTCGCGTAGAAGGGGCGTCGCTCGATATCGAACGCCGTCTTCGGGTTGATCCCCATGGCCTGATAGATGGTCGCGTGGAGGTCCGTGATCGAGACGGGATTCTCGATCGCCACCAGCGGACGCTCCTCGGCGGTGCGGCCGTAGAGGAATCCTTTTTTCACACCGCCGCCAAACATCGCGACGGAAGTGCCGCCGGTGAAATGGCGGTGGAGGCCGTAGTGTTTCATTTCGCGAAGCTTGTCCGTGCGGGCACGGGATTGATCGCGGGCGTTCGAGCCGGGCACGCCTTCGATCATCATGTCGCGGCTGAATTCGCTCGCGACAATCACCAGCGTGCGATCCAGAAGGCCCCGTTCCTCAAGATCCAAGATCAGCCGGGCGATGGGCCGGTCAATCTCGCTCTTCATCCGCTCGGCGGTGATGTGCCCGTTTTCATGGGTATCCCAGTGAACAAAGGGGATGTATTCGGTGGAGACCTCGATGAATCGGGCGCCGGCTTCGGTGAGGCGTCGCGCGAGCAGGCATCCGCGTCCGAATCGTCCGGTGTCGTAGGCGGCGAGTGACTCCTTTGATTCGAGGGAAAGATCGAAGGCGTCCTTGTGTTTCGAGGTCAGCAGGCGATGCGCGTCGTCCATGGACTTCAACATCGACTCCTGACGATAGTCGCCGAGGTATTCACGATGCGGGCTCGCGTCGACCAGTTTTCGATAGTGCGCGAATCGGTTCGCAAATCGGCCGGGCTGCATGCCCTCGGGGGGGCGGACGGATTTCGACGCGTGTTCCGGGTAGGGGAGGTTGAAGGGGCCGTATTGGGTGCCGAAGAAGCCGGCCGTGGTGTAGGCCTTGATCTCCTCCTTCTCGCCCACGCCTTCAAGACGCTGGCCGATGTTGATGAAGGGCGGGATGACGGGGTTCTTCGGGCCGAGCACGCGGGCCATCCAGGCTCCGATGTGGGGCGCGGCCACGGTGAGGGGGGGGATGTATCCGGTGTGCCAGTGGTATTGGTGCCGTGAATGAAGAATGCTCCCGAGATCCGCCTGGATGTGCGAGCGGATCAGCGTGCCGCGATCCATGACTCCCGCGATGTGTTCGAGTCCCTTCGTGAGTTTGATGTTGTCCACGACGGTGTCGATCGCGGGAAAGGTGGAAAGGATCTTCTCCACTTCGAGCCCGTCCTCGAAGGCGGAGTAGCGCTTGGGATCAAAGGTGTCCGGTGCCGCCATCCCTCCCGCCATCCAGAGGAGAATGCAGGTGTCCGCCTTCGGGGCGGGATGCTCAATGGGCGGGTGGTCGGCATTGGCGTGCAAAAGGGGTTCGCCCATCCCCATGGTGGCAAGGGAGGCGGCGGATAACCTGGTGAGAAACTCCCTGCGGGTTTCCTTCTCAAACTCGGTTTCGGATTCCGTGTTCATTTTCAATTGGGTGGTGTGATTCAAGATCAACGGATGAGTTGGAATTCCGGCAGCATGAAGAGGATCCAGAGAAGATCCTCGATTCCCTGATTGCCGGGGCTGTCCTTGAGAATCGCGCGGGCGACTTTCCGTTCGGCGTCTGTTGGAGGACGCGAGATGGCGCTGAGGTAGAGCCATTCGACGAGAGCGTCCGCATCCAGATCACGGGCGGCCACGTTCTTGGCGGCCCGCACTAGGATTTCGTTGAGTATCTCGCCGTTCTGAAGATCAATCGCCTGAAGCGTGGTGAGATTTTCGGGACGCGTTGAAACAACCTGATCGCGAAAGGGGCGGCCGAGCGAACGGGCGAGGAAATCGAGTTTCACGAGGGAAGCCCGGACGAAGTGGTTTTTGGCGGCGTAGATCTGTGAAATCTTCGAGCTGATCTCGCGGCGCACCTTGCCGGGAAGGAAGGACTGGTTTTCGACCGCTGCGGCGGGTTTCCAATCGGATGGCGTCTTTTTGAAAGAAGCCGTCTCGCGTTTGACCTGCGGGACGGACGGGGTCCATTCCCAGGTTTCGTCGGTGGCGATGACCTGTTCCGATCCGTCGGCGAATTTCAGTCGGGCCTCGAAGAAGACCGCTGCCGCGTTGGGTTTGTCTCCCGCGTTGGCGACAACCAGCAGGATCTCGTTGGTGCCTTGCTTGAGCGCAGCCTCGAGCGGGACAACCTCGACGCTCGGCCAGAAGTTGTCGTTGGCAATCTGTTGGTTGTTGACGAAGAGGGTGTATTCGTTGTCCGCCGTGATCACGCCGGCCGCGAGTTCGGGGCGCTCCGCCAGAGTCAGCTGCCTGCGGAGGGTGATCGTCTCCCCGGCTTTCGGGATGCTTTGCGATCCTTCCGGATAGGACCAGATCCACATGCCATGGAGATTTGCCTTCGCGTCCGCCTGATCTTCGGTCCGTCCGCGAAAGACGGAAACGTCGGGCACGGAAGGGCCCGCCTCCGTGATCTGCCAGACGGCGTCGAGGAACTGCTCGGCCGACATGCGCCGGGTGAGCGGGCCGCTGAAGGTGTAGGCGCGGGCGTCCGGTTCGGCGGGCATGGGCAGCGCGCGGCTTTGATAGGCGCGGGACGAGACGATCAGGGCGAGCGTTTGCTTGATGTCGTAATTGTGATCGGAAAGGTGGCTCGCGAGATGGTCCAGCAGGTCCGCGCTCCATGGCTCCATCTGCATTGCGTCCACCGGGTGGACAATTCCGCGTCCCATGAGGCGGTGCCAAAGTCGGTTCACAATGGTGCGGGTGAGACGTCCGTTTTCGGGATGGGTCATCAATGAGGCCAGCTGCTTGAGCCGCAAGGGTTGCGGGGCGTTTGCGTCAACGTCACCGAGCTCGGGGAACAACCATCCGGGCTCCGCGAATTTGCCGATGGGTTTGTCGCAGCGATTGATCTCGACCTTGTTCGTGCTGTAGACGGCCGCGAGTTGGTAGGCCTCCTCCAGTTTCCATCGGTCGATGAAGCTGTCGTGGCAGGAGGCGCACTTGAGGTTGATGCCGAGGAAGACCTGGGAAACGTTCTGCGCGAACTGGACCTCCAAGGTCTGGCTTGCGTTGACGTTCCCCCGCCATTTGATTCCGTTGATAAAGCCCTCGGAGGCGGGTGTCGGGGCGATGAGTTCGCGGACGAACTCGTTGAAGGGCTTGTTGTTGACCAGCGCGCGATACAGCCAGTCGGTGATCTGCTTGCGGCCGCCCGTGATGAAACCCGTGCCCGAGTAGTCGTTCCGCAAAAGGTCGTTCCAGAAAGTCAGCCAGTGCTCGGCGTAGGCGACGTCGTCCGCGAGCACGCGGTTGATCAGCTCGCTCCGACGGGTGGCGGCGGGTGTCGCGAGAAAGGATTCGAGCGCTTCCGGTTCCGGCAGCAGTCCGACTAGATCCAGATGCAGACGTCGGGCAAAGGCCGCGTCTGATATCTCCCCGGGGAGGGGGATTTGTCGTTGGGAGAGATAGGAATCGATGATGCGATCAATCGTATTCGTTCGTCCCGACATCGCCGGTGGCAGCTTGGGCTGCCGTGGTTTCAGCGGCGGTTCGTAGGCTGGCTTGTCGAAGGCGAATCCGGATTCCCAGGACAAACCCTCGGCGATCCAGGAACGGATACGATCGATCTCGGCCGGGCTCAGGCCGGGACCCTTCGGGGGCATGCGGTCGTCCTCGTCCTTGGTCGTCAGCAGATCAAGCAGCAGGCTCTTGGCCGCGCCGGGCGATACGGCCTTGCCGCTTTCGCCGCCGCTCAGGAGATCGGCGCGCGTGTTCATCGAAAATCCCCCCTTGCGTTTCTCGCCGAGATGGCAATCCGCGCAGTGTTTTCTGAGGATCGGGACGATGTCGTGCGAAAAGTCGGTCTTCGCCTCGCCGTGATGAAGCGAGGAAAAGGAAAGTAGGGTGATCAGGATGTTTCGGATTGCTGCCATGCTTCGCCTTGAGAATGCGAGGGAGTCGCGATTTCGCCAAACCTTTCCGACTGTCGCAAGGCGGGATCCATTCGATTCAGACGATGCCCGGAATGAAGCCGCAGACCCGTTTGCGATAGGCGGCGTAGTCGGGGAACGCGCCCATCAGGAAGCGCTCTTCGACCCGGGATTTGGCGAAGAGAAAAATCGCGAGAGGAAGGGACGAGGCGAGCGCGGCCTTGCTGAAGAAGATTCCCGCCCACCCCAGGGCAGCGAGCACAAGGCAGGTGTAGAGCGGGTGTCTGATCCACCCGTAGATGCCCTTCGTGACGAGTTGGGAATTCGGCCGGGGAGCGGGGAAGGGCGTTCTGTTTCGGTCGAGATGGAGAACTCCCGCGATTCCGATCGCGCCGGCCAGGACGAAAAGCAGACAGCCTCCGGCAAAGATCCAAGGCGGGCCGGTTCCGCGTGCGAGCGGACCGGCCGCCAAGACGCCGGTCAGAAGGAGGCTTTGCCCGATGACCCACCCTCCGCCTTTGCGGAAGAAGGAGTTCGGTTCGCCGGTCGTTGCACGCATGTTCGGGTGAAGGGTGGTCGAATCGAGGCTTCACGTCCAATCGGGAGCGTGGGTTGGCAGGGACTTGGAAAGAAACCGGGCAATATTTGTTTCGGGTCGGCCAATAATAGGCCACCGCGTGGAGGGCAAATACGGTCGAATCGGGGATGCACAGCAATATTGAATCGTGCGGCCGTTCCGGAGGTCGCGGAATCCTGGCAGCCTTCGTCCTGATCGCCGCTTCGACGGTGGACGCCGGAGCCGCCGAATTTCGATGGAGCGAGTTCCTCGGTCCGTTTCACAACGTGATTCTGCACTATCCTGTCGGCTTTGTGACAATGGCCTGCCTGCTGGAGCTGTTCGCCTGGCGCTCCATGAGTGACGACATCCGGAGGGTGATCCAGTTCACGTTGTGGCTTACGATCGGGAGCACGATCCTGGCGGCGGCGCTGGGTTTTGCCCGTGCTGCGGATGGCGGATACAACGAGCAGACTCTGGACGCACACAAGATCTACGGCATTGCCGTGATCGTGCTCGCGGGCGTGGCCATTCCGATGGCTCGCATCGCGTTGAAGGAAGGGGCGAGCCCGGCTTTGCGTTGGGGATACCGGATGCTGCTGCTGACCACCTTTTCGATCATGGGCCTGACAGGGCACAAAGGCGGGGATCTGACCCACGGAGCAGGCTACCTGACCAAACACGCCCCGCCCGTGCTGCGGGAGTTGTTGGGAGAGGCGGAGAAACCGCGCCCGGTCGTAGAGAATGCTGCGCAGGCGAAAGCGGGGGCCGCTGAGCCATTGACGCAGGCGGATGCCGGCGGCGCGAAGCCGGACCTGTTCACCACCGTGATCTGGCCGGCGTTCGAGGGCAAATGCGTCAAGTGTCACGGAGCGGATAAGCACAAAGGAGACTATCGGCTGGATACCCGGGAATTCGCGCTGACACCCGGTGAGAGTGAGAAGAAACCGATTGTGCCGGGGAAACCCGACGAGAGCCACCTGATGGCGTTGGTTTCGTTGACCGAGGAGGATGAAGACGTCATGCCGCCGTCCGGCAAAGAGCCGCTCACGGCCGCCGAAAAAGAGGCGCTGCGGCGTTGGATTCTCGAAGGGGCTCCCTACAGCGCCGTGTCGGAAAGTTCAAAATAGGGCGATCAACGACCAATTTCCGGAACGCCGATCAGCGGCGGAAACGTGTCGGATACTGCCGTAAGACGAGACTTCGAACCACATTCACACAAGAAGGAACCAATTATGTTTTGTTATCAATGCGAACAAACCGCCGGCAACAAGGGATGCACCATCACCGGCATCTGCGGCAAAAATCCCGACACGGCGGCGTTGCAGGATCTGTTGGTCGATGTGGCCAAGGGTGTTTCAAAATACGCGACCCGGGCGCGACATCTGGGTGTGCTTGAGGACTCCGTTGATGACTTTGTGACCGAGGCGCTCTTTACGACCGTGACGAATGTGAATTTTGATCCGGAAAGGCTTGCGGGAATGATTCGTGACGGAGACACGATTCGCGCCCGGGCAAGAGAGCTATACGAGCAAGCCTGCCGACAGGCGGGCCAGGTGCCGGAGATGATCAACGGGGCGGCGACGCGCGAGTTGCGAACGGATTTGGACGGGCTCATTGAGCAGGGCAATCTGGTGTCGATCCGAGAACGCTTGGGCGGATTGGGCGCCGATCTCACGGGATTGCAGGAACTGTTGATCTACGGTGTAAAAGGCGTTGCCGCTTACGCGCATCACGCGCATGTGCTCGGGCACGAGGACCCGGAGGTATTCGCCTTTATTCACAAGGCAATGGATGCCGTGACCCGCGCGAATCCGACGCTTGATGAATTGTTCGGGCTCAATCTGGAATGCGGTGAGATCACGGTGCGGGTTTTGGCGCTGCTGGATTCCGCGAACACGTCCTCGTATGGACATCCGGAACCGACCGAGGTGCTTTGGGGTTGCGTGCCGGGCAAGGCCATTCTGGTCTCCGGGCACGATCTCAAAGATCTGGAGGAACTGCTGAAACAGACCGAAGGCAAGGGCGTGAACGTCTACACGCACGGAGAAATGTTGCCGGGCAACAGCTATCCGGGGCTTAAGAAATACAAACATCTCGTCGGGCATTACGGCGGCGCGTGGATGCGTCAGCGAAACGAATTCAGCCAATTTCCTGGCGCGATCCTGATGACAACGAACTGCATTCAGGAGCCCAGACAGGATTATAAAAACCGGATCTTTACCAGCGGGCTGGTCGCCTGGCCCGGGGTGGATCATGTTTCCAATCGGGACTTTTCGCGGGTGATCGAAGCGGCTTTGGCAGCTCCGGGATTCACGGAGTCTTCCGGCGAGAAAAAGGTCACGATCGGCTTCGGGCACCACACCGTATTGAGTCTGTCCGACAAGGTCATCGACGCGGTGAAGGGCGGGGCGATCAAGCACTTCTTTCTGATCGGCGGATGCGATGGCGCGGAGCCGGGGCGCAATTATTACACGGATCTGGCGGAGGCTATGCCGCAGGATACGGTGGCGTTGACGCTGGGTTGCGGCAAATTTCGCATCATGGATGTCGAGATGGGGGATATCGGGGGGATTCCGAGGCGTTTGGACATGGGGCAATGCAACGACTCTTATTCGGCTGTCGTGGTGGCGCAGGCATTGGCAAAGGCGTTCCAAACGGATGTGAACGGGTTGCCTTTGTCGTTGGTGATTTCGTGGTTCGAGCAAAAGGCGGTTTGCATTCTGCTGGCCTTGCTGCATCTCGGCGTGAAGGACATTCGGCTGGGTCCTGCTCTCCCCGCGTTCATCACTCCTTCGGTTTTGAACGTGCTCGTCGAGAAATTCGGCATCAAGCCGATCAGCACAGTCGAGGAGGATCTTCCGGCGATGCTGAACAAGAACGCGGCTTGAAACCCTGTTCATGAGATCGACGGCCGCGTCACCTCAATTGGTGGCGCGGTTGTTTTCTTTCGGCAGATGGCTGGGGGCAAAAAAAGGCCGGGTCACCGCCTTCGCGATGACCCGGCCGAGCCAACATCAACCTCTAACCCTGAGCCATCGCATGGGTCAGATGTCCGACCTCATGCAAATTGTTTCGTTCACGGGGAGCCCCGTGCCCGTCTTCCGAGTGCAGGTCCAAAATCGCCGTGTGGTTCGTCTGGCCTGGTTGGCGGGAAAGTTCTTCCGAGCTTTCGAGGTCCCGCATCGCGATGCGGGCGGCGATGATGATGTAGATCAAAGGCAGCGAGGCTGCGAAGGCGGCTATCAGGTAGTTGATGGGATCTGTGGTAATCATGGTCTTGTTGATGTTTGCGGCGTTGGCTGCAGTGAGGACAAACTCGCGTGATTGGACGGATGGCGCTTCGCGAACTTTGTCGTGGTTTAACCGGATTTTGCTGTCCGTCCCCGCCAGTCGGGAATTGCATCCCGGAGCGTTTTCCTTACGGTCCGGCGAGTGGAACAATTCGTATGGAAGAACCCGCCAAAAACGACGATCTGATTCATTTCCTGCGACAGATCACCGCCGACGGTATTGTCGACAAACAGGAGATCTGGGATTTGGGAACCCTCCTGCAGGTGAACGATGACGCCCGGACCGCCTGGCCGGGACCGGTCATCTGGGAGATCCTTCAGCAGATTTTCGCGGACAAGGTCGTCAGCGACGAGGAGGCGGAAGATTTGACCGTCCGACTGCGCCAGATCGAGAAGGAGTGCCACGACCGGAGCGAGGCGGAGAAGGCGGAGATCCTTCCCGAAACGAACTACACGGTTCGCGAACTAGAACTGCCGGCCATCGATATGCGCCTGGAGATCGAGTCCACTCTGCCCAACGAATCCCCGGCGCGGGTCGATCTCGGCGAGCACACCTGCACCTGTTCGGATTGGAACGCGCACCGTAAGAGTTATGGCGCGAATTCCATCGGTCGTTTGTGCCGCTGCATGTCCACCGCCTTTGAACGCGCGCTCAACGGGCGGCCCGAGCTCTATGACGAGATGGGGGCGACGTTGGTGAACCTGATCCGGCTGCTTTCGACCTACGGACTCGGTGGACTCGCCGAAGCACAATGGCGTTTGCTGGAGGGCGAGGGATTCAACCACTTCGTCTCGTGGGATGAGGGCGACTGGATCGCGGTGTTCACCGAAAATGACGAGGGTCTTTTTGAGCGCTTCGGATTCAATCGACGCGAATCGCGTTGGGCATTCGGGGTAAGGCCGCTCGGCGCGGGAGCGCTTCTTGATTTCATTTCCGGCCTGGAATCCGGGCATCAACCCATTGACGGGCAATGAAGCTGGCCGAAGCGCGGAAATGGATTCAACTCTGCCTCATCGACATCGACGCGGCCTACGGTGACACCGTTTTCGACGAATGGATGATCGTGCATGCCGCCGGTCTAAGCCGGGAGATCGTCTATTACGCGGGTCCCAGATATGACACGACGTCCAGTTTTCAGCAGGATCTGCAACCGCTCAAAAGGCGTCTCCAAGATCGTTATCACGTGGGGGATCTGGAGTTCGCGCAGGACGCGGAGGGTACGGCCTTCGATATTTTGATCATGGCCGGCGACAATGTTTTCGTGATCTTCAACAACACGCGGCTGTCCTTGATGGCGATCGCGAAATGCACGACCTGGGCGGACGCCCAACTGCCATTGGTCAAACTGGCCGAGCATTTTCACGGTGATCCGCTGCTGCTGAGGTGACGCGCTCGTGCCTACCGGATGAGGCCGGAATAGACGAAACCTGCGTAGGCCAGCGAGAGCAGCGCTCCCAGCCAGCGGGGGAGACGCCCCATGGTCGCGACGCAGACGAAGTGGGTCGCCGCGGCCGCTCCGATGACGAGACACCCCGCCTGAAGCATCCGTGTCGTCTCCATGGGCTCAAAGGTTGCGTAGAGTCCGACGCAGAGCGGGATGCAGATGTGTCCGTCCCCCACCTGCGAGCTGTAGACGACATCGGGCTGCTTTTTCCACGCGTAGTAGAAGGCCATCAGGGCGTTTGGCAGCACCATCAACCATCCGCTCAGCCAACCGAGATTTCCGGCGTTCAGGAATCCCGTCCTCGCTTTCATCAACCACTCTACAAGGCCTTCGATCGCGAAATACGAGATCGCGCCACCCAGCCCTATCAGAAGCAGATCA
>JADHOF010000036.1 GCA_016779125.1 Verrucomicrobiia bacterium | reverse complement strand
CAGATCTACCAGCGGATGATCAGTGAACGGCAGCAGATCGCGGAGCGTTTTCGATCCGAGGGGGAGGAGGAAGCCGCGAAGATTCTCGGCGACAAGGAGAAGGATCTGCAGGCGATCGAGTCGGAGGCCTATCAGCGGATTCAGGAAGTGCAGGGTGAAGCGGACGCGAAGGCGACGGAGATCTATGCGAACGCCTTCAACCGAAGTCCGGAGGCGGTGGAGTTTTACGAGTTCCTGAAAACGATGGAGACTCTGGAGCGGGTGCTGACGAAGGATTCAACGCTGATCCTGACGACCGACAGCGAGTTGTTCAAATACCTCAAGGGGCCGGAGCCGGAGCGTTCGTCGGCGCAGAAAACGCCGGTGCGGTGAAGCCTGCGGGTGCCGCTGCCTGCTGCGGTGCGGGTGGTGGGATGAGCTGGGAGGCGCGGGATACGGCCGCCTGCAGGCGTGGGGAATTCGGGAGGAATCCGCCCCGGGCCGCCGTCGAGACGACGGCGATGAGATTCTTCTCATCGTTGGTGTTGATGTAGTGGCTGATCAGTCGCTCGAGGACGATGGCCGGGCATTTGTCGTCGGGGGGGAAGTGGATGACGCGAAGGGCGTCGGCGTCTTTGACAAAGACCTCGGTGGCCAGTTTGAGGAATTTGTTCATGTCGCCCGCGTCCCATGCGAGTTCCGCCAGCAAGGCCTTGAACGCGTGCGCCGTCGATGGGTAGGAGTCGATCATCTTTTCGAAGAGCGGGACGAGGGTGTCGCTTTGAGGTGTGTTAAAAACGGAACTTTGATAGCGATAGTCGTCCATGGCGAAGACCGAAAATCGCACGAGTTGGGAAAGGCCGTTTTGAGGGTCGGCGGCGATCACTCCGAGATGGCGGGACACCTCGCCCACGTCGTGATGCGTGGGCCGGCGTTCGTCCGTGAAGCCGGACGCGATGAGTGCCGGGGTGGGGTCGTCTGGGAACTGTGCTTTCCAGCGGAGACAGATTGAGCGCGCGAGTCGCGGCTTCAGGAGATTGTCAGCGCGTCCATGATCGACGAGGTAGGCAAGGTCGTCGCTGGTGGGGCGGTTTTTTGCCAGATACTGCGCGAGCAGCGTGTTGGGGCGTATTTGGAGGCGGCTGTCGTACTCGAAAATATTGGTGCTGAGCTCCCGGGTGAATTTTCCAATCTGGGCGAGACTGTCGAGCACGGGATAGTAGTCGCTGTGCACCAGGGTTTCCGTCGAAAAAATATGAGGTGTGACCTCTTCGGGCAGGATTTGGTGGAGCAGCAAGTTGAGCGGACGATCCAGCATTTGTCTGGCGAGATTGGCTCTGACTCCTTGTTGGGACATGCGCGAGAGGATTGAGTCGAGATCGGGTGCGATCGGCATGCGGCCGCCGATGATCAGGAGATCGGACTCGGTGCCGGACCAGACCGAAGCGTAAGGGAATTCGCGTGTGAAGGTGGCGAGGACGGTGCGGACGGCGGCTTCGGGCAGGTCGTAGATGTGAAGCCATTGGCACATGACGCCGGACTCCTTGAGGCGGTTGGCGCACTGGTTGTAGAACTCGACGGAGAAAAGTCCGGGAACCCCGGCCATCCATGGATTGGAAGGTTCGCTGACGATGATGTCGTACTTGCCGGTCGTGGTTTGGAGAAACGATTTGGCGTCGTCAATCACGAGGTTGAGGCGCGGATTCTGGAGGGCTTGGTCGTTGTACTCGGCGAAGAAGGCCACTCCCTCGGCCACGTCGGGACTGATCTCGACGACGTCGAGACGGGCGATGTTGGTGTGGGAAAGCAGCGCCCCGCAGGTGACTCCGCTGCCGAGACCGATCACGAGGGCCTCCGTTGGGTTTTCGTGGAGGAGCGCCGGCACGTGCCCGAGCAGCAGCTGTGTTGCCATGTCGCCATCCGTGGATGCGTCGGTCTTCGCGTTGACTTGCAGAAAAAGCGTTCCGCCGCTCTGTTTGACGGTGACGGTTGAGCCGGGGCCGTCTCGATGAAACAGCATCTGGTCGGCGAGGGAAGTCGCGCGGTATTGCTCGAAAGATGTCGGGGCGGGGTTCAGCCGCCATGCCCCGGTGGTGAGCAGGGAGGACCATTCGTTGTGAAACAGGGTGCCGGCAAAGATCATCCACAGGACGGTGCCGGGAAGCACCAGTGGAGCCATCTTCCGTTGGGAAGGCGGGGCGTTTCGCAGCAGAATCACGACGCCAATGGCGACGTTGACGCCCACGCCCAGCGCGAAGGTGCGAGCCAGCCCGAGGGTGGGCAGGGCCCACAGGCCTGTGACGATCGTTCCCAGGACGGCACCGAGGGTGTTGAGGGAGAATACGGAGCCGACGGAGCGCCCCGTGCGGGCCAGTTCGGCGGTGGAGATGCGGCTGACCAGCGGGAGGGTCATGCCGAGGATGATGGTGGGCACGATCATGATGCCGAAGCAGATGAGGGCCTGAACGAACTGGTAGGCCACGTAGGCGCTCTCCTTGCGCGCCAGCATATCCTGGGCGCGCGCGAACCAATACGGCATGTGGGAATAGCCGAACATCATCACTCCGATCGAGACGCCGATCCCGATCTCCATCCACGCGAACCAGTCCATGCTGTTTCGGATGTGGCGAACCCGGCCGATCAGCCAGGAACCGATCGCGATGCCGGTGATGAACGTGATGAGCATGATCGCAAAGGCGTTCGAGCTGGAGCCGAGAGCGAGCCCGAGCATGCGCGTCCACGCAATTTCGTAGAGCATCGCGGCCGCGCCCGAGAGGGCGATGCCGATGCTGGCCAAGCGGATTTCGGCGGGGGTGAAGTTTTCCGTCTGCTCCGGTGCCGTGGCGGGCTCGACGTTTCGTGACACCGTGTTGCGCTCTTCCTGAATATAGCCGCTCATAAAGAGGGCAAGTGCACCGACCGCGAGATTCATGGCGGCACCCGCGAACACCGCCGTGCCGAGCCCCCACACGGGGACGAAATAGAATTCGGCGACGGCCACTCCCAGGGCGGCCCCGAGGCTGTTGATGAAGTAAAGGGTGGAAACGCGATCGCGAAGTTCGCCGAGAGTGCGGGTTGCCATCCGTGCGAGCACGGGCAGGGTGCCTCCCATCAAAATGGTTGGAATGATCACGGTGGCAAATGAGATGCCGGCTTTGAGCAATCTCTGCGTCGTGCCTCCGGGAGCGGTGCCTTCGGCTGCGTTGAGATAGGCACCGTAGGCGATGTCAAAGATCTCCGGGAAGGCCAGGGCGTAGACGCCGATGAGAATCTCGAGCCATCCGTAAAACGCGAGAGGACGTCGAATGCCGTCGGCGACACGTCCGATGACGATGTTGCCAAGCGCAAGCCCGCCCATGAAGGCGGTCAGGACCACGACGATGGCGTAGCTGGTGTGGCCGGTGAAAAGGGCCAGGTAGCGGGTCCAGACGACCTGGTAAACCAAGCCGGCGACGCCGGAAAGAAAGAGGCAGAGAACGGCGGCGGGAAAGACGAGTTGGAGCGCGCTGTTTTGTTTTCGGGAGGCATCAGCCATCCCAACACTCTGTTGAAAAGCCGCGTCTGAGGCAACTTTGAAGTCCTCTGGAAACTGGAATTCGCCGGGCTACGGGCGATGTTTGAGACGTGTCAGGCGTCCACGACTCGTTGCATGGATGCTTCGCGGAGTGTGTTGCAGAGGAGTTGCGCTGTCATTTGATCAAGACGCAGACGATCCCAGAGGTGTTCGTCGCCGGGTTCGTGAGCCGGTGGGGAGCTTCCGGGGTGTTCCAGCATGATCAGGGGCACTTCCGGGGCGATGGCGCGGGCCGTGTTGGCAAATTCTCGTCCGGTTTGAAAACCGAGATTTGAGGCGACAAGGCAGGTCTGGTAGCGGTTGCGTTTGAGCAGTGAGGTTCCGAATCGAAACGAGGCCGCCCAGTCGAGCGCGTATTCGTCGGCGGCGATGTCGTCGATGAGAATCATCACCCGCACGAACACCTCATGGTTGGGGTCGACGAGAAGTATCCGTTTGCGGTCCGGTTTGTTGGTCAGTTGGGCGCTCATGCTGTGTGGGGGCAAAACGCGGAGGTCTCCGATCGGCTTTGCTCGTCGGCCGGGTGGAAGGGGAGGAGAACTCGCGGGCATCGTCTGACGTAGAGACGATGCCCGCGATTGCCAGGGGGATGGACTTCCTGCTCCGGGCGTCGGAGCGGATCTGCGGTTGCTGATCCTTTGGGAAGAGAGGCACTCATTTCCATCTGTGCCCTGACCAGTCCTTGAACTGGTCAAGGCACCGGAAGCGAGCTGCCATCATGGAACCTTGGAATGTTCCCCGGAACAACGAGGAAGAAGACCGACAGGGAATTGTCGGTCTGTGGACCGACAGTGAACAACGGTACGTTTGCTACGTGACCTTGGTGCGGCGTGGTGGCTTCTTCGACTTCTGGGGTATCGACTCAGGATCGCGGGCGGCATTGCTTGAAGGAATCAGTCCCGTTTGGATGGAGTATTTGACCATCTCGGCGACGGAATGAATTCCGGCCTTTCGCATGATGCGCTCCCGATAGGTCTTGACGGTGCGAACCGAGAGGTCGGTCTCCCTCGCGATATCCTTGCTGGTCATTCCCTCGGCCACCATGCGCAAGACCTGTATCTCGCGCTCGGACAGAATTCCCTTGAGCTCTTTCGGTGGGATCGTGGGTATCGGGGATGTTGTGGCGGTTTCGTTGACACGGAAGTAGAGGGAGCCGGCATGGACATCGATGACCGCCGAGATGAGTTCGTCCGGATGGGCGTCTTTCAGAACATATCCTTTCGCTCCCGATCGCATCATTTCGGAGACGTATTCCTGACTGTTCACGACGGTCAGCATCACAATGCGGGCCGGGTTTCGGGAGGTGACAAGCGCGCGCGTGGCCTCAATGCCGGTCATCTGCGGCATGTTGATGTCCATGAGGATGATGTCCGGCTGGAGCGTGGCGGCCTTTTCTGTGGCGTCCTTGCCGTTGACAGCCTCGCCGACGATCTCAAGACGATCGTCTGTCGACAGGCAGGATCGGATGCCTTCTCGCACGACGGGATGGTCGTCGGCCAGGAGCACGCGGATCTTCTTTGGTTTTGAGGCGCGCGGCATGTCAGTTGGTTGGCAGAGGGATGTAGAGCTCGATCGTGGTGCCGTCTTGAGGAGCGGATCGAATGGCGACGGTTCCGTTGATGAAGTCGGCTCGTTCGCGCATGTTGACGAGGCCGAGGCCCGCCGATTTGCCCGCGGTGTTGGGGCCGAATCCGCATCCGTCGTCACGGACGGTCAAGGTGAGCGATCCGCGCTTTTTCTCGACGGCGATCTCGACGAGGCCGGCCCGGGCGTGACGCTCGATGTTGGTGAGCGATTCCTGCAGGATGCGATAGGCGGCCAGTTCGATTTCGGGCGGGAGACGTTTGCGGAGTTTTGGGGCGGAAATCTTGAGGGTGAGACCGGTGCGGAGACGGAAGTGGTCGGTGAGGCTTCGGATGGCGGGGATGAGGCCAAGGTCGTCGAGCTCACTGGGGCGCAGATCGTGGGAAATGTTTCGCACCTCGCGAAGGGCTGCCTCCAGGTGCCCGTGGGTGGCGGAGAGCTCGGTCATGACCGAAGGGTCGAAATCCGGACCGAGGCGGTCGGTGAGCATCTGGCAGCGAAAACGCACGGAGGCCAGAATCTGCGAGACTCCATCGTGGAGTTCCCGGGCGATTCGGCGGCGCTCGTTTTCCTGGGCTTCGAGGATGCGGTGGGGAAGTTGTTTCAGGGCTTCCTCTGCCCGTTTTCTCTCATGGATTTCGTTGAGAAGAATGTCGTTGGTTCTGGCCAGTCGGGCGGTGCGATCAGCGACCCGTTTTTCCAGAGTCTGGTTCAGGGCGGACAATGCCTCCTCGGCGGTTTTTCGTTCTGTGATGTCGATGATCGCGCCGATGTAGCCGCCAAGGATGCCGTCACCGTCGAGCTCGGCGGAGGCGGTGGAAATGATCCAACGGATGTTTCCGCCGGCATCGCGCAGGCGGCACTCGCATCGCATCGGAGTGTGCCTGGCGGCGGCGTCTTCGAAGGCGCTGATGAGGAGGGGGACGTCGTCCGGGTGAAGTCCAAGTGTCCAATCGTGTCCGAGCGCGTTGTCGGATGGAATGTCGGTGAGTTCGCACCAGTAGTCGTTCACGTACACGATCCGTCCGTGGATATCGGTGCGGATGATGCCGGTGGGGGCGGTCTTGGCGAGAGTCAGAAAGCGTCGCTCGCTTTCGCGCAGGGCGCGGGAGGTCTGCTGGATGCGGGCGAGGGCCCGGACCCGGGCGACCAGCTCGCGGTTTCGGATGGGCCTGGCGATGTATTCATCGGCTCCGGAACCCAGGCCGGCAATCGTGCTGTCCGATGAGGTTTCGGCGCTGGAAATCAGGGCGACAAAAATGTGTGCGGTGTCCGGGTCGGCCTTTATTTCGCGGGATATTTCGAGGCCGGAACGGTCCGGCAGCCGGACGTCGCAGACGACGAGGTCGTGGCCGTTTTCGGCGAGCGAACGCAGCCCCGCAGTGCCCGTTGCGGCGCAGTCGCATCGGAAGCCGGCGTTGACCAGCAGACGTTGAAGGATGTCGCGATTGTCTGCCTCGTCGTCGATGACGAGGATGTGGGTGCGCGCGGGGTCGAACGACCAATTCAGCGCGGACTTGGGCGGGACGTAGGCGGGGCGCGGGTTTTGGGGCTCCGCTTCCATTCTCAGACCAGTCCGGTTTCTTGATCGGCCAGAATCGCGAGATTCTGATCAACCAACCTCTGCAGGCGGTCTTTTTCACCGCTCAATTCCCGCTCGGCGAGGACGCGGGCTGTGATGTCGAACGCGACGCCTCCCAGCAACGGGGCTTCGTTCGCTTGTCCGACCAGAAAACGGGTCACGAGCCATTGGCGGGCGGGGTCGTTCGGGGGCCCAAATTCTTCGGTGGTGTCAGCCGGCATTCCGGATTCGATGACCTTCTTCTCGATCTCCGCCGCTGCGGCCGCAGTATCGGGCGGGAGGAAATCGCTTCGGTTGGTGCCGATAAAGTCGTCGATGGCGGACGGCAGGATGTCCCCCCAACGACGGCTGAGCCACAGCCAGTTTCCGTTCCCGTCCTTGATGAAGGCGAGGCCTGGAAGATTGTCCATGAAGACTCGAAAGCGTTGCTCGGCAGCCTCGCGTTGGCGTTGTTGTGCGGCTTCGCGGAGGGCGCGGCGGACGGCGGGGGCGAGTCGCTCAAGGCGTTGTTTGAGGACGTAGTCGGTGGCTCCGCTTTGGAGACTGTCGATGGCGGCCTCTTCCCCGAGAACGCCGGAAAGGAAAATGAACGGGATGTTCGGGCAGCGCTGGCGGGCAATCTCCAAGGCGTCCTTGCCGCTGAAGTCGGGCAAATGGTAATCGACGAGCAGCAGTGAGAATTCCCCGCCAGCCAGGAGGTCTTCGAACTCGGCCCGGGTTTCGCAGGTGAGAATTCGGCAGTTTACGTTGTCGAGCTGAAGGGTTCTGAAGACGAGTTCGCGATCCAACGGATTGTCCTCAACGTGGAGGATGACAATTTCTTTTTCGCTCGTGTCTGGCATTGGGAATATCGGGTAGGTGTTGAGCCGAAGGAGTCAGCGGTTTCTCCGGGAGCGTGCGTGATGGGGTATCTTCCGGAAATTAGGCCTTGGATTCCCCGCAAGACGAGTCTTTTTCCAGCGGGGCCGGCTGTTTGCCGCGGAATACGGAGCCTGGGGATGACCCGCAGCAAGTGAGGGGGCGCGAAGCGGTCCGGCCACCTGACAAACGGGAGCCTTTGGAGCATGGCGAGCAGAGGAAGGAATCGACCGGCGAAGCACATGGAGGGAAACGCCCGGCCGCCTGCTCGTGGCGGCGGAGTCGAAACTGGTTGGAAAGAATCTTGAAACCAATCTGCCCGGGAAGGGTTCTGCCCACGTTGGTTTACGAAAGGGAATGCCATGAATGAAATCTATGAAGTGATGTTGAGCTTGTTTGTCGGGGTTGGCTTGGCTGCGGCCTGCGGCTTTCGCGTCTTTGTCCCGTTGCTTGTCACGAGTCTGGCTGTCAAGACGGGCCATCTGGGAGTGATCGATTCGTTCGCGTGGCTGGGTTCGGATGCGGCTCTGGCAACCTTCGCCGTTGCGACCGCCTGCGAACTCTTCGCCTACTACATCCCCTGGCTGGACAATGCACTGGACGTGATCGCGTCGCCGTGCGCGGTCGTGGCCGGAACTGTGGTGATGGCCTCCTTCGTGCCGGAAATGGACCCTTGGCTCAAATGGAGCCTTTCCGCGATCGCGGGAGGCGCTGCGGCCGGAGCGGTTCAGTCGGTCACCACGGTATTGCGCGGCGCTTCGACGGCTGTCACCGGTGGTGTCGCGAATCCTCTCGTATCCACCGGCGAGGCCTTGGCTTCGACCGGTTTGAGCGCGACGGCGGTTCTTCTTCCGGGTCTTGCCACTCTGGGTCTTTTGGGCTTGGTCGGTTTCGTGGGATGGAAAGTCGCGACGCGGCCCGTTCGGCGGATGGGTCTTGCCGGTGGACAAGCGGTGGGACTGCTACAAGGGCCGATCGAGGCTTGAAGTCTTGGTGGAATGTCCGTCGAGGGCTTTGCCCCGCCAGATCAAGGTGAAACGAAAAAGCGCGCCGACTCGGCGCGCTTTTTCTGTATTCGTTGAAGGAGACGGACGGTCAGAATTTCGCGCCGGCCTTGATCCACGCGGCCACCATGGCGACCTCGTCCTTGGTCAGGGCGTCGGCTGCCTTCGGGGGCATGGCGTCATCCGGATCGTCCCGGCGAATGAGCTTCATGATCTGGCTGCCATCGGGGTTGCCCGGCTTGATCGCGCTCAACGCGGCATCGCGGGAGTCGAGGGAGTAGTCGCCCTTTTTCTTTCCGTTGCCGTGGCATTTGAAACATTTTTGCTCAAGCAGGGCCAAGACCTTGCCGCCGCCGCCTCCAGCCGCCGCCATTCCGTCCATTCCCATGGCCATGCCGTTGTCCATCGCCATCGAGCCGTCCATTCCCATGTCCATGCCCATACCCTTGTCCATTCCGTCACCGGCTGGAGCCGCTGCCGCTGAGGCCGGGGCGTCTTTCTTGGAAGTATCTGCTTTTGCGGACTGGGTCGCCTTGCCGTCACCCTTCTTGTTCATGACGACGAAAATGATGCCTCCGACCACGAGCGCGGCGGCTACGGCGGCCAAGGAAATCCAGACGACGGTCTTTTTGCTGCCCCCACCGGCAGCTTCGGCGAGAGCCCCTTCGGGGATTTCGACGCCCCGTACCTTTGGCAGCGGCATCCAGTCCGGCATTCCCTCGTGCCATGCCATATCGGTGGCGACAATAGAACCTTCCTGTAGGTATTGGTTGACCTGTTCGAGCGTGTAGGGCCCGAAATCCTGTCCGTCGCGATTTATGTGAATCTGCATGATTGGCTTGGATGTCGAGCAAACATCAGCCGGTCTGATCATGCAAGCAGGAGTTCCTCTGTCCGAAATGATCGGCGCCCCCGGAAGATTCGGGCGGACAGTCCGGCACGGGTCAGTTGTTTGGAGACTCCGGTGTTTGCGCGCCGAGTTTTTCGAAGATGATGACGTGCTGCCAGGGGAGGTCGGTCACAGTTTGGACATGTCGCAAGGGTTGGGCCTTCATCTCCTTCTTGACCTGTGCCTCCGTCATCTTGTGGAGGAGCTTGATGGGAACCCGCGGATCCTCCATCCGGTACTCCACCAGCACGATCCGTCCACCCGGTTTCAGGGCTGCGCAGATTTTTTGCATCATTTCGAACGGGTGATCGAACTCGTGGTAGACATCGACGAAGAGGGCGAGATCAAGCTTGGCGACAGGCAACATGGGGTCGGTCGCGGTGCCGAGCACGGCCAGGTAGTTGGTCAGGTTGTTCGCGGCCATGTTGCGGTGAAGAATGGCCAGCATTTCCTTCTGGATGTCCACGCCGTAGACGACTCCATTTGTCCCGACGGCTTCGGCAATGCGCCGGGAGTAGTAGCCGCTGCCGCAGCCGATGTCGGCGACGTGCATCCCGGGCTTCAGATCCAATGCCTTCATCAGCAGATCGGGCCGTTCCTCGTTTTCCCGCTCGTTGCGCTCCAACCAGGGCGCGCCGCGGTGCGACATGTAGTGCGCGAGCTCGCGGCCCATGTAGTATTTGCCGATGCCGTTGGGAGTCTTCACGCCCGGTTGATAGAGACCAACTGCGGCAATGGCGGTTTGGCCGGGCACGAACGATGAGCAGAACGCGAGGAGTAGGGCAGTCGCGGCTTTGATCGCGTGGTGGTATTGCATGTCGTGAGTATAGGTGAGATGGAGCGGAAGTGCAGCTTCCGTGGTGCATTTTTAGGGTCCGTCTTTCGGGGGCTTGGCGAGTTGGTTTGTCGAGGCTGTCTGAAAGGTGGTCTTGAATCTTCGTGGTAGAGCAGGTGGGGTTGGTTGGGGCCCATATTGCCGCTGCTGCGTTCGGTTTCAGGGTCTGGGTTCGAGGACGGGTGAAGCCTTTTTGTGGGTGACTATTTGGAGATTTTAGTTGCACGGTTACCGCACTGACACTAACAGTTCGTCCCGTTGCAGGTTTCATCGACGTAACTTCGATTTTCCAATCAGCCAAGTCGACGAGTCTTCCGGTTTTCTTTTTCAGGCCCTCGGGGTTCCTAGCCGGATTTTTTTGGACGATCTGCATTTCAGCTTGTTTCTGCTCACATTTTATTATGCCGAGATCTCGTAATTCACGTGGCCATCGCGGCCCCCGCGGTCCTCGTCGTGACAATGGTCCGCGTCCTGATCGTGGTCCCCGTCCCGATGGAGGACCCAACCCTGATGCCGGTCCGCGCGGCCCGCGCACGGACATGGTGTTCCCTGAAACGGGAGGGGGGTATCTGGAGATGTCCGAAAAGGGATTCGGATTTCTTCGTTCCAGCGACAACCACTATCAGCCCAAGCCGACGGACATTTTCGTGACGCCCGACACGATCAAGCGGAACTTTCTTCGGGAGGGGACGTTGATTGAAGGCCGATTGCAGGCGCCGCATCGCGGGGTCAGTCCGCAGCTCAAGGAAGTGTTCAAGGTCAATGAAATGGACTTTCTCGAATACACGAAAGTGGTTCGTTACGAGAATCTCACGACGATTGATCCGATCGAGAAAATCCGCCTGGAGACAACGCCGGATATTCTGGAGACGCGGGTCATCGATCTGGTGACCCCGATCGGCAAGGGAACGCGCGGTCTGATTGTCGCGCCGCCTCGCACGGGCAAGACCACCGTCTTGAAGCAGATCGCGAACGCGGTGACCACGAATCACCCCGACATGAAGGTGATCGTTTTGCTCATCGACGAGCGGCCTGAGGAAGTGACCGATTTTACGCGTTCCGTGAACGCCGAAGTGGTGGCCTCATCGAATGACATGGATCTGGAGACGCATGTGCGTCTATCGCGCTTCACGATTGAGCGGGCGCGCCGGATGGTGGAATGCGGCGAGGATGTCCTGATACTTCTCGACTCGATAACCCGGGTTGCGCGCGCCTACAACAGCGTGAACGGCGGGAGCGGCAGGACGATGTCCGGAGGCGTGGATGCCCGGGCGCTGGAGATTCCGCGCAAGATGTTCGCCGCCGCCCGCAAGATCGAGGAGGGCGGGTCGCTGACGATCATTGCGACCGCATTGGTTGACACGGGTTCCCGGATGGACGAGTTGATTTTTCAGGAGTTCAAAGGCACCGGCAACATGGAGCTTGTGTTGGATCGCAAGCTGTCCGACCGCCGCCTCTATCCGGCAATCGACATTCCGCGAAGCGGCACCCGCAAGGAGGAGAAGCTTTATCCGGCCGAGAACATGGCCGCGATTCACAAGCTGCGCCGGATGATGATCGATCTTAATCCGGTTGAAGCGATGGAGACGCTTCTCGGCGCGCTGCGGAAGTTCAAGACGAACGATGAACTGATGGCGAAAATGCTCTGAGCAGCATTCTCCTTTGGTGAAACCACTTCAGGCCGTCGGCGGAGTTTCCTCCCCGGCGGCCGTTTCGTTGATCGATACATCGACGTCGTCCGACTCCATCGGGCCAGCGGCCTCCGCCGCGAGTTCCTCCTCGTAGGCGGCGAGATCGAACTGCGGGAGCGCGATTGTGAATTGGGTCATGGCTTCGCGGTTCGGGGAGAAAACGACCAGCTCGCCGCCCGCCGCCCGGACGATGCCGCGTGCGAGGTGCAGTCCCGCGCCGGTGTGCGGCGCGGATTTTGTGGTGAAGTTGGAATCGAAAATCTTTTCCAGATTCCGCTCGTCGATACCGGGGCCGTTGTCCATCACATGGATGTCAACCTGTCCCTCTTCCGCCTCCACGATGATCCTGATTTCCGGATTCTTCACGTCCGGTTGTGTCATGTCCGCAACCTCGGCATCCTCGTCATTTGTGAATTCCGAGTAGATGCGAGGCCGGTAGGTGACAGCCTCGATGGCGTTGTGAATCAGGTAGATGACGGCCCGTCCGATCTCGCTCGGCATGCCCACCACCTGGGTTGTGGGGTCCAGTTGGATGACCGTTTTGATGTCGTAGTATCGCAACTCAAGATTGAGCAGCTGCACCGCGTCGTTCACGACCTCGGCCACGTGGACGATCTGAGGGTGCGGGACGCGCTCGGAGATGTTGAGGAGGCGTTTGAGCATTTCCTCAACTTTTCGAAAGTGCGCGTATACCATCGCGAGCTTGTCACGATGGCGGCTTTCGATCCGGTCATCGACCATCAACATGCGGATGTTGCCAAGTGCGGACGTCAGCGGATGTTTGAGCTCCTCGAGAAAATTCGCGGCCAGTTGTCCGAAGCGCTTGTGCCAGTGCGTGGTCATCATTCCCTGCTGGAATTCAACCATTCGCTGTTGGAGCTGGAGCTGCTCCTTCACCTGGTCGGCGGGGATGATCTGGGAGACCTTCAGCTTGTCCCGCGCGTGCTTTATCTCAAGGGCGTTTCGGATTCGGATGCGCACCTCGTCCGGATCAACCGGTTTTGAAATGTAGTCCCAGGCACCGACTTCCAGACCGCGTTCCCGGTCTTCGGTGTGAACATTGCCGCTGACGAATATCACCGGGATATCCATCGTTCTGCGGTCGTGTTTGATGGCGCGGCAAACCTCGTAGCCGTCCATTTCAGGCATCAACACGTCGAGAACGATCAGGTCCACCATGTTGCTCTTGAGGAACTCCAATGCGGATCGTCCGTTTTGCGAGGTGAAAACCTCGGCCCTTGTCGCCTTCAACGCGTCGCGCAGCTCTCTCAAGTCCTTGGCAGTGTCATCCACGGCAAGAATCTTCGCCTTGCCGGAGTCGGCCTGCCGGGTGTCCCCGGAAGATTTGCCGGACGGGCGGGATGGAGCGGTCGCGGCTCCCGAGCCACGTGGCTTGGCTGCCACCGCGCGTACCGGCCGGGCTGTTCTGGTCAATCGTTTGTCCATGCGCGAAGTGGGGGAGGATAGATCCGCGATGTCGGGCAAAGCAAGTCGGGGATTGTTTGGCGGCGGTTGCTTGGATAGGTTCCGGGCGGTCCGTGAAAACCGCCGACCGAACAACAAATCTCAAAACGAGGACTTACCGAGAATGAGCAATCTTCTGGAGCAACTGAAACAGCATAGCGTCATCGTCGCCGACACGGGGGACTTTGAAAGCATTCGAAAATATCAACCCCGCGACGCCACCACGAATCCGAGCCTCCTGCTGAACGCGGCCCAAATGCCGGAATACGCGGCTGTCGTGGAAAAGGCCGTGGCGGACGCGAAACAGGAGGCATCCGGCGACGCGCTGCTGGGTGTGGCGATGGACAACATCGGAACGGCGTTTGGTTTGGAGATTCTCAAGATCGTGCCAAACCGCGTGTCGACTGAAGTCGATGCCAAGCTGAGTTTTGATACCGCCGGCACGGTGGCCAAGGCGAAGTCGCTGATCACCCGCTACGAGAAAGCCGGTATCGATCGGGAGCGCATCCTGATCAAGATCGCCTCGACTTGGGAGGGGATCAAGGCAGCCGAGCAGTTGAAGTCGGACGGAATCAAGTGCAATCTCACGCTGTTGTTTTCCTTCGCTCAGGCCGTCGCGTGCGCCGAGGCCGGGGTGCAGCTGATCTCGCCTTTTGTCGGGCGGATTCTCGATTGGTACAAGGCGAACGTTCCCGGCAAGGATTTCTCCGGTGACAACGATCCGGGGGTCCAGTCGGTCACCAGGATCTACAACTATTACAAGAAGCACGGCTACCAAACGGAAGTCATGGGCGCGAGCTTCCGCAACGTGGGCGAAATCCTCGGACTGGCCGGCAGCGATCTGCTTACGATTGGACCATCCCTGCTTGAGGAGATGGCCAAGACACCCGGCGAGGTTTCGCGCAAACTTGACGAGACGACGTCGCAATCCGCAGGCGAGGCGAAGATCGAGATGAACGAGAACGTTTTCCGCTGGATGCACAACGAAGACGCGATGGCCACGGACAAGCTGGCGGACGGCATTCGTCGCTTCGCCGCCGACACCGTGAAGCTGGAGAAATTCGTCGGCGATAAGCTGGCTGCCTGATTGGGCCGCAACCGTTTTGGGCACAAGGCCGCCGTCTACGGATGGCGGCCTTGTCGTTTTCGGGTGAGACACCTGTAGATCATTCATCACTTGACCGTTGCCCGCGCTGGCGGGTGAACTCGCCGCCACGATCCATGTCAACAATCCTCCGTCTCGCCACGAACCTGTTTCCCGTCTGGGTGCTGATAGCCGGTGCGCTGGCCTTGTTTCAACCCGACTGGTTCACCTGGTTTGACAAGCCGAAGATCATCTGGGGTCTGGGGGTGATCATGCTCGGGATGGGAATCACGCTGAGCGTGGACGATTTCCGGCAGGTCTTGAAGACGCCGCGCCCGGTGCTGCTGGGTTTTTTCGCGCAGTTTCTGATCATGCCTGTTTTGGGTTGGGTGGTCGCGACCGGGATGTCGTTGCCACGCGAGTTTGCCATCGGGCTGATTCTGGTGTCGTGCTGCCCGGGCGGCACGGCGTCGAATGTCGTCACGTTCCTGGCCCGCGCCAGCCTGCCCTTGTCGTTGTTGATGACGATGATCTCCACCTTCGGCGCGATCCTGATGACCCCGCTGCTGACGAAATTCTATGCCAGCGCCTATGTGGAGGTCCCTGCGGTCGGCTTGTTGTTGACGACGGCAAAAGTGGTCCTCTTGCCGCTGGTGCTCGGGTTGGCCCTGCACCATTTGTTTCCGCGTCTGACCTCTGCGGTGACGGAAGTGGCCCCTTTGGTTTCAGTGATCACGATCGCGCTCATTTGCGGCAGTATCATCGGGGGAAACGTGACGGCGATGCGGGAGTACGGCATGTCGTTGGCAGGTGCGGTGATCGTGCTGCATTTGTTGGGATTCTTGTTTGGATACCTGTTCGCCCGCTGCTTCGGCTATGACGGGTTGGTGTGCCGAACGGTTTCGATCGAGGTGGGCATGCAAAACTCGGGCTTGGGCACGGTGCTGGCCAAACAGCATTTCAGCAACGTCGAGACCGGAATCTGCCTGCCAGCCGTGCCCTGCGCGATCTCCGCGACGGTGCATTCGGTGATCGGAAGCGTCCTCGCGGCTTGGTGGAGGACGCGCCCTCCGATGGTGAGGGGGGAGGCTAGCGATCCTTTGAAGCCCGAATGAGACGGAGAAGATTCTCGGCCTTGGTCTTGAGGATTTGAGAGTCGATGCCTTCGAGGGCTTCCTCAAGAAGCTGCTCCGCCTTGGCGGGGTCTTTTTCCACGATCTCGTCGCCCTGAATGAAGCGCTCGGCCAGTGAGAGTTTGGCGGAGGCGGATCCGGCCTCCGCCCGCTGCATCTGGGATTGGAAGCGTTTCAATTCGGCGTCGTTCGTCTTGGAAGCGTTCTGGCTGCCGGAGTTCTTCGCGTCCATTTGCGGATCGGTTGCATCGGCGTTGGCTCCGTTTTCGGCGTCGAGCTGTTTGTAGTAGGCGACGAGTCTTTGCCATTCGGCCGCCTGCTTGGCGAGCGCCGCTTGTACGTCCGAGCCGGGCAGAACGTAAAGGTATTGGAGATCGTCGGTGCTGCCCCAAATGACATCGGGTCCGGCGGACCGAATCTCGAAGCCTTTCTTTTGATAGTTCATGTAGATGCGGTAGGGGGCCCCCCACATGTCCTTGGAACGGTCGCGGGTTTCCGCCCCTCCTTTCTCCACCGTGTTTTCCACGAGGAATCTGCCGAAGTTCAGGAAGGGAAGTCGTTGGCTTTCCGTGAACTGAATCGCGACCGCGTCCGCGACATTGCGCATTTCGATTCCGGAAGTGGCCGCGACCTTTGCCCGGCTGATGATGTCCAGATTGTTCTTGATGGCGTCGGAGTTCATCGCCCCCACGACGCCGATTGCCGCGATGGGCAACAGTTTCGTCATCACGCTCATTCCAGTCCTCCTGTTTCGTCGTCGCGGCGTTCGGCCTCGCGGTCGAGCGCGAGGGCCATGACGAAGTCCTGACTTACCAGATCAAGGAAGCTTTCCTTGTCCAGTTTCAAGGCCCGCGAAGGTTGCGCCGCTGTCACGCTGGCGTTGGCCGTTGTTCCCCGCAGCAGGCTGATCTCCCCGCAGAAATCGCCCGGGCCGAGGGTGGCGACATTTTTGCCGTCCTTGCTGACCTGAAAGTTGCCTTCGTAGATGAGGTAGAAAAATTCGTTTCGTTCGCCTTCGGAAATGACCTGATTGCCGGCGGCGTGATCCTCGAAGGTGAATTCGTTCGCGATCTTGATGAGTGATCGGGACGGCCAGTCCTTGAAGAGGGGCGAACGTCTGAGGAAGGCGCAGACCTGCACAAGTTGACGGATTTTCTGTGCTCCCAGTGTGTCGACGATGAGGTGGTCGAAGTCGTCCTTTTTGAGCGCGAGCAGGTCGCATTTGGTCACGGCCTGAATCGAGCTGGTGCGGGAGCTTTTTTCGAGAAGGGCGATCTCGCCGAACACGTCGGCCTTGCCGAGGCGGGCCACCGCGCTGGCAACTCCGGCGTCGTTCTCCTTCAGCACCTCGACTTCCCCGTGGTAGACGACGAAGAACAAATCGCCTCGATCATGCTCCCGGATGATCAAAGTGCCGGGCTTTACGGGGATGAAACTCATCGCCTCGGCCACGCGTTTCAAATCTTCACGCGGCATTTCGGCGAAGAGGATGATTGATTCCAGGAAGTTCACCAGCTCGTCGGTGTCCGGCTTCCATGAGGCGCGGGCGCTGGCTCCGATTTTTGCCTCGGCGCGGAAGAGTTTCGGCGCCGTGCAGCGCCAGAGGTTGCGTAGGGTCAGCCAGCCGCCGTAGAGGAGCGGGGCCGCGACGACCGCCGCCAGGGCGGCGACCGGGATCATGGCATTGGGATCGTCGAAGATCAGGCTCGCCTGTTCGTTCATCAGTTCCGACGAGAATCGGAAAATGACGCCCAGCCACAGGATCGCGTAGGTGGAATAGGCGATGAAGTATTTCTCCTCCGCGAGTTCCTCCTTCCAGTTGAACATTTGCGACAGGAGCTTGTTCTCGATGAAATCATCGGCGTTGCGGGGAACGAAGTGGGCCTTGCGGAAGGCGGCGTAAAGGAATTGGTGGGCGGCCGTGTGACCGAAGGGTGCGCTGAGCAGAATGGCGGCGATCCAGGCTCCGAGGTAGAGGGGGACGCATTGGGTCTGCCAGGCGATGAAGGCGATGGCGAATGGGGCGGCGACGGTGTTCAGGGCCACGAGGGTTTCGCACTGGCGCCCCCCCATGAAGGCGTCGCGGGTATCGATCCAGAAATAGGGAAGGCCGTAGTCCATCCGGATCACCGGGCGGTAAACTTGGCGGCCGTAGGCGGCGAGCGCGGCGCCGGCGAGTAGATAGGAAAAGCTGAGGGTGAGCCCGGTGAAGACCGGCAACAGCAGCCATTCCACCGGGGAGGGGGTCAGTGACATGACGCATTGGGTCAGGGCGACCACGCCGGCAAGAATCAGGAAGATGGGAAGGAACAGCGCCGAGATCGGTGAGTTCATCACCGGCCAGTCGTGACCGACGCGTCGGGCGCTCCTGTCCTCTTTGGCCCCCTCGAAGAGAAACCCTTTTTCGAACGCGTCAAATACCAGATCGTAAAACTCCCGGATCTTGGGCCGTTCGCCGGAGACGAGCACGTCATGGAAGACTTCCTGCACCGTCCTTTCGCCGTTGAACAGGCGCAAGATGTCGATGTCGTCCTGAGCCAGGGCAAGATACTCGCCGGTTCGGCGTTGTTTGAGCAGGCGGGTGCCGTCGGGCATCTCCCTCCGCTCGATCGCGGCGGAGACTTTAAGCGTCTTGTCGTTGAGTGAATGCATTTCCGGCTGGGGTAGGTGGAAGCCCTAGATAAGTGGGATGCGGGCAAAAGTCCATGTTTGATCAGAGGACGGAGCCATGGTTGTCCGAAGTCAGTTCATGTTTTTGATCGCCCAGGCTCCGAGGCTGAGGAAAAAGAAAAACCCCGCCACGTCGGTGACGGTTGTCAAAATGATGCTGGAAGCGAGGGCGGGATCGATCTTGAGGGCTTTGAGGCCAAAGGGAATGAGCACGCCTGAGAGCGCTGCGGCCAGCAGGTTGAGCAGCATGGCCGCTCCGGCGATCAGTCCGAGTTCCGGGCTTCCTTTCCACGCCCAGCCGATCAGCCCGACGACCATGCCGATGGCGATTCCATGCAGGAGGCCCAGCAGTGTCTCCTTGAAGAGCGCCCGCTTGCCGTCGCCGGGCTCAAGATCTCCAAGGGCCATGTCGCGAATGATGACGGTGAGGGTCTGCATGCCGGCGTTCCCTCCCTGTCCCGCGACGATTGGGAGGAAGACTGCCAGCGCGGTCCATTTCGCGATGGTTTCCTCGAAGAATCCCACCACGATCGCTGCCAGAAAAGCCGTCGCGAGATTGACGAAGAGCCAAGGGAGCCGTCGGCGGAGTGACGTCTTCCACGGGGTGGAGAAGCGCTCTTCGCCGGAGAGTCCGACCATGAGCTGCATGTCCTCCGTCGCCTCCTCCTGGGCGACTTCGAAGGCGTCGTTGGCATCGATGACTCCGACCAGTTTTCCGCTTCGGTCCAGAACGGGCAGCGCCATGTAGCGGTAATCGTCGAAGCGGCGCGCGACCTCCTCCTGATCATCATCGACGCGGAGAAACTGGACCTGCCGCACCATGATCTCCTCAATGTGTCCGTCCGGTTTTGAGAAGACGAGTTCGCGCAGGGGAACGATGCCGACGAGCCGTCTTTCCTCGTCAATGACATAGAGGTAGGTGATATCGACGCGGCTGCGGTCTTTTTGTTCCCGTAAATGAGCCAGGCACTCCTTCACCGTGTCCGTGCGGGACAAGGTGATGAAGCGGTCGTTCATGATTCCGCCGGCGGTGTCTTCGGGATGGCGGAGCAGCTCTTCAATCGGGTCGCTGACCTCGTTGGGAAGGGCCTCCAGCAGCTCTTCCCGGCGCTCTTCCCGGAATTCTCCAAGGATATCCGCCGCGTCATCGTGCTCCAATTCGCCGACCAGCTCGACGAGGCGATCCGTGGAAAGGCCCTCGGTGAGTTCCTCAAACTGGTCGTCGTAGACTTCCGCCAAGGCGGCTGCGGCCGTTTCGAGCGGAAGGTTTGTCAACAGCTCCGCCCGCTCCCCGGGAGACAGTCGCTCCAGCCGATCCGCCAGATCCACCGGGTGGAGCTTGACGTATTCGTCTATGAAGAGTGGACCATCGTTGCTCATTCGGGCTGCTGGGTAAGGTGGAAACGGGAGCCGGACCTTCGGGCGGAGGGATTGTGGGGAGGGATTTCGGACAGGTCAATCGAATGGGGTGACTGGAACCGTCGGAGACACGCTTCGCCGGGGTAGTGTGTCTAAGGAAAACTTTAACGTAACAAGTCGTTCGAATTGATTGATTTACGGCGGATAGGATGATTCCCTGAAAAGCCGTTCGTTGGTTCCCGGTGCACCAATCCTGCTGTATACGTGGATGAGAAACGGCACGATTTGCCGATGCCGAATTACTCTCAAGATGAACATTCCGCGCTCGAAACATACTGACAGCATTCCTCCGGTCCTCC
>JADHOF010000035.1 GCA_016779125.1 Verrucomicrobiia bacterium | reverse complement strand
TGGCGGGACCCGTTGAAGCGACCGCCTTGGGAAATGTCCTGGTGCAGGCGATCGCGGCCGGAGAAATTGCGGATCTGGCGGAGGGGCGTCGTCTGGTTGCGGAATCGTTCGCCGTCCAATCTTTTTTCCCGGGCGATGCCGATAAATGGGACGCGGCGGCAGAGCGCTTCGGAAAACTGGTGGGAGGCGAAAGCTGATGAAGAGGAATTGGTTGTTTGTCCTGGCGGCATGCGTGCCGGTTCTGCTCGCGGGTTGCGGCACGGTGCAGAAGACCCGCCACGCGCCGGTCTGGAAGCAGGCGTCCGAGCGGGAGATCGATCCCTTGCCGATCCCAAATCAATACGGACCGTTTCCAACCTGCCGGAAGCTCAGTCCTCGTTTCTGGATTGGAAACGCCGACGATCCGGCACCGCCTGATTGGTACCGACCGGATGACTCCGGGCGTGAATGGAAATGGCATCTTCGAAATCCGTTTCACAACCTGACCTTCTATGTGATCGGCATTGCGGACACGGAGTTCACCCGCGTCGGCCCGAGCCCTGAGAATGTCTTCGCCCCCGATGGTGGCTGGAATTGGGCGATCAGCCGCGCCTCCGTGCTGCCGCTTCCATTCGTTTCCTTTCAGCGAAACCAGTTCAAGTTCTACCTCGGCTGGCGTGAGCGGGGCAATTTCGGCATCAAGCTCACCGGGCTGCGACCGGCGAAGAAGGCGGAGTGAGCGGGGTGCTCAGGCCGGGGCGGTGATTGCGGCGGCGTGGCGATCGAAGATTTCCACGAGTGCCAGACCGACCGCGCTGAGCTGGTTTTGCCAAAGGGCGGCGACCGCGACCGGCGGGAAGTCGTCGAGCGTGATCGCGTGCACGTTGGCCGGCGTTTTCTTTCCGGGAACCTTCACGGTGAGTCCGATCCCGAATCCGTTGGATGCGTAGATGTCCACCAGCTCGACCGAATTGACCTCCATCCCGACAGGCCAGGCGACCTTGCGACGGGTCAGCTCCGACTGGAAGAGTCGCGCCATGGTCTCATTGCCGGGGAAGCTGATCAGCGTCTGCGGAATCCGGTCCTGCGACAGGATGGCCTCGGCGCTGCGCAGTTTCATGGATTTGGGAACCAGCAGCTGCAAGGGAAGTTCCAGCAAGATCCGGTTTTGCACGGCGGCCGGCATCTTGCCGTCGAGAACGGACACTGCGAGGTCGATTTCTCCGGCCGCGAGCCAGTCCGTCACCTGCGCCTGCGTTCCCTCCTTCAGGATCAGTTTCAGCCCGGGAAATCGCTCGCGAAGGACGGGAAGCAGGGCCGGTAGATGATCCCGCAACACGATCGCGCTGGCGGCGAGGCGCACGGTCTGGATGGCACCGCCGCGAATTCCGTCCGCGACCGAGTCGATTTCGTCGAAGAAGGGTTTGATGAATTTGTAAAGCTGCTCGCCGGCGGGGGTGAGGGTGAACGGTCTCCTCTGGAAGAGCGGTCCGCCGAGGGAATCCTCCAACTGCAGGATCTGCCCGGAGACCGCCGGTTGCTGGATGCCATAGGGCATGTTGCGCACGGCGGGCATGATGCCGCCATGGCGCGCGACGAAATAGAACAGTTCGAGGTGATGGATGTTGAGCATGGGCGTGTCGGATTGTTGGATCGGCGGTGGGCTGAGGCAAGGAATTGACGCGGCAAGAGGCTCGCGCGTTGCATTCGGTTTTGTCCCGGCGATACTCGGGGTGGATTTTCACCATGTGGAAGGTGCCGACAATTGTGCTGGTTCTGGGTGTGACGTTGGCCAACGTCTGGATGAACTGGCGGCTGTGGCGGGAGCGGACATCTCCCTCGCCGCCTGAGGTGAAGGTGTCGGAACTGGTGTCGGACCCGCTGGCGATCAAAGGCCGTGCGATCGGGCAGAACGGAATTTTCAGGCCGGACCGCAAGGTGATCGCGGCGCGTCCGCCCTGGTCGAATCTCGAATCGGAGGATTACCACGTCTACGCCACCAACCTGCGCGCGATCGGTTGTCCTGAGGGAACGGTCCGCGATATTTTGGTCGCCGATATCGGGCACGCCTTCGAGGAACAGCTTCAAGGGATTCAAGGCAGATCGGGGGATCCGTTTTGGATTACCGCCGATCAGCGCGGCGAAATCGATCGGCGGCGGGTGAGGCAGGCCTGGGAGCTGCGTCTGAAAAAATGGGGACTGCTCCGCGAGCTGTTTCAGTTTCCGGTGGATGAGACCGTTTTGTCCGTCATGCGGGGCGACGGAATGGTGGTCGCCCTTGCGTCCCCTTTTTTCGGATTCATGGAGCGCGAACAATTCGCCCGCGCCATGGGGGTGATCAGTTATTACGGTCAGCAGCTGGAGGCGATCGCCGAGGTGACGGAAGGCATTCTGCTCGAATCCGACTACGCGCGAGCGCGGCAGATCCGGGAACAGTTTGAGGCAAGCCTGGGGACGGTTCTGGGCAACGCGCATCTGGAGGAGGCCTCGCTCCGGATTCTCGCGGCGGAGGATGGCGACGAGGTGCCGGGGGGCTCGCATGGCTTTCAGGTCTCCGGTGCCGAAATGCGACAGATCTTTCAGATCCGTCTCGCCGCGCGTGATTTGCTCGGCGAATTCGTCGTCAACGAGGGCTTTACCGATTTGAAAAAGGAAGCGCTCGGCCCGGACACGATTGATGTCGCGCTTGCCCGATTTTTGGGGCCCGATCGCTTTGCGGATTATTCGAGGGCGAAGGATGAGCGCTTTCGGGGGATCTACACCTTCGCGACGGGGAACGGACTTTCGAAGAACGAGGCGATTTCCGCGTTTGAAGCCCGGGTGAGGGCTGAGGATGAGATGAAATCTATTCGGGCCGCAAAGGGGATCACCGCGGAGGAAAACATTCTGCTTCAGGCTGCCGTGAAAGCACGGTTGGAGGGGGATTTGAAACGGGTGTTTGGTCCCGTGATCGCGAAGGAATACCTCGGAGACGAGACCGCTTCGTGGATTGGGGAATTGATCACGGTGCCGGTGGAGGCCAAGGAGGTTGAGCCGTGAGAATTCGTCACATCCTCGCGCTGGGTTTGGTGGTCAACTGCGGTTTGATCTCCGGGGTGGTATGGCAATCGTCACTGGAGCAGGGGAAGAAGGCGATCAACACGAAGCCCGTTCACGAGGTCGTGGATGCGCCGCCGGACGAATTCATGGTGCCCGTGCCGCCGGGCATGGACACGGTGGTCGTTCATCGCGCGTTTCTCTGGCGCGACGTCGAATCGGACGACTACCTGGAGTTGGTCGGAAACCTTCGTTCCGCCGGTTGCCCCGAAAGCACGATTCGCGACATCGTTCTGAGCAGGGCCGCTGATGATTACGCGCGGCGGCGGTGGGAATTGTTGAAGCCGCTGCAAGCCCGGTTCTGGGACCAGTTGGCGAAGGGGAGGACCTTGACGGACTGGGAGATTCCCGACGCGATGGAGGATCAGGCGGAGCAGTTGAACCGCGAGCGCAGGAAGATGCTGGACGCCTTGGAGAAGGAACTTGGGGTCAAGGCGGTTCCGGCGGTGTTTGCCGAGGCTGAATATTGGAGTTTTCTGCCGCCCGAAACCTTGGAGCAGGTGCGGAAGGTGACGGAACATTTCGAGCAACTTTCCGGACAGCTCGCCGGGTCGGATCGGGCGAAGGCGGAAGAGTTGGAAAGCAAACGCGATGAGGCGTTGCGGCTCCTCGTTGGGGATGACCATTGGCGGGAGTATCGACTGCGGCGCGGTGCCGGTGCCCGCTGGCTAAGAGGCACTTCCGGCCTGACGTTGAGCGAGGCGGAGATGCGGGCCTTGAGTTCGAGCTGGGAGACGAACGGAATCGATCCGAGAAGGCTGAATCTGAACGAGCGCCGGGAAGCGCTGGCCGCCGTGGCTGGGGCGGAACGGGTGGCTGAATATTCAAGAAGGTCCGATTCGGATTTCGAAATGCTGCAGAAAATCGCGCGCCGGCACGGCTTGGCCGCCGACGTGGCTGAAAGGGCGATCCGCGTCAAGGAGGTCGCGAAACGGGAGGCCGCGGCCATTGCGGAACGGGCGTTTCCGGATGAGGACGCCCGTGCGCGGGCCGCCGCGGCGTTGATGGCCGGCGTCAAGGCGGAGCTGGGTGGGATCTACGGCGAACAGGCTTGGCCTGGTTTGCAGAAGTACGGGCTGGATTGGGTCGATCGGCTTTTCGAGGGAGAGTAGGCGGTCGCTTGACAATTGATTTACTCCCGAAACACTTCCGGCCGATGTCAAACATTCCGGCACAATTCTCGAACGTCACCGCGGTGACCAAGGCCAACGTCTACTTCGACGGCAAGGTGGTAAGCCACACGGTGCTGTTTCCCGACGGGTCCAAAAAGACATTGGGGCTGATTTATCCCGGGCCGTTTCATTTTGGGACCGACCTCGCGGAGCAGATGGAGATTGTGGCCGGAGAGTGCCAAGTAAAGCTCGATGGCGAGGATGCGGTTCGCACCTGCGCCCAAGGTGACACGTTTCATGTTCCGGCCAAATCCGGTTTTGATATCGAGGTCAAGGCGGGGATCTGCGAGTACATTTGCTCGTTTGTTTCCTAGCCGCCGATTTCGCGATTGCGGTCGATTGGCAATTTTTGTTGTTAGTGAGGCAAGGGCTGCGTGGTGGCACGGGCGGGATTGGGGTCCATTGGGTTGGTCACAGGACAAACCCGAACGATGCTCAACCTCACCAAACTTTACGGCGGACTTTCACAGCCCGCAGACGCACTTCGATACGGACACGGACATGGAGCGCCACGCACGGCAGCGGAGCGGCGGCCGATCGTGGTCTGGAATATCACGCGGCGCTGCAATCTCAAATGCATGCACTGCTACTCGGACAGCGACGCGCGATTCTATCCGGGCGAGCTGGACTGGAGGCAGATGACGGAAGTCGTCGAGGACCTGGCCGCCTTTCAGGTGCCGGCGGTGTTGCTCTCCGGTGGCGAGCCGATGATTCATCCCCGCTTTTTCGAGCTGGCCTCGTTGATTCGCTCGAAGGGATTGCGGCTCACGGTTTCCACGAACGGCACGATGATCACGCCGGCCGCCGCCGCCAAGCTCAAGGAAATCGGGGCCACCTATGTCGGCATCTCCCTGGATGGGATCGGCGAGACGCACGATCATTTTCGCGGTGTTCCGGGAACCTTTGGCAAGGTGGTTGAGGCGTTCAGGAACTGCGTCGCCGTCGGGCAGAAGGTCGGGCTTCGGTTGACGCTGACGCGGCACACGATCAACGATCTGGATCAGATCTTGGACTTCATCGAGGACCAGGGCATCAACCGGGTTTGCTTCTACCATCTTGTCTTCAGCGGTCGCGGAGAGAATCTGGAAGACGTCACCCATGCCGATTCGCGCGTCGCGCTCGACAAGATCATGGACCGGACCCGGCGCTGGGTTGAGGCGGGAACTCCGAAGGAGGTGCTCACGGTGGACCAACCCGTCGACGGGGCCTACATGCTGATGCGGATGAAACGGGAGGGATCGGCCCGCTTTGAGGAGGTTCGGGATCTGCTGGAGTGGAACGGCGGAGGCGCGAACAGCTCGGGAACCGGCATCAGCAACATCGACACGCAGGGCAACGTGCATCCCGACCAGTTCTGGCAGGCTCTTCAACTGGGAAACGTGAAGGAACGGCCTTTCAGCGAGATCTGGACGAGCACCGAGAATGACACCCTGAACGGATTGCGCAATCGCCTGCCGCGTCTCAACGGACGTTGTCCGGACTGCAAGTTTCTCAAGGTGTGCGGCGGTGGTTTTCGGGTTCGCGCCTTGCAGGCGTACGGAGATCCCTGGGCCGATGACCCGGGGTGCTATCTGACCGACGAGGAGATCGCGAAAGGCGTCTGATCGATGGAAACGACCGCCGCCCCGAAGCAATGTCCCCGGCGCGCGCGTGCGGCCGCGTCGCCACGGAAAGAGGTCGGCAGATGGATTCGCGTTCAGGACTTGTGGGTCGAGCCGTTTCGGCTTTTTTTTCCCTTGGCCGGTGTCGCGGGTTTGATCGGCGTCGGGTTTTGGCCGCTGATGTTGCAGGGGTGGATCGACTATTTTCCGAACGTGATCCACGCCCGGCTGATGGTGATGGGGTTCTACGGCGGTTTTGTCTTCGGCTTTTTGGGGACATCGATTCCTCGCCTGCTGGGCGCGCCGGCTTTGAGGTCATGGGAGGTGGTGACGATGCTCGGTGTACACATCGCCCTGGTCATCTGTTACACCTTGAATCAAATCGCGGCCGGCGATTATTTGGTTGTCGCGAACGCGTTGTTTCTGACGGGCGGGATGGGAATCCGCATCCTGCGGCGCAAGGACCTTCCGTCACCGGGTTTCCTGATGATCCTGCCGGGGCTGTTGTGTCTGATTGCCGGGCTCGGGATTGCCGAGGCTGACAGGCGGATGCGTCTGGAGGGGGATTACGAGTTGTTGTTCCGGCTTCTGACCTATCATGGATACATACTGCTCTGCCTGTTGGGAGCGGGATCGTTTCTCCTGCCGCGCTTTTTGGGTGTCGGGGTTCGGCGAAGTTATGGGGATGACGGAGCTCCCGGGCATTCGTGGAGGATCGGCGCGTTGATCACGCTCGTCACCGGGTTTGCCGTGTTTGGATCCTATTTCGCGGACGTGTCTCTTGGATCCCGTGTCGGGGCGACGATCCGGGCGGTTCTGGTGTCGTGTTTCCTGTGGTGGGAGATTCCCTTCGAAAGACTGCGCTGGTCGGCGCGTGGTGTGCAGCCGCTCCTCATCATCGGAATCGCCTGCCTGCCCGCAGGCATCTTCGCGGCGGGTTGGTGGCCCGGATTGCGGGTCGGACTGGGGCATATCGAGCTCGTCACGGGATTCGGTTTCATCACGCTCGCGGTGGCAACGCGGGTCGTGTTCGGGCATAGCGGGAATCGGGACCAGCTCGAATGCTTTCATCCATGGATCAGCCTTGCCGCCTTGTTGGTATTGCTTGCCGTACCAACCCGCATCGCCGGCGAAATCTGGCCGCAGCTCATGATCTCCCACTACCTTTACGGGGCGCTGGGCTGGATGGTCGGGCTGGCGATATGGATGGCGGCCGTGATTCCAAAAGTCCTCCGCCCGGATCCCGAAGTCTGAGGGTGCGAACTCAGGAACAACCGCACTTGCGGGGCGGGCGCGGGCTTGCCGCCCCTTCGCGGCAATTCGGGCAGATCCCGAAGAATTCCAACTTGTGGGAGACGTTGGTGAAGCCGTGCCTTTTTGCGATGCGTTGCTGAAATTCTTCCGGGAAACATTCCTCGAGTTCACTCACAGCCTGGCATTGTGTGCAGATGAGGTGGTGGTGGTGGTCCGTGGAATGAAGGCCCGCAAGTTCGTAACGGGCGACGCCGTCACCGAAATCGAACTTCTCCACCAGCCCGAGCCCGACGAGGAGTTTCATGGAGCGATAGATGGTCGCGAGGTCGCAGCAGGCGTCCGTCATCGCTTCCTGGATCTGACGCGTTGTCATGGGATGCGGATGAGCCCGGAGCGTGTCGAAGACCGCCAGTCGTTGCGGCGTCAGGCGATGTTCTCGTCGACGGATTTCCGCCGACAACGTTTCAGCGGCGTCAATCTTGCGGGATCCGGAAGACATTTCAGTGGAGCAGCACCGCCGCGACCGCCAGGCCGATTCCCAACGCGATGGCCAAGGCCTTGATGCCGTTGAAGCGGTGTCCGTCGCTGCTTTCGAACAGGATGGTTGTCGAGATGTGAAGGAAGATACCGACCACCAGGGCAGTGAGTTCGCGGGAGTAATCCGACAGGATGGTGACGTGGCCGAGAAACACGCCGATCGGAGCCATTGAACCGAAGATCAGGAGGCAGCCTGCGGCCCGCCCTTTGCTCATGCCGGATTGAGCCAGCATCACCAGCAGAGCCACTGCTGCGGGATATTTGTGCACCGCGATGCTCCAGAGCAGAAAGTCGCGCGACGTCGTGTCGTGATGGTGCGCGTGGTCGCCGAGGGCGAGGGCCTCCGCGAAGGCATGCAGGCAAAGGCCGATCAACATCGCCCACGGAAAACGACAGGGGCCGTCGTGATCGTGGCTGCCGTGGTGGGAGTGGGTGTGATCGTGCCCGTGTTCAACGCCCATCGAGAGCATGTCGAGCAGGACCTGAAAAAAAAAGCCGGCCAGGATCAATGAACCGAGGAACAGTCCCGACGCCACCGGCCGGGCTGAACCGTGTGCGTGATCGTGGGTGGTTGCGGGGGCTCCATACAGCTCGGGAAGCAGATGGAGAACCGTCAGCGTCATCAGGAATCCGCCGGCGAACGCGGCGACGATCCGCATGTGGCGGGGGCTGTCCAGCTTGAAGCCGTAGACGGTGACGGCCGCGAGGAGAATTGAGGTGACCAGGACGACGTAGTCCATGAAAGGCAGATGGGGAAAAGGGATGCGACTGCGGACGTTTCAAATCAGCAGTGTTGCTGCCGGGAGTTCCAGTTGCGAACCGTTTGCAACTGTGGGTCACAAAAAGCCCCCTCCGAGGAGGGGGCTGAGATTTGGTGACGCGAGCCTATTTCATAAGCAGCATCTGACGGGCGCGCTTGATGGCCGTGGTCATGCGGCGCTGAAACGTGGCGGGCAGTCCCGTGTATTTGCGGGGCAGGATGCGGCCGTTGTCGGTCACAAACGTGCGGAGCAGGGTCACGTTCTTGTAGTCGAGGGCGTCGATGGTGAAATCGACTTTCGGCTTGGGCCGCGGATAGCGGCGCTCGCCGTTGTTGCCCTGTGATTTCTTGTCCTTTTTATTCTTGCGCGGCATGGCTGATTACTTGATTTCGCGGTGAACCGTGTGGCGTTTCAGGAACGGGTTGAACTTCTTCTTTTCAACGCGCTCCTGCTGCGTCTTCTTGTTGCGGCTGGTCTGATAGCGGGACACGGGCTTGCCTTCCTTCTTGGCTTCCGTGCATTCCAAAGTGACGATTTCTCGTGGCATGATCTGTTATTTCTCTTTTGAAGTTTTCTCTCTGACGTCTTCCGAATCATCAACGTCCACCGTGCCGGATCCTTTCGAATCAACGGAACCCAGCGCTCCCAAGCGTCTCGACCGGAGTGCGCCCTCGCGCTCCAGCTGAGCCTGGGCCTCCACCGTGAAGCGGGCCCACGGAATGGCGACCAGGCGGGCCTTCGGGATTGCTTTCCCGCTGAGCTCGCAGACACCGTAGCTTCCGCGCTCGATCCGTTTCAACGCCTCTTCGATCTCGTAGATGGCGTCTTGATCCGAGGAAAGAAGGCTCAATGCAAAGTCTCTGTCGAAATTGTCCGTTCCGGAGTCGCCCATGTGAAGGCTGTAGCTCTCCATCTCCTCGGCCGAATCCTTGGCCAGACCGTGCATCTGGTCGGTCAGGCGCTCGTGCAGCTCGATCAGTGAATCGTAATACTTGCGCCACTCGGGTTTGATGTCCTTGCCGTTGGGAGAGTAACCCTTTTTCTTGCTCGTTGAGGCGATTCCGAGAATCGCGTCCAGCGTGGCGGACCCGACCGATTTCGGTTTGCGAGCCTTGGCCTTCGCGACGGGGGCGGGTGTCGCTTTTGCTGCGGCCGAGGCTTTGGGCTTGGCGGCCTTCTTTTCGGTTGCCGCCGGCTTTTTGGCCTTGGTTTTCTTTTTGGCAGTCACGTTCAAAAATCTGTTCTTATTGTCAACGTATGCGGGTGCAAGACGTTTGAAAACGCCTCTCTTCCGGCTGAGAGGGGGGCGACTGTATCAAAGGAAAAGGACAATTCCACCAAAATCTTCGGCGGGTTTTCAGACCTGTTTTGCGGGCGATTTCGGGGTTCAATCGTTGGAGAACACCATGCCTTCCAGGTCGCTCAATTTGTCCTCCAGCGAGAAGGAAACCCCCATGGCGAGATAGACGAGCGAACCGAGGGCGTTCATGTTGGCGTCCTGCTTGGAGGCGGAGTCGATGCGGGATTTGAAACAGCGGTTCACCTCCTGAATCTGCTCGTAGAAGCTGTTGAGACTCGCAAACTCCCAGTCTGGAACCCCGCCTTCCCGATGGACGAGGTATTGTTTGATCAGATACGAGCCGGCCACGCGCAGAATGGTTTCCTCCATGGTGGCGAAGGGCAGGTGGGTGTCGGCCATGCCTTTGAAGCGGGAAAGGATGGGGCAGCCGCTGGTCGCCATGACGAGACCGAACAGGGCGCGCAGGCCGGTTTGTGAGTCCGTGTTCTTGACGTAGGTCCGGTCCGGGGTTGTGACCTCGACGCGGACTTCCTCCGTCGAGAGCATGTCCTTGAAGGTTTGCGTGATGCGTTTCGCGTCCAAAGCCGCAGGGCAGAACTCGTGTTCCGTCTCGCTCAGGGTGCAGTTCGAGCACTTGTGGAAATCGAGCTTGGTCCAGAATGGCAGGTCCACCGTGTCCTCGGAATCTTCGGCGGGCCGTCTTGTGTCGACCTCGAAGGTGAAGGTCTCCCCGCCTTTCACGATGAACTTGTATTCGATAATCACGGGAGGCGTCTAACAGACTATTTTCTCGCGGGCAATGTGGGAGCTTCGCGGTGATCGGGCGCTTCGGTTCAATTCGCGAGTTGCTGGCCCTCCGTGATGTCGTAGCAGACGAGCTTGTCCTCCTGACGCAGCAGCATGTAGCCGCCGGCGACGCTGGGTGAGGGACAGGAAAGAGCCTTCACGCGATGCTTGCCGAGTTCGGTCAGCTCCTTTGAGTCCGGACGGAACATGGTGAGGTTGTTGCCGCGATCGGTGATCACATAGAATTTCCCGTCGGCCATCACGGGCGACGTGATCGAGGACTGCACTTTTTGTTTCCAGACGGGCTTCCCGGTCTGGAGTTCAACGCAACGGGCGGTGGAATCGTCGATCAGGTAAACCAGGTCCCCGACGATGATGGGGCTGGCCTGGGTGCGTCGCGCGAGGAAGGGAATGTTCCAAAGCTTCCTCGGTTCCTTGACGTCGAGCTTGAAGCCCATGAAGCCAAGCTTGTCGCTGTTGCTTTGCACGGCGAGATAGTCCCCCTGAATCGCCGGGGTGCAATCGCCTCCGGCGGCGAGGGTCCATTGGATCTCGCCGTCCGCCGGATTCATCGCGACGAGCGAGTCGCGGGTGTTCGAAATGATGAAGGTCCGCCCGTCCTTGTGCCACGCGGTCGCGGACGAGTTTGTGACGCGGAGTTTGGGGTGTTCCCATCGAAGCGTACCGGTTTTGGCGTCGTAGGCCGTGACGTCGTTGGCGTGAACGACGACGATGCCGTCGATGACAAGCGGCGAGGAGCCGACGCCCTTTCGTTTCACCGGCGTGGACCAGACGATTTTCCCGGTTTCGGCGTTGACACAATAGAGATGGGTGCTGCCGATGCCGTAGACGTGGCCCTCGGCAACCGCCGGTGTGCTGGAGCAGTTGCGCCCCTTGGGTTCTCCCGGGGCGGCCGCCTTCCAGAGGATCTTCCCGGTCTGGAGGCTGAGGCAGACGATGGTGTCCTGCGCGACCCGTTTGGTGGGCGGCACGGCGCGGACGACCTCGCCCTTCACGAATTCGCTGAACCCCTGCGTGTCAACCCAGGCGCGGAAGGCCGCGTCGTCGGGAAAGACCTTGCCTTGAATCTGTTCCAGTTTGGCGAAGTCGGCGAAGGGGATGTTTTTCCGGCCTTTCTTGAAGCGGGAGATGATGTAGTCGGCGAGGCTGAGCTTCTGCTTTTTATCCAGGTGTTCCTCCACCCACTTCTCGGCGGTTTCCTGCAGCTTGTCCCCGCGCAGCCGGGGACTGAGGTTGAGGACCGTTTCGTCGAGTTCCCGGACCAGATCCGCTCCGAGCGAATCCACGCCGCGGGCCCCGAGTTTGCGCATGACCAGATCGTCGATCACGCGGGTGTCCGACGGAATGTCCTCGTGCCAGACGACGCTCATGTAGACCTTGTCACCGGCCACGACGGCGCTGCCGTGCCCCCCGAGGTCGTTGGCTGGAATGGGATCGCTTTCCCAGAGCTGTCGGGGCCCGTCAGACGACCAGACATCGGCGAGTTTGGGTCCGACGGGGAGAACGCCGTTTCGGTTCGGACCCCGCCATTGATTCCAATCCGCGTCGGAAGCGGCGGCGGCAAAGGCGAACGAGGCCAACGGAATGAGTCGAAGGAGGTGGTTCATGCGGTTTGGAAAGGTTGAATGCGCGATCGGACGAAAGGGCGGCCGGGAGGATTCAGTCCGCCGGCGTGTAGAGATGTTTTCCTTGGCGGGCGGCCTGCAGGGCGGCCTGCGTGTCTTGAGGGATGCCGGGGTCTCCCTGTTCGGCGAGCCAGCGGTCGAGCTCCTTCGAAAGGCGGTCTTTCGTTTTCGCGTGGGCGGGCTCGTTCGCGAGGTTTCGCAGCTCGTAGGGATCCTCGGCCGTCAGGTAGAGCTGTTCGGCCGGCCGGCGGGTGTATCGCTTCACCAGTTCATAGGTGCGGGGGCGATCGAACGCGGTGAAGACCCACGTGGCCCAATAGGGGTTGTTCAGCTTGCCAGCGCCTTGAGATCCCATGAGGTGTTTCTCGATGTAGATCTCCTCGGGCAGCAGGTTGCGAATGTAGCGGTATCGGCCGTCGGTGACGGTGCGGATGGGGTAGGCGGGGCCTTCGGGCACGTTGTTGTGTGTGCCGTAGGCGAAGGGCCGGTGGGTCTGGGATTTGCCGAGCAGCACGGCGGCGAAGCTGGAGCCGTCGAATTTCCCCGATGCCGCCGGGTCGCCCGCCAGATCGAGAAAGGTCGGGGCCACGTCCGCGTATTGGACGATCGCGTCGGTTCGCTTGCCGGCCGCGATCCGGCCGGGCCAACGGGCGATCAACGCGGTGTGCACGCCGGTATCCCAACTGGTCCATTTGCAGCCCGGGAACTGCGAACCTTGCTCCGACGTGAAGAGGACGAGGGTTTCATTTGCCTGGCCCGACTTTTCCAGAGTCTCAAGCAGCTCGCCGACCTGTCCGTCCATATAAGTGATCTCCGCGAGGTAACTCCCGTAGTCTTGGCGCGTGCGCGGCGTGTCGGCGATGTTGGGTGGCAGCTGGATCTTCTTCGGCGGATATTTCGACGCGTCTCCCATGACCCACGGGACATGGGGCTCGACCAGGGCCACGACGAGGCAGAACGGCTGGGCCGAATCGCGGCTGATGAATTCCCGCACCGCGTTCAGATCATGCCTAAGGGTCGGGTCGCGGACGCAGTTTGGATCGAAGCCCGCCACGTTCTCGAAGGGATAGGCGCTGTCGGGCTTCACGTGCACCTTGCCGGCGATGCCAACCCGGTAGCCGAGCGGACTGAGGAGGTGCGGCATGCTCTTCGTGTCCGGGCGGCTCGCGGAGTGGTTCCACGCGCAGCCGTTCCGCATCGGGAACTGACCGGTGAAGAGTTCAGAGCGGCAGGGCTGGCACATGGCCTCGGCCAGGTAGGCGCGGTTGAAGGTCAAGCCCTGGGTCGCGAGGCGGTCGATGTTCGGCGTCTTTGCGTTCTGTCCCCCGTAGAGAGGCAGGTCGTTGAACGTGCAGTCGTCCGCCATGATCACGAGGAAGTTCGGGCGCTTGGCGGCGGGGGCGGATGCCGCGAAAAGGCACGCGGCCAGGCCGAACACGGCGATGCGGGAGAGGGATTTCATGGGTGGCGCGATCATTGCCGGCGCGACGCAAAAGGCAAGGCCGGGGGCTATTCGGACTTTACCCAGACGGGGGAGGACCAGCCCATGTTGCCGTCGGATTGTTCGATGCGGAGGTAGTAACGGTTTTCGCCGGCGGCGGGCGCGGGGTCGATCCATTCGGTGCTCAGTGATTTGCCGGCCGGCTCGAAGACGTGATGGTTCGTCTCGTTTCGGACGATCGTGACGCGCTTCAGGGGTGCGGTGCCGTGAACGGCGATGTGGAGGGTCGGCTTCGCGGTTGATTGGACAAGGGTTCCGAGCGGGCTGCCGTTGGCGCCGAACTCGATGAAGATCTTGTCGGTGGCGGCGACGGTGCGGCGGGCGTTGAATCCCTCGATGATGCCGTCGCGGGAGATCTCCCTCACGTAGACGCCGCCGAACGAGGTGTGGGTGGAAACGTGATCGGAACTGGCGAAGACGCCCAGTTTGAGGCCGTTGCCCAAGGCGCGCTGATAGACACCCCGATTGTGATCCTTGTTGATGAAATCTTCGATCGGTTCGGGTGGCATCGGGAAGCCTTTCACGCCCCGCTTGTGTGGTGTGTAAGGCTCGGTTTGGGTGAGGCCGACGGTGGGCTGAGGGGCTCCGAGTCCTTCGTAGCTGACGCGCGCGCCTTGAAAAATCTCGACGATGTTTTCCACCTGGTTGTCGATGGACTCGTAGCGGTCCCAGTCCGTCCCCATGGAGGTCGCGCCCGTGTGGCTGATGACCGAGACCTTTCGGCCGTATTGGCGGAGGATGCTCCAGAGTTCGGGAGGATCGATCTCAAGCTGACCGGGTTTGCTGGGATAGAGGGCGTGCCAGGACGAGTTTTCGTAGAGCTTGCGTTTGATGTAGACGATCGGCCCGCCGCGTTGCGGGAAGACGACGTTGCGGTGGCCCCACGGAAATCGTTGCTCGCGCTCGTAGGCGTAGAGGGAGTTGAACTTGCCGGGTGCGTAAAACACGTCGACCAGGCGCTGGGTCTGCCACCATTCATAGGGGTCGTAAGGCTTGCCAATGTCGGTGTGGTCCGACGTGCCCATGAAGTCGAGGGCGGCCATGTCGTAGGCGTAGCGGAAGTGCTCGACGATGCAGCCGTCGAAGCCGGTGCGGCAGTTGGAGAAGTCGGTGTGTCGGTGGAGGTCGCCCCAGAGCAGCGTGTGCGGCACGCCATCGATGACCCAGGTGTGGTGGTCGTCGTGGGCGCGATCGGGCGTGGTGCCGTTGAGGTAGGGTTCGGGAGCGTCAAGGAAGCGGAGCGACGCCTCGGCGCGTTTGTCGACGCTCAGTTCATCCAGGCCCACTTCGCCCAGATAGACCGCTGCCGTGCCGCATAGTTTTGTCGTTCGTTTGTCGGACGGCCAGGCGAGCTGGAGTCGATTCCCCGCCGTGGGCAGAAAGGTCGCGCGGCGATCCTGTCCGAAACTGCTGTCCGGAATGACTTTGGGCGTGGTCCAGTGTTTCCCTTCCGGGTTGTGTCGAATCAGGGCGATCTGCCAGCGGTTCGCGGTGAACACCCGGTAGGCGAGGAGGGGCATGCCGTCTGGGGAGAGGGCGACGACGGGGAGATTGACATTGGACGCGCCCTTGGGAAGAGGCCGGCCCTGGCCCGCGACCGGAACCTCCGTGAAGCGGGATGTCTTGAGATCGAACCGCCCCAGCAGGATTCGCTTTTGCCCGTTGAGCGCGTCCTCGGGCTGATGCCCTCGGGAGTCGAGCCCCCAGCGGCGGCGTCCGCGTTCGGCCGCGATCCAGAGGCGGTCGCGTTGGGCGTCCGCCACGATCGAGACCCGGGCCTCGTAGTCCGGGCTGTCCGTGAGCTGGTGTTCGGTGACGATCCCCCGAGGCGTGACGCGGGCGAGCTGGAGGTTGAATTCCCCGGTGCGGGACGAGTCGTAGGCGATCCACGCGTCGCCGCCGGCGAAGGCGATTTGTGGCTCCCAGTTGCCACCGTCGGATTGCGTCACCCGGATTTCTTCGGACCACCGCCGGGTGGCGGGATCCAGATGGCGGCAATAGACGTCCGCCTGACCTCGCCGGAGGGATTGCCAGGTCACCCAGACCCGGCCGGTCGGGTCTGTTCCGGCGTGCGCGAAGCTGTCGCTGGCGGCCGAGGTCGCGAGATCCGTTGTGGGCTCAAGGTTGCCTCCGTGGAATCGCCGGGCGCGCAGTCGGATGACGCCGCGATCATCCAGCTCACCCCAGAAGCACCAGAGCCCGCCGCGAGTGTCGGCGGTCAGGGTGGGCTGATGAATGACGCCGGGTTCGGAGAGATAGGGTCCCGGCTCCAGGCCGTCCTTGGTATGTCGCGCGATGCGGAGTCGATCCGCCCGGCCGTCGTGCTCGATGTAGGCCAGCCAGGAAGTGCCGTCGCTCGCGACGGTGCCGGACGGGAAGTCCCGGTGGATTTTGAAGTCGGAGAGTTCGACCCGACCGTTGATCAGTTCGCCCCGGGTTTCGGTGAGCATCGCCAGGGCGAGGATCAAAAAAGAGATTCGCGTCATGCACGGGTTGATAGGCGGAGCGGAGCGGGGGAGCAATGTGGTTTTGGGACTGACCGCATGGCATGGGAGCTGGTATTCCATGCGGATGTCCCGCCCAATCTCCCTGTTGGTCGCTCTGCTTGCACTTGAATTGAGCGCAGCGGAGAAGTGGGGCTTGGGAGAGAAGATGGGGTTGCCGGAATGGGTTTCGTTGGACGGGCAGTATCGTGCTCGTTACGAGACTTTGGACGGGCAGTTCAGGACGGGGCGGACGGGAGGAGATCAGCTTTTCAGTTCGCGGCTGAGTTTGAAGGCGCGGGTTGGAGGGGAAGCTTTTGGCGTTCTGGGAGAGATGTTGGATTCACGGCAGGCCTTGGCGGACGCCGGAACGCCCCTGAACGCCGGGCATGTGAACGCGCTGGAGTTGCTACAGGGTTACGCCGAGTTGAATCACGCGGGCAAGCGATGGCGTTTTGGCAGGCAGACAATGGACCTTGGGGGCCGACGATCGGTGGCGCGAAACCGCTTTCGGAACACCATCAACAGCTTCAACGGCCTGGAGTTTTCTCGGACGACCGATTCCGGCGGCAGGCTGCGGGCCTTCTACGGCCTGCCTGTTGTGCGTTTGCCCGGGGATGCGGGGAGTTTGCTGGCGAACGAGTCGCGGCTGGATCGGGAGAGTTTCGATCTTCAATTCGCGTCCTTGTTCATCGGCATGCCGAAGCTGCCGATGAACTCGTCCGGCGAGGTTTATCTGTTCGGCTTGTACGAGGAGGATTCGCCGCAACGCGCGTCGCGAAATCGCCGGCTGCTGACTCCGGGGCTGCGTTGGTTTAGGGCTCCTGGTGTGGGTGTGTTTGATTTCGAGCTGGAGGGGGCGTTTCAGTTCGGCCGCTCCCGGGCCACAACCGCCTCGGCGGACACGATCGATCTGGATCATCTCGCGCATATGGAACACGTGGCGGCGGGATACACTTTTGACGCTCCGTGGAAACCCCGGGTGGCCGGGCAGTTCGATTATGTGAGCGGGGACGGAAATCCGGCTGACGGCGACAACGGGCGCTTCGACGGCCTGTTCGGTGGAAACCGCTTTGAGCATGGCCCGACGGGCATCTTCGGAGAGTTTGGGCGTGTGAACATGGTCTCGCCGGGTTGGCGACTGGTGTTGAAGCCTGCGCGGGGTTGGAACGTGATGTTCGCTCATCGCGGTTACTGGCTGGCGTCCTCCTCGGACGGGCAGGGGCGAAGCGGTTTGGTTGATCCGGGCGGAGGCAGCGGCAGTTACGTCGGGCAACAGGTTGAGGCGCGGTTGCGTTGGGATGTTCTGCCGGGAAACTGGCGTCTTGAGACGGGGTTTGCCCACGTGTTCAATGGCGACTATATGCGGCGCGCGCCGGGTGGAACGGGGCAGGGCGACACGAATTATGGTTATCTCCAGACGATGCTCTGGTTCTGAAAAAAACAATGGATCTTCAACTTAAAGGAAACGTGGCGCTGGTGACCGGCGGGGCGAGCGGGATCGGTGAGGCGACGGTGCGGATGCTTGTCGCGGAAGGCGCGCGCGTGGGTATCGTGGACCGGGATGCCGCGCGGGCGTCGGCTCTGGCTGAGGAATTAGGTGAGGCGGCTGTCGCGCTGGTCGCGGATTTGACACGGGAGGAGGAGTGCCGTCGCTCGGTCGAAGGGTTGGTCTCGAAGTTCGGCGGCATCGGCGTGTTGGTGAACAATGCCGGCGTCAATGACAGTGTGAATCTGGACCAGCCGCCCGCAGCCTTCATGGAGTCGCTCCAGCGGAATTTGTTTCATGTCTTCGCGATGACGCATCATGCCCGGGAGCACTTGCGGAAGGCGCGCGGGGCGATCGTGAACGTCAGCTCCAAGGTGTCCGTCACCGGGCAGGGGGGCACCAGCGGCTACGCGGCGGCCAAGGGCGGCGTGAACGCGTTGACCCGGGAATGGGCGGTGGCGTTGGCAGGGGACGGTGTTCGTGTCAATTGTGTGGTGCCGGCGGAATGCGACACACCGCAATATGAAAACTGGTTCAAGACCCTGCCGGACCCCGCCGGGACACGCGCGGCGATCGAGTCGCTCGTGCCGCTGGGGCATCGGATGACCAGCAAGGAGGAGCTGGCCGCGATGATCGTCTTCCTCGCGTCGCCTGTGTCCGCCCACACGACGGGGCAGCTGGTCTTCGTGGATGGCGGTTACACGCATCTCGACCGCGCCGCCAGCCGGGATCATTCGAAGTGGTAAGATCGCGAAAACCTGTTTCGGAAAGATTAAGAACCATGAAAAGCCATCAGATTCTCAAAGTGATTCTGCTCGCGGTATTGCCGGCTGTCGGAGTCCACGCGGACTCGCCGGATGCCAGACCCAACATTGTCTATATTTTGGCTGACGATCTCGGCTACGGCGATATTGGCTGCTATGGGCAGAAGATTTTAAAGACCCCGCGCATCGACCAGCTGGCTTCTGAAGGAATGCGTTTTACGGAGCACTACTCAGGCGCGGCGATGTGCGCCCCGACCCGGAGCTGTCTCATGACGGGGCAGCACACGGGACACACCCGTGTGCGCAAGAACGGTCACGGGCCCTTGCTCCCGGAAGACGTGACGATCGCCGAAGTCTTGAAGTCTGCCGGTTATCGAACCGCCGCCTTCGGAAAATGGGGTGTCGGCGAGGCCGGAACCACCGGGGTGCCATGGGAGCAGGGTTTTGATCTGTTCTACGGCTACCTGAACCAAGGGAACGCGCATCACCACTTTCCGCCGTTTCTTTGGCGCAACGGGGAAAAGATATTCTTTCCGGGCAATCCTGAAAAACGCACGCATTACAGTCACGACGAGTTTACGCGGGAGGCGATGCGTTTCATTCGGGAACATCGGAATGAACCCTTTTTTCTCTACCTGCCATACACGCTGGCCCATGTGGATCTGGACGTTCCCGATGACGATCTGAAACCTTGGATCGGCAAGATTGAGGAAACCAAACCCTATGGCACGCCCGGCGGTCAGCACTACATTCATCAACCAACCCCCCATGCCGCGTTCGCGGGAATGGTGTCCCGACTGGATCGTGACGTGGGACGCATTGTCGATCTGATCGACGAGCTCGGTTTGTCGAAGAACACATTGGTCATCTTCACCAGCGACAATGGCCCGACGTCCGCCGGAGGCGCGGACCCCAAGTTCTTCGATGGCAACGGCCCTTATCGCGGGATCAAGTTTGAACTCTACGAAGGCGGTATTCGATGCCCGATGATCGCCCGATGGCCGGGCCGGATCCCCAAGGGATCGCAGAGCGCGCATATCTCGGCGCATTGGGATGTGCTGCCGACCGTCGCTGAACTGGCGCGTGCCGTCGTGCCGGACGGGGTGGATGGTGTCAGCTTTCTCCCCGCCCTTTTGAATCAGGGCACGCAGAAGAAGCATGACTATCTCTACTGGGAAACGGACGGCAAATCGGGATGGCAGGCCATTCGCATGGGCGACTGGAAGGCGCACCGCTTGCGTGTCGGTGAGCCGGACAAGACCACCTTCGAGCTGTACAACCTCGCGACGGATGAATCCGAGGAGCGCGATGTCTCCGCCGAGCATCCGGAGATCGCCCGAAAAATGAAACGGCTGTTCAACACGGCGCGCACCGTTCCGCAGGGCAATGGAGAAATCCTCAGAGTCTCGGCGAAGAAGACGAAGAAGGTCCGATAGGGCTTCGGATTTCCCGGGGACGAAGGGGTGGATCCGAAGTCAAATGAGTTCGGATTTGAACACGGGGTTTTCGGTTGCCGTGCTGTTTCCGATGGTGGCGCGGATGGCCTTGGTTTCGCGGTGTGTTCTGTCGCCGGGCTCGATGCCCTGTCACCGCGTAGCCGAGCATGGGGCCCATCTGCGGCATGAAATCGCGGGTCTCTCCAAGATTGAACGCGTTGTCCCGTGAATTCCCCGAGGACAATCGGGACGATCCGAGCGCATCAGTTGGACCCGATCGAAGAAAATTCCTCCGCGTGTAATATTGCGCCTTCCCGTCGCGACTAAACATTTGAAGGCTCTGAATTTTGAAT